>NZ_JBHIMM010000001.1:0-323078 GCF_042194115.1 Bartonella sp. MR90HLJMH
AATGCTGCTCGTAACAGATGCCCTTAATATCCATATGACAAAATAACGAGGATATCCAATCCTAAAGTAAAAAATATTCGCACTAAAATTGAGCTATTTTCATAAATTAAAAAATGAAATTAAGAAAAGATCAATTATCGCAAACTATACACTTTACTTTAGTGTCAAAATTATAATAATGACAATAAATATTAAGATGCATATAATGGTAAAAAAGAGTCATATTAAAATGAAAAATATCATTCTTGTAATTTTGATTGCAAACCTTTTATCGGCTTGTGTATTAGCACCAAAGCTCAAACAGCCCAATGATAGGAACCGTGTGCCTATTAATAAAACAATCCCTGCCGAAATTAAGCGAGGAGACAGATGAAAACAAAACAAGTAAAACCAGTGAAAGCCGAACAACTTAGCAGTTATTATGAAGAAAGCCGTGGCTTAGAACGTGATCTTATTAATGAATTTATAAGATCGCGCAGAACAGCATGGCGTGTAGCGAGTACTGTTGGTCTTTTTGGCTTATTCGGTATGATATGTGGAGTCGTTGGGTTTTCTCAACCAGCTCCAACTCCCTTAGTATTGCGCGTTGATAACACGACGGGTGCAGTTGATGTTATCTCAGTCATGCGTGAACACAAAGAAAGCTATGGTGAAGTTGTAGATAGATATTGGCTAAACCAATATGTGCTTAACCGCGAAAATTACGACTACGATACGATTCAACTGAACTATGACACAACAGCACTTTTAAGTGCGGCATCTGTTCAACAAGAATATTATAAAATCTATGATGGAGAAAATGCACGGGACAAAGTGCTTTCCAATAAAGCACGTATCACAGTCAAAGTACGATCAATCCAGCTTAATGGACTCGGTCAAGCAACTGTACGTTTTACGACTCAGCAACTTGACAGCAGCGGTGCTACTACCGGACCAAAACAGCACCAGATTGCAACAATTGGTTACACCTATGTCAGTGCACCCATGAAATCATCTGATCGATTGCTTAACCCCCTTGGTTTTCAAATAACAAGTTACCGTTCTGACCCAGAAATACTGTTAAATGATTAAGGAATTGATTGTTATGAAAAAACTTGCGTTCGTTGTTCTATTGTCTTCGTTTTCTTCTCTTTATACGGTACCTGTGCAGGCGCTCAAAAGTCCATCAAATTCACAATATGATCACCGCATTCGCTATATAACATATAACGAAGCCGATGTGGTTCAA
Organism: Bartonella sp. MR90HLJMH; assembly: GCF_042194115.1. Taxonomy (NCBI): domain Bacteria; kingdom Pseudomonadati; phylum Pseudomonadota; class Alphaproteobacteria; order Hyphomicrobiales; family Bartonellaceae; genus Bartonella; species Bartonella sp. MR90HLJMH. The sequence continues at coordinate 1,229 of NZ_JBHIMM010000001.1, forward strand.
ATTGAAACAGTTCTTGGTGTGGCAACACATATTATTCTTGAAGAAGGTGAACAGTATATCACTCATGCCTTTGGCGATTCAGAAGCCTATGCCTTTGCTCATAAAGGGCGGCATATTTTTATTAAACCAAAAGCAGAACTTGCCAATACCAATCTCATCGTTGTAACTGACAAACGGAGTTACAAATTCCGACTACAGTTTCGAAATGACCGTGCAGGATCAACATATGAATTAGCTTTCCATTATCCCGATTCAAATGATGAAAAGTCAGAAGAAAACAACCGACGCCTTGCGATTGAACGTGGTTTTCACCAAAGCGTCAAAGGCTATAATCTCAGTTATACTATGAGCGGTCATCAAGATATTGCTCCGATAAATGCTTGGGACAATGGGCGTATTACTTACTTCAAATTTCCCGCTAACATGGATATGCCATCGATTTATGTCGTAGATGCTGAAGGCAATGAAAGCTTAATACCACGCACCGTTATCGGCAGTTCTAATGATATTATCGCCGTTCATAAGGTCAATCCTAAATGGCTCATACGACTTGGTAAACGCGCTCTAGCTGTTTTTAATGAAGCCTATGACCCCAATGGCGTACCAAACACAACAGGGACAGTATCTTCGGTGGTTTATCGTATCAATAAAGGAGGAAAATGATGTTTGACAATAAGGAAGGAGAGGGAAAAGGTACAAAACTGGATAACGTCGAGCAAAAACATATTGAAGGTACTTATGGAGGGTCGGAACTAGGTTCTGAACGTCGTCCGACAATTCCAGGTACCCGTGCATTGTTAGTGGTAGGACTTATTGTCATAGTAACGATACCGATTGCCTTGACTTGGAAAGCTTTTAAAATGCGTAATACCGTGGAAGTTGAGGAAGAAAAACCACAACAAATAGTACAGCAAATTATACCAAACTATGTCCCTCGGATTATAGAAGAGCCGAAGATTGTAGAAGAAGCAGAAAAATCAGCACAAATAGAAGATTCAAACCTGGATATTCCACCGGCTTTGAGTAAGCTTCTTCAAACAGCCATTCCTCCACATATGCTCCAAGATTCTGAAGAATTAGCACGCAAACGTATGCTCAGTTCTAGCCTTAACAGCGGTGGTAGCGAAGGATCTACAGATACAAATAACAAAGCATCGAATAATGATAGAGGTAGTGGCGTATTATTTGATAACCTTCAGCCCGTACGTTTAGGTCAATCACATGCGGTGCAAATTCGTAACCGTGACTTTTTGATTACGCAAGGAACACAAATAGATTGCACGTTAGAAACAAAGATCATTACATCACAACCCGGAATGACGACCTGTCATTTAACACGCGATATTTATTCCACAAGTGGTCGTGTTGTTTTGCTTGACCGTGGTTCTAAAGTCGTTGGTTTTTACCAAAGTGGCATACAACAAGGACAAACGCGTGTGTTTGTGCAATGGTTACGCATCGAAACGCCTTCTGGTGTTGTTGTCAATCTTGACTCACCTGGCACAGGTCCTCTGGGTGAAGCGGGTATTGGTGGCTGGGTTGATAGACACTTTTGGGAGAGATTTGGTGGTGCAATTATGGTAAGCATTATCGGTGATTTAGGAGAATGGGTAAAAGGAAAAGTTAGTAAAATCAGTAAAGAAAATAAAGAGAACTCACAAAATAAAGGTGCTCAGAATGCTGAATCTATAGCAATCGATGTTCTTCAAAACTCCATCAATATCACACCAACACTTTACAAAAACCAAGGCGAACGAGTAAATATTTTTGTTGCTCGTGATCTGGATTTCAGCGATGTCTACAGTCTTGTCACACGTTAACCCGATACAGAAAGATCAAGCAGTTTTTCAGCTTCTACAACCGCTTGATTGTTTCTTAGAAGATCCCTCGATCACTGAATTATCGATTTGCCGCCCCTGTGAAGTATGGACGAAAAGCTTTAAGGGTTGGCAAGTACATAGCGTACCAGAGTTAACAACCACTTTTTTGCAAACGCTCATTACAGCTATTATCGTTTATAACGGTATGGCTCCCAAAAGTATTAATTATGTGCTATTGCCTGGTGGACAACGTGGTACAATTATACAAACGCCAGCTGTCGTTGATGGTGCTCTTTCCTTTGTAATTCGTAAACATTCTCTTATAGTTAAGACGTTAGAAGAACTCAAAGAAGAAGGTGCATTTGATGATTTCTCCGACGTAAGTTTTAACAAACCTTCGCAAAAAGAAGCAAATAACTTGTTATCGAAGCAGGACTTCACACGGTTGGAGCCATTTGAAGTTCAACTTTTGCAACATAAACGTGATGGAAAAATTCTTGACTTTTTACAAGAATGCGTCTTTCACAAACGCAACATTATTATTGCAGGTAAGACAGGATCTGGTAAAACAACATTTGCTCGCTCTTTAATTGAAAAGGTCCCTGTAGAGGAGCGTATTATCACAATTGAAGATGTTCATGAGCTTTTTCTACCCAATCATCCCAATCATGTACATATGATTTATGGTAATAATGTAGGCCGTGTTTCAGCTGAAGAATGCCTAGATGCGTGTATGCGTCAGTCGCCCGACCGAATTTTTCTCGCTGAATTGCGAGGTAATGAAGCATGGGAATATCTCAATTCACTCAACACTGGTCATCCCGGATCGATTACAACAACGCATGCCAACAGCGCTTTGCAGACATTTGAACGATGTGCCACCTTGATTAAAAGATCAGAAGTTGGCCGGCAACTCGAGTTAGAAATGATAAAAATCGTTCTCTATACAACAGTTGACGTAGTGTTGTTCTTTAGAGATAGAAAACTCTCTGAAGTCTTTTACGACCCGATTTTTGCCAAATCAAAAATCGCTTAAGGGGAACTTCCTCTCTCGGTAATATGATGCGAACAAAAATAGCCGTCACTAATTGTTACGGCTATTTTTTAACTTTTCCTATTCTCTTTACTTCTCCAATGCATTTTCTACACTCTTCATGAATAAAAGAAGAAAAAAGTTAATATACAAAAACTTTACGAGAAAACCAAATTATACATAAGGCTCTCTCTATTTTCTTACCTTTAATCATTTTTTCCATTTATCTTTTGATAAAGGTATGTTTGATGCAAAAAGAAATAGCTATAAAATAAATATTTCAACAAAAGAAAAGAATAAATTTTGATTCACCTATCAATGAAAGCTTTGTAAAATAGGTACTTTCGATCATCACAAATAATTATCGTCATCAAGACCAAAACTTATCGTTTAAAATTCTAAGTGCTATTTTCAAGTGATTAATAAATATGTTTTTTAACCAAACAATCTCCAGATACGGAAAACCTCATACGAAATAAACTATCATTTCGATTTAGCATCTATAAACCACATTCTATTTGGTAATAAAAAGTATAGTGGCATATCAACGTCTTCTTCGGACGAAGAAAGATTCTTAACCTCCGACTGTTCGTAAACAACCAAATTTCTCTTAAGCAAGCTTTGCTAACCATATCACGTGGCTTATGTCCCCATCCTAAAGACGATATCCATAGATTACACAAGGTAAGCTCTACTCTGAATATTCCTGCTCTCTTCTCTGCGCCTCAAAAAACGAAAATTCCTAAAAGCACAGATCTAAAATCCCACTTCTTAAGATGCATCACATTGATTTATAAAGAGTGTTCATTATTTTGCATGTTGGATAAAAGATCTTAGTACCGTAGGATTCTCTCATTTCATGTCTCTTGCACATTACAAATAAATAAAACCGTGTAGAATGAAACTGTATAAAAAAGCACTAAAAATGCCTCTTATAAACCGTCCCAAATGCCAAAAACTGTCGCAACATTGGGAGTTGGCAAAGTGTATAATGGCGCCCAGCTTGCTCTTTTATGAAGTGTAAAGATAGAAATGCTCTACAAATTTTATATTGTTCATCGGGACTTTACCATTATACCATCCACAAGCCCTGTCGCGAAATGAGCTTGGGAACTTTAAAGAGAGGGTTCTTTAAAACAAGCGCGTAAATTGACAAGCCAAATGTATTTGGTTTGGGCGTTCTGTTTTGCATAAGGGTTATGATCTTTTTAAAGAACGAAAGAAACAAAAGCGTAAAGCAATGCGTAATCTCTATTATTTAAAAGGCATTACTCTAGACGCTTTTGAAAGTCATAAAACTGAACTAAAAATGACGACCAAAATGCAAACTGGTTTGCACCTTTACAGCTTCATATTCCCCAAAAATTAGGAGGCTGTATACCGGTTTCAGAGATTACGCCAACAGAGAGATAAGTAATACTCTTAACTCCCATCTGATAGGTAAAAGCTACAACAGCAAAAGCTCTTTTAGAGAAACAACGCCATAAAGTCATTAATAAACCGACAATGAATTGGAGAAATGTTCTAGATTTTTATCAAACACTCTGCAAAGCAACAATAATGATACAACTGGCTTTGCGTCTGCTTATTCTTACAGGTGCTCGTACCCATCTCTTGCATCAATTCGTGAAGATCAGATTGAAGGGGATATATGGACAATTCTTGGCTCGAGAATATGAACGGTCTGCGTGATACTACAGGAGATTTTCGCGTGCCCTTATGATCAGAAGCATTAAAAATTTTAAAACAAGCACGCTTGTTTTTTCGCAATGATTTCTTTTTTCTGTAACCGATCGTGGTCCTTATTAATGTGAATTTCCTATCACAATATATAAGAGAGATTAGACTAAAAACCTGTCCACGTAGATTTCGCTCTAGTTTACGTAATTGGCTAACAGACTCCACCTATCACACCTCAAAGGACGAAGCCTCTTAACACGCAAAAACTAATCTGCAAACAATCCGCCCCCTCGCCTAGCAGATTTCAAACCACTTTAATTACCACATCCTAAATACGATAGTGTTTTATGGCACAATAGAATAAATACCAAAACAATGACTGATTATACCGTTAATACTTGGAAACCTCTTTTTCATGTTAAGAAATATCTTTTATGCTGAAAAATAAAAAACACTTTTACTGCTTAAACAACTTTCTTAAGCATACATACAAGAACAATGAAATACCCTAACATAATAAATAAGATCTAAATCTAGAAATCTCTATTTTTGATAGATAAAAACATATAACATCAAAACCTCCGAAACTCGTCAAAATACAACATATTTTCTTTGATGATTGAATTTATTCAACTCAAACGAACCTACAAACACCGCTTATTCCACATTCGCAACATGTGTTCTTAGAATTCTTACTATCGTTTTCTAAATTTTTAGAGAAACCTATAAATTTGCTATTTTTTCAAACGTCTTATCTGCTCTTTAATGAATTTAAATCTATGACGTTACAATAATTTTAAATTACTTCCCCCTTAACTGTATGATCTATCTCTACAATAGATAGGAATTTTAAGTTCTCCATTTTTTAAGAACTATAAATTTTGTTTTTTAATGCTATTAACAATCCAATCTTTAAAATAAAAAATATGACCTTTAAATATATAAATGATGTTATCAAAAATTCCTAATCCCTGAATATTCGCAATGTTTTCGATATTATAATAAACGTATCGTAAAATGACAAACTGTCATAATGATCACTTCTTTGTATTCCATATGAATAATTTACATTCGTTATAATATTTGTATCAGCATTTATTTTTTGTGCTCTATTTATACAGAGTTATATTTTTATAAAAAATGATTAATTGAATCTGCATTAAAATAAAAACTTTGATACGAATTTAATAAAATAAAAACACATGGCATATTGATTTTATTGTTTTTACACAGAACACTATTTAAAGTATAGTTTACCCGAAAGACTAATGCCTTTTTAAAGGCAATAATAACTATGGTAACCACCTCATAAAAGCCAATAAATTTTTAGAGATTAAACCTCAAGAAGCGCAAAAAACACGCACAATTTTCTGTTTTTCTTTTTACTGTTCGTTAATCGGTCAATTTTCAAAGTAATATTCAACTATGAGTTTTCTGCTCAGCCATTGCAAGGATTGCTTCTACAAGGATTGCTTAATTTTTAGAGATTACTTCGCTTTTAGAATGATTATAGCTACTGCACCCTCATAAGCAGCCGATCTTCTTTTAGAGATTTAATTGCTAAAAGGAGATACAATTTTCTACCTTGCGCTTCATTTTCATCAAGCAATAAATTTTCAAAGGCGGCGTTCAACCATGAGTTTTTTAATTTCAGCAATCGCTTTCGCTGGATTTAATCCCTTTGGACAAGTTTGCGCACAATTCATAATCGTATGGCAACGATAAAGGCGGAAAGGATCTTCTAAATTATCAAGACGTTCACCACACATCTCATCACGTGAATCCGCAATCCAGCGATAAGCTTGAAGCAAAACAGCGGGTCCCAAATAACGATCACCGTTCCACCAATAACTTGGACATGAAGTCTGACAACACGCACACAAAATACACTCATAAAGGCCATCGATTTTTTGGCGATCGGAGTGACTTTGTAACCATTCTTTCGCAGGTTCAGGAGAAACTGTTTGCAACCAAGGCTCAATGACTCGATGTTGCGCATAAAAGCGCTTCAAGTCAGGAACCAAATCTTTAACAACCGGCATGGAAGGCAAAGGATAGACTTTAATGGGGTGTTTTACATCATCCATCCCTTTGGTACAAGCCAATGTATTGATTCCATCAATATTCATCGCACATGAACCACAGATGCCTTCACGGCAAGATCGACGAAGTGTCAAAGTTGGATCAATATGGTTTTTAATAAACAAAAGCCCATCAAGAATCATTGGACCACAAGCAGAACGATCTACGTAATAAGTATCCAGACGAGGATTATTCTCATCATCTGGTGACCAACGGTAAACATGAAATTCTGTCAGCTCTGTCGCACCTTCAGGTTTAGGCCAAACCTTCCCCGGTTTGACTTGAGAGTTTTTGGGAAGCTTAATTTGTACCATAATTCGTGTCTCCCCTTAATAAACCCGTTTTTTAGGTGCAATGCGCTTTAAATCGATCCCACCATCAGCTTCAGATGTTAACGGGTCCACATGGACAGGTCGATATGATAACGTCACCTTACCCTCTTTTGACAAATGTGAAAGCGTATGTTTACGCCAGTTTTTATCATCACGCTCTGGATAATCTTCACGAGCATGAGCGCCACGGCTTTCTAAACGAGCTTGTGCAGAATGAACAGTCACAATTGCATTCGCCATGAGATTTTCAAGCTCTAATGTTTCAACCAAATCAGAATTCCATATCAGAGAACGATCTGTAACTTTGAGGTCAGACAATTCCCCCCAGATTTTATTCATCCGTTGACATCCTTGTTGCAAAGAATCTTCTGTACGGAATACTGCCGCATCTTCTTGCATTGTGCGTTGCATTTTTTCACGCAATAGAGCTGTTGGTATCGCCCCTTGTGCAAAACGTAAACGATCAAAACGCGCTATAATTTCGTCAACAGCTTCTTCATTGATGGGTGGAATTTCTGCATTCCGATCAATAACTTCGCCCGCGCGAATGGCAGCAGCACGACCAAACACCACAAGATCAATTAATGAATTTGACCCCAAGCGATTAGCCCCATGAACAGAAGCACATCCTGCTTCTCCTACCGCCATCAGCCCTGGTTGAATACGATCAGGCGAATCAGCCGTCGGATTGAGAACTTCCCCATAGTAATTGGTAGGAATCCCACCCATATTATAATGAACCGTTGGCAAGATGGGGATAGGCTCTTTTGTTACATCCACACCTGCAAAAATCCGTGCTGATTCCGAAATTCCCGGTAAACGTTCGTGCAAGATTGCAGGATCAATATGATTGAGAACCAAATGAATATGGTCCTTCTTAGGTCCAACGCCACGTCCTTCACGAATTTCAAGTGTGATACAACGCGAAACCAAGTCACGTGAAGCTAAATCCTTAAAGGAAGGTGCATAGCGCTCCATAAAGCGTTCACCTTCAGAATTGATTAAATAGCCTCCTTCACCACGAGCTCCTTCTGTAATTAAGCAGCCAGAACCGTAAATCCCTGTCGGATGGAATTGCACAAATTCCATATCCTGAAGTGGCAATCCAGCGCGTGCGACCATTCCACCACCATCACCCGTACAGGTATGCGCCGATGTCGCAGAAAAATAAGCCCGTCCATAACCACCGGTTGCAAGCACAACCATTTTGGCAGAAAAACGATGTATTGTACCATCATCGAGATCCCATGCCACAACCCCCGTACAAACCCCATCCGTCATGATAAGATCGAGTGCAAAATATTCAATAAAAAATTGCGCATTATGCTTTAAGCTTTGTCCATAAAGCGTATGCAAAATGGCATGGCCTGTACGGTCAGCTGCTGCACAAGTACGCTGAACAGGTGGACCTTCACCAAATTGTGTCGTATGTCCACCAAAAGGACGTTGATAAATTTTGCCTTCTTGCGTCCGCGAAAAAGGAACGCCATAATGTTCTAATTCGTAGACAGCAGCAGGTGCATTACGCACCAAATACTCCATTGCATCGGTATCACCCAACCAATCAGAACCTTTCACGGTATCATATAAATGCCACTGCCAATTGTCAGGTCCCATATTTGAAAGCGATGCAGCAATCCCCCCTTGTGCTGCAACCGTGTGTGAGCGAGTTGGAAAAACCTTCGTAATACAAGCTGTCTTTAATCCTTGTTCCGCCATACCAAGTGTTGCACGTAATCCTGCACCACCTGCCCCAACAACAACAACATCAAATTTATGATCTACAGTGCGATAAGGGGCGTTACCTGCTCTAGCGCCCAGAGATGATCCTGTACCCGCCATACTTGTTTAACCCCCTAATGCAATTTTCAAAAGAGAAAAAATAATGACACCACCTATAAGAAAACAAAATGAAATATTTAACGTCAAAAAGAATATTCGGAAACCTTCACGTGGAATATAATCTTCAATCACCACTTGCATACCAAGTTTCATATGATAAAGGACTGAAAAAGTCATCAATCCCATCAAAATAGCCACAACGGGATGTGCAAGCCGTGCACGCACAATACTATAATCCTTGCCTACAAGCGAAAGAATAAGAACAATAAAAAATATCAAAAGCGGCAGATTGACAAGCCCAGTCAAACGCTGTAGCCAAAAATGCTCTGTTCCTTCATGAGCACTCCCATGCCCCCGTACTTTTCCAAGTTCCGTTCGAAAGTCTTTTTTCATATCTCTTTTCACCCCCAGCTAAACAACGCTATATCCAATAATCCAAATTACAAAAGTAACAATAAGAGAGATAAACACTGTCGCCCAAGCAGTGACTGTTGCCTTTTCTTTTGCCAAAAGGCAAGGCATCATATCCCAAACAATGTGGCGAATACCACCAACCATGTGATGAACCCCTGCCAAAGTATAAAGAAACAAGATACACAATCCAAACCAAGAACTATAAATCTCGTGAACCGTTCTGAATGTCTCCTCCCCACAAGCAATAGCAATTAACCAAACAGCAAGAAAGACCATTCCAACATAAAGTGCCATACCCGTAACGCGATGCGCAATGGACATAGCCATAGTAATTGTCCAACGATAAATACTTATATGAGGGGAACGAGGGCGCTCTTTTATCCTAGTTGTTTCTGTCATAAAATATCCTGACCTGGTTTTTACTGCAACCGCAATGAACGAGAAAGTCCGCATAAAACGACTAAATATATTATCTCGTTTTTACTTGTTTGGCATCTCAAGATACCAATATTACAGGTCGGTTGTCTCAAATAACGGATTAAAGGTCACGCATAAAAAAACCGATTACTCCACGGATATAATCCGCAAAACTCGCCTTAATCTAATACAATTTTATCTTCACGTCAAAGGTCTAACATCTTTTCTCAAATATAAATAGGCATTTTTTCAGATTAAACTTATCTTTTTGAGTATCCACGATATATGCAATGATATCTAAATTCACCCGTTATTAAGAATAAAAAGAGGCAAAAATTGATAGATTAAACATTTTTATGTCCCCTCCAAGCCTTTTAAAAGACAAAACGAATCACAAAAGACACAAAAAGCGACTTTTATGCCGCTTTTGCATAAAGTTTAGCCGATATAATCTTTACTCAGCAACTTGCTTTTCAACATCTGTGCTTACAGCTGCTGCTTCTACTTTCTCAACAACCTTTTCAGCTTTTTTCCGATAATCTCTCTTTTCAGCGATACGCGCAGCTTTACCTCTCAAACCACGAAGATAATAGAGTTTTGCACGGCGCACTTTACCACGGCGCACCAGCTCAACACCTTCAATCAACGGAGAATAAACAGGAAACACCCGTTCTACCCCTTCACCATAAGAAATCTTGCGTACTGTAAAGGTCTCATTCAACCCACCGCCTGAACGCGCAATACAAACACCTTCGTAAGCCTGAACACGCGTCCGCGTACCTTCCGTCACACGCACCATGACACGGACTGTATCTCCTGGCTGAAAGGCTGGAAATTGGCGCTTTTCTTCAATTTTTGCACATTGTTCAGCTTCAAGTTGTGCGATAATATTCATTTCTTTTATCCTTCATGTTCTTTATCGAACAGTCAGAGCGCTCAACTCTTACCAAAAAAGCCTTTATTAAGAATAAGGAGCTCTTTAGGCTATGCCTTACACAGGAGCGAATACACCATTCCTTCATTTAATTTTGGAACTACAGAAAACCTTTTATAAAAAAACTCTCTAAAAAGAGAGCCATGCAATACACCACCTTATCATATGAATCAAGTTTTCTGATGATTTTTATCATAACGCGCATAAAGATCAGGACGACGTTGACGTGTTAACAATTCGGCTTGACTTTGACGCCAATCTGCGATCGCTTTGTGATGACCTGAGAGCAACACAGGCGGAATACCCCGCCCTTCGAAAAGGGAAGGACGTGTATATTGCGGATGTTCCAGCAAGCCATTTTCAAAACTTTCACTCTTCGCAGAAGCTGCATTCCCCATCACTCCAGGCAAAAGACGTATAATAGCATCTAAGATAACCAATGCAGCTGTTTCACCCCCTGAAAGAATATAATCACCTATAGAGACTTCTTCTAATTCTCGTGCTTCTATGACTCGCTCATCAACCCCTTCAAAACGTCCACAAACTAACGTTACACCCGTATCACGAGCCAAGCTATGCGCATAAGCTTGGTCAAAAGGGCGCCCACGTGGACTCATCAACAATCTTGGCGAATCCTGTGGACAAAAATCAAGAGCAGCCGCCAATACATCCGCCCGCATTACCATACCAGCCCCCCCACCAGCAGGTGTATCATCAACGCTATGGTGTTTGTCCAAAGCAAAATCCCTAATCTGTACCGTCTCCAGTGACCAAATTCCGCGCTCCAAAGCTTGCCCTGCTAAAGAATACCCTAAAAAACCAGGAAACATTTCAGGATAAAGGGTTAAAACGCGCGCCTGAAACTTCATTTTATTTCTCATCCTTATTTTCTTAAACAGACTCTAATAATAGCAAAAATAGCACAAACAAGACTTTTAACGCTATAGCGTTAATATAAATCTCCTTGATCTGCGTCATATTCAATACGATCCTTCTAAATACTTGCACTAAAAAAAGACTCTAAAAATTCAGGACTATCTCAAGATAAAGTGTTTACAATATCTACTCAAAAGTACATTTTTAATATTTCCACACTCTCCACTTTTTATTGACGAAATTCATCGGTTATTTTTCCCTTCATCTTTATTTTTAGATTCAAGCTATTTCCTTTTTATCATTGTCTCCCCCATCACTTAAACCAGCTGCCATGGGATCAACAACAAGAAAACCAGAATCCATACAAATTTCTGGTACCGCCACCTTACTAAAGGGAATAAGAACTCTTTTACCCGTATTCAAACGTATTTCAAGCAAATCACCAGCCCCGAAATTAAAGAAACCACACACTTCACCCACGACTTTTCCCCCAAAATCTTGAACACGCAAGCCTATTAAATCAACTTGATAAAACTCATCCTCATCCAGATCATCAATTAATTGATTACGCATCACATAAAGGCGAATACCTTTTAAAGACTCAGCAACATTACGATTTTCTACCCCTCTAAAACGTACAATCGCCTTATTTTTTTGTATACGAAGAGTTACAATTTCATAAGAACGCCCCATATCATCATAAAGAGTGCTGTAGGACTTGAAACGCTGTGGCTCAGCACTTAGAATTTTAACAAAAACATCTCCTTTTATACCATGAGGCATACCAATAATGGCAAGATAGACTTTATTTTTAAGCTTTTCTTTATTATACTTCATGCAAAAATATTATCTCTCAAAAATGAACCCTTTAATCTTATAGTTTTCTATTCAATCTTGTTGCCATATGAGACAATCTTCTAAAAGAACTTTCTTGGTAACAAAAAACAAATTAATAAAGGAGAAAGTCTTATGGCAAATATTATGCTATTTTACAAAGATATCACACCAATCAACAAAGTTTCCCATAAAAATCTAAAATTTGCTCCTCCAAGTGATATGTCTTTTGCCAAGGATACTCACTGGGTTCCTTTAGCAAGTACTGAATATTTTCAAGCAGCACTAGACTATCCCATTTTATTTATGTGCGCCGAAGATGAACAAAAAAAACGGCACTACACATCCGCGGCTCTTGTCGGTCTTTCTAATGACGAAAATGACTATATCGCTTCTGATAAAAGTTGGAAAACCAATACTTATGTCCCTGCTTTTGTCCGTCGCTATCCTTTTGTTCTGGCACAAATTAGCAATGAAAAAGAACTTTCTGTTTGCTTTGATCAACAGTCAGGTATGTTTAATGAAGTTGCAGGAACAGAACTTTTTAATTCCGACGGCTCTATTTCTCCTTTTATGGAAGAACGTATTCGTTTTCTTGAAAGTTTTAAAATCGCTATGGAGAAAACCTCTGAGTTTATTGATGCTCTTGTGGAAATGGATCTTCTAAGCCAGAAATCTATCAATGTGAAAAACGATAAAGGACTCTCAGCGCAATTGGAACATTTTTGGGTTGTTGATGAAGAAAAATTGAATAAATTATCAGCAAGCCAACTTGCCAAACTTCATAAAAATGGCTTTTTAGGATTAATTTTTGCGCATTTGATGTCAACACACAATCTCTTAAAAATACTCTCTCTCAAAGGTGAAAAGCAACTTATCAATCGTGAAGAGCAACCCCAAAACAAGAATGGTCATTCTAACGATGAAAAATCTAAAAAGAAAGAAACTCTCAACTAGATAATGCCTATCAAAAACGACAAGAGAAAAGATGAAAATATTCCTCTCATTCCAGCAGACCATGCAATTTTAAACGCAAGGAAAAATTGGTTAGAGTGTCTCGTCCAAACACGTCGTATGTCGGCACAAACAGTGCAAGCCTATGAACGTGATACGCGGCAATTTTTGTCTTTTCTCTGTCAACACTTAAGCCATACACCAACCCTTACAGATCTTGCTCTTTTACGCATCAGTGACTTGCGTGCTTATCTTGCTTATCGGCGTACAAACAATGTAAGTGCTCGCTCTTTAAGCCGCGGAGTGGCAGGCATACGTTCTTTTTTCAAGTACCTATCACGTGAAGGAATCGTCAATGTTCCCGCGGCTCAACTTATCCGAAGCCCCAAACACCCAAAATCACTCCCAAAACCTTTAGCGATCAAATCAGCACTTCACATAGTCAAACAAGAAAACCAGCTAGAAAATGAACCTTGGATTAACGCTCGTAATGCGGCTGTCCTCATGCTTCTCTATGGCTGTGGAATGCGAATATCAGAAGCCTTAAGCCTCACACCAGAACAATTTTCTGATCCTGAAAAAACAAGTTTATTTATAACAGGAAAAGGCGGCAAAACACGCCTTGTTCCTCTCATCAAAATTGTTTACGAAGCTGTACAAAATTATCTCAAATGTTGCCCATATCCTTTAGTGGATAACCAACCCATATTTCGCGGGGCACGAGGCGGCCCCCTACAGCCCGCCATTATTCAGAAAACTGTACGCAACTTACGAGCAAGCCTTGGTTTACCAGAAACTGCAACGCCTCACACACTGCGCCATTCTTTTGCCACCCATCTTTTATCACGGGGAGGAGATTTACGCACGATTCAAGAACTTCTTGGGCACGCTAGTCTTTCCACCACACAAATCTATACCCATGTCGATACAGACCATTTGTTAGAAATTTATCAAAAGGCCCATCCCCGTTCCTAAAAAACGTCTCATCAAAAAAATTAGAGTGTTTCAACCTCAAGTGCCAAGGCATGGACACAAGTAGCTAACTCTTTTTGTAAAACTTTATAAATCGCTCGATGTATTTCTACGCGTGTCATATTGGAAAAAGAAGAAGATAAAATTTTCACTCGAAAATGTGTTTCTCCTTTACCATCAAAAGCATGTTCATTGTGAGGATGCCCCTCATGAAGATGACTTTCGTTAATCACTTCAAGCTTTTGCGGATGAAAAGCATCCTGAAGCTTTCTCTTGATTATTGTTTCTATAAACATTTTTCATTCCTCAAACAAAATGAACGTGCAAAAATACACCTTTTTCATAATAAAATAAGTGTGAAAACAAATTTTTCAAAAGTCAATTCTTGTAAAATTAATCAATTTTGCATAAACCAAGAGTATGACAATAACATCTAAATTATTCGATTCAATTCGCATAAGCTCAAATAAAAAACAAAAAGCTGAGCCAGAAGCGCAACAGTGTCAGTGGGAAGGTTGTGAAAAAACAGGGTCCCATAAAGCACCAGCAGGTCGAAATCACGAAGGACAATATTTATATTTTTGTATTGAACACGTACGCGCCTATAATAAAAATTTTAATTACTTCTCTGGTCTTAGCAATAAAGATATCGCAAAATTTCAAAAGGATGCTCTCACAGGACATCGTCCGACATGGCCTACAGATCTGAGCAATGGTACATCGAAAAAAACAGCCGCTAATTATGCAAAGATTCGCTCTGGAACAGCTGCCTATCAAAATCGCATGCGCGATCCCTTCACGCTTTTTACTGAGCGGCATTCAACCAATAATTTCTCACGAAAATTAAAGCCCTTAGAAGCAAAAGCTTTTGATACACTGGGACTACAGGCAAACGCTTCAGCAGAAGACATCAAAATGAAATATAAAGAGTTGGTAAAAAAGCACCATCCTGATTCCAATGGTGGTAATCGTGCTTCAGAAGAGCGCTTTCGTGATGTTTTACATGCTTATAATTTGCTAAAAAAATCTGGTTTGTGCTAAAAACATGTACTTATATGAGCCTATTTTCATTTAGACCATCATTATTTGCGCAAGATATTATTTTTTTGCAAAACATTATAGAATACGTAAAAATCTTCCTTCACATCTAAGGCTTTCATTATAGAGCATTGCATAAATGCTCTAACTCTTGTATCGTTTTCTAATGAATAAATAGCGTCCCTCCCTTCTAAAAACACAATGACAAATCTTACCGTTGAAAATTTGCCCGATATTACACTTTGTGCTCGCGATCTATTTCATATTGAAACAGATATGGAAATCCCTGCTTTTAGCACAAAAAGTTCCCATGTTCCTGATATCGATCCTGATTATCTTTTTGATCAGCAAACAACTTTAGCGATTCTCGCAGGTTTTACCTTTAACCGTCGTGTAATGGTTTCTGGCTATCACGGTACAGGGAAATCAACGCATATTGAACAAGTTGCTGCACGTCTCAACTGGCCTTGTCTTCGCATTAATCTCGATAGTCATGTAAGTCGTATCGATCTTGTAGGAAAAGACGCTATCGTTTTAAAAGATGGTTTACAAATCACTGAATTTAAAGAAGGCATTTTGCCATGGGCTTATCAAAATAATATTGCTCTTGTTTTCGACGAATATGACGCGGGGCGTCCCGATGTTATGTTTGTTATCCAACGCGTTCTTGAAACTTCTGGAAAACTAAGCTTACTTGATCAAAGCCGTGTCATCTCTCCACATCCAGCCTTTCGTCTTTTTGCAACAGCAAACACCATTGGTCTTGGTGATACAACCGGTCTCTATCATGGTACCCAACAGATCAATCAAGCTCAAATGGACCGCTGGTCTATTGTTACGATACTCAATTATTTACCCCATGATAAAGAGGTTGATATCATTTGTTCAAAGGTCAAATCTTTTCAAACGGCTGAGGGGAAAAAGACAATTTCACAAATGGTTTATGTTGCTGATATGGTACGCCAATCTTTTATCAATGGAGATCTTTCAACTGTCATGAGTCCACGTACCGTTATTACTTGGGCAGAAAATACAACAATTTTTCAAGATGTCGGCTTTGCCTTCCGATTAACCTTTCTCAATAAATGTGATGAACTCGAACGTGCCACTGTTGCAGAATTTTATCAACGCGCCTTTGGACAAGAGCTTCCCGAATCACTCATTCATGGTGTTTCGCCTTAAGGAATTTGTCACTCATGGCTACCAATATTGGCGACAACAAAAATCCGGTAAAGGACTCTTCCAACAACACTCTTAATGCTGAAGCTTTTAAAAAAGCACTTTCCACCTGTATGCGTGCAATTGCAGGCACAAACAACCTTGAAGTTTCCTTCAGTCATAACCGACCATCTTTAAGCGAAAGTTGTGCACGTTTACCAGAATTACCTCAATACGCAACGAATAAAGACATCACCATTACTCGCGGATTAGGTGATTCCATGGCTCTACGCAAAGCATGGCATGATAACCGTATTCACATGCAATTTGCTCCACTAGAATCAGAAGCACGTGCTGTCTTTGATGCCCTCGAACAAACACGTGTTGAAGCAATTGGCACTTTAGCCATGGAGGGACTTGCAAAAAATCTTGATATCATGCTCGCCGATAAATACAAAAGAGCCCATTATGATAAAATTAGCAACCAAAGTGAAGCCCCCATCCAAGAAGCGATTGCACTTTTATTACGTGAAAAAGTAACAAAGCGCACAGCTCCAAGAGAAGCAGGTCCTGTCTTAGAATTGTGGCGTCAAGAACTCGAACAAAAAGCAGCGGCAGAACTCAATGAGCTCCCACATCATATTTACAACCAACAAGCTTTTGCGCAGATTGTTCGCCAAATGCTTGTTACACTCAAAATGACAGTGCAACAAGCTGAAGCTTCTAACAGTAAAAACAATAAAAAATTAAAAAACGAATGTGCACCTCAAGACCAAGCAGAAGAAGAGAGTAAAAACAAAAAACACGCTCAAAGTGAAGAACAAACCAGCACTGAACAAGAAAGTGATGTGCAAGACGACGGAAAAACACAAGCGACACAATCAAACAACAATGATCAAGCTGACGGCGAGCAAAAAAATGGACCTTGGCAAGAAAAGCCGAGCAGACCCAAACACCTTTTTTCCGATTCGGAACAAATGGAAAGACTTGGCAATTATAAAATCTTCACCCATCAATTTGATGAAATTTTGGAAGCAACAGATTTTTGTTCTGAAAACGAGTTAGATCACTTACGCCGTTATCTTGATAAGCAAATCAATCATCTTCAAAACATCGTTGGACGTTTAGCAAACCGTCTCCAGCGCCGCTTGATGGCGCAACAAAATCGCAACTGGAACTTTGACCTTGAAGAAGGATATCTTGATACAGCACGGCTTCCACGTCTAATTATTGACCCCATGCAACCCCTTTCTTTTAAAATGGAAAGCAACACCCAATTTCGGGACACGGTTGTTTCACTCCTCATTGATAATTCGGGCTCAATGCGCGGACGCCCCATTAGCGTTGCCGCAAGTTGTGCTGATATTTTGGCACAAACTCTTGAACGTTGTGGTGTCAAAGTTGAAATTTTAGGTTTTACCACTAAAACTTGGAAAGGAGGAAAATCGCGCGAACAATGGCTTACCCAAAACAAACTCCATAATCCTGGACGCCTTAATGATTTATGCCATATCATCTATAAAAGTGCTGATACCCCATGGCGTCGCGCACGACGCAATTTAGGTTTGATGATGCAAGAAGGATTATTAAAAGAAAATATCGACGGAGAAGCTTTAATTTGGGCTCATCAACGCCTTTTATCGCGGCGTGAACAACGTCGCATCCTCATGGTCATTTCTGATGGTGCTCCTGTTGATGATTCGACACTATCGGTCAACGCCAGCAATTATCTAGAAAAACACTTACGCGCAGTGATTCAAGAAATTCAAACACATTCCCCCATCGAACTCATTGCCATTGGAATTGGTCATGATGTCACACGTTATTATCAGCGTGCTGTAACAATTATGAATGCTGAAGAACTCGCCGACGCCATAACAAAACAATTAGAAATACTTTTTAGTGATAAAATGCCTCATATTCATAAGAAATAAACCTAACTTGAAACAGCCAACAGTTACATCTTAAAAAATTATTTCTATCATTAAACCATCGGAATTTGATGACTAACAACCTGGGAAGATAATTCCACAAATTGAACATCAAACTTTAAAGAAGTTTCTACTTTACTGGATGCATTATGAATTCTAAAAGAAATGCTCTAACCATCTTCAAAAATTATAATGAGTTTGTTTTTACTTTCTGGTTTTAGTGCAACTGATAAAATTTTGCTTGGAATTTTCCATTTACGATCATATCCCAGAGTGCCATTTAAATTAAAAGACTGAATAATAACCCGTTTTTGTTTAGATCTTGTATCTATCATAATCTTATAAAAATCATAAGAACCTATAACATACTAAAACAATAGCTTCACAAATTTATCTTGATAATCTAAACAAAGCCTTTAAAGTTCTTTAGAAAAAGCTTCCAGGATTGGAAGATAAACTCTTCTGTCTTTATCCTCTATATATCTAAAAAACATCTTCTTATCTCTGAGCTCTGCTAAATAATCAAAAATAGGTCTAACTTCATTGAAATAAAGGCTGCTACAGGGGGTAACCTGTCTATTCTTTACCAAAATCTATTTTACCGGAAAGGTGAGGATGTTTGATAGCGCTATGATTATGTTTTGCAGAAATACCAATGTGATTTTCAGGAACTTTTAAAATAATATCACGGACATCTCCTTTGATCCCAACAAAATCTTCCTGAAGAACAATAGTTTTCGTGTTTCTAATATTTTTATCATGTAACTGTAAGAAAACAACTGCTTCAATAGAAGCAAGATTTAAAAGCCTTTTTCAGTATCATTAAATAAATTATAAAAAGACTCGACTATTTGAAAGGACGAGTTAAACTCTATAGAAGCCTTTGTTGCTTTTTTAAAACCCATAGCCAAAGCATATTCAAAGGCTTTTCCATTTTCTACCTGATTCATGCAATTTCCTAAAGATCCTTACTTAAAGTTACGAGTTCATTTGATTTTTTATTGTTTCCCATACCGTCAGTCCATTCAGGGTTAAGTATTGTATGTCCTTTATAAAGTTCTCTAACTTCCACACAATCATTATAAGATAAAACCCATCCTTGACGCTTTCTTAAAAGTTCAGCAAGAGATTGATGATCAAAAGAATTATGTTTATCGCCTTTTTGACCATAAAGTTTTTGATTAATAAGATATGGAGGATCACAATAAAGAAAATCGTTAAAGTGTTTAGGAATACTTTCTGTAAAATCTCTATGTTCCACTGTGAAATTTTCAATCTTAAAATCTTTAAGCCGTTCAATAGAACGATAATTGAATCGAAGATGTCTTGGAGACATACCGCCAGAAAGTGTTGTTCCTGAAAAAGAAGAGCGATTAAGAGTAAGAAAAAACGACAGCAATTTCTAATTGATTTTTAATATTCCCAAAAGTTTTTTGGAGATTATAAAACATTACGGGAGTCATATCTTCATATTCTCTCACTTTTTCTGCAAGAGCTAAAGCATCTCTCTAAAGCATCTGCCAAAAAATAACAAGCGGCTTAAAAGCATCATAAGCATAAACCTTTGTTCCTCTTTTTGCTAAGGTTAATTCAATTGCCCCTCCTCCTACAAAAGAAGAACATAAAGTTTTTTGTTTCCTTATATAGTTATTAATAATCATAGGAACAGCACGACTTTTCCCTCCCGGATAACGAAGAGGTGATTTTACAATAGGCAACTCCCTAGTCTCTCTCTGTTTTTTCGAGGAAGTTAATACCAAATTATCCAATAAAGCCTTTGTATGATCTCTTTGATTTATCATTTTGTTCATATTATCAGCTCCAAGTATCGCATTTTCTAACCTACAATTATCTAAAATAAATACTTGAAGCGTTTGCCAAATTCTACAGAGATCGCATTATAACGAATTGTAAATTCATTAACATATCTGCACAAACATTTGTTACTAAAATAATGATAAATAGCAGTATAGCCAAATTTTAAAACTGTCAAAAAGGACTTGATACCATTGGTATTTATTTTTCTATTTATATACTACCCAAATGTATATCGAAATGTTTTTTCCTATATAAGAACCAAGTTTCTTATAGCTCAAATAATCATAAGTAAGACATCAAAATTCTTAACAAGACATTTTTTGGCCTTTATAAGAGCTTTATTACCTGTTTTTAATACTGATAAGATGCTCTTATCTCATACTGAATCAGTCAAAAATATCTCCTTACACATCATAAGCATAGATGATGTATGGATAAATACAACTTGAGAAAAGAAGCAAAATCCCTTTTTTGAATCCACTCAAATTCTATTCTTAGAAGACATAACGCACAACCTTTTCTTCTTTAGCAAAACAAAAGGACAAAGATCATTATTTGTTACAAACAAAAGAAGAATCATCCTTTGAATGACTTTGATAAAGAGGAAGCTTTACAATATTAAGAATTGTTCCATAGGGAATCAACATAAACAGGCTCATAACAATTTTTACCGAAAAATCACCAAAAGCAAGCGAGAGCCAAACTGGCATGCCTACCCCTCCCAAAACAGTACTCTCCACCAGTGAACTATCAGCATAGCCTGTTATCTTATCAAGAACAGTAAAAGAGCTAGAAAAAGCAAGAGCAAAAAACAGTACTGTATCCAAAGCCGAACCAACCAACGCTGCTGCTAAAGGTGCTTTCCACCATGTTTTACGTCGCAAAGGAGTAAAAACAACAATATCAATGAGTTGCCCAAATAAAAATGCAAAACTAGAAGCAAGTGCAAGCCGTGGTGTCGCCAATATCCAAGAAACAAAGACACCCGCAAAAAAACCAGCATAAACCACACGCCGCGCAGCAGATGGACCATAAAAACGATTGGTCAAATCATTGATCAGAAAAGCAAATGGATAGGTAAAAGCCCCATAAGTCAACAGCTCATTTAAATCAAACCAGTAGACAGGATATTGAACAAAAATATTAGAAGCAGTGACAGCAAGGCACATTGCTAAAATAGAAAAAACAATGTACCTCTTCTTTTGCTGTTCTCGTAAAGGACTGCTTGAGGGCATTTTTTTTAACCTATGATACGGAACCAATAAAATTAAACGATCAACCTGAAAAAACTTAACTTCTAGAACAGAAAACCGGAATAAAAGCGTCAATAAACCAAAAAGAATGGCGCTAATAATTACGCTGCTTGTTCAGCCTTTTGCTCACCTTCTTGCTCAGCTTTTTTCTTAATGATTTGTCGTTTTAGCAAACGCGCACGTTGCGACAACTCTTTATCATCTGCTTTGACCAAAAAAGCATCAAGGCCACCACGATGCTCAACAGAACGCAATGCACTTGCTGAAATGCGCAAGCGATAACTTTGCTGTAACACTTCTGAAATCAATGTCACATTGCAAAGATTTGGTAAAAAACGACGCCGAGTCTTATTATTCGCATGGCTAACATTATTACCATACAGAACCGTCTTCCCTGTCAATTCACATGCACGAGACATAAACTTCACCCTTAAACTCTAAGAAACTTTCAAATCCCCATACCCAAAGGACACAATGAACGCAAAACACGCACAATGCAACCTTGAACGGGCATCATTGGGAAGTCTCTTTCTAATAGGGGGTCGACAACAAAAGGTCAAGTCTTTTATAAAACCTTTTTCATATCTTACTGGCTCATTCTTCATCTTTTTCCTCAATAAGGCGTGCAAATTCCACCAAAAAGCGTACAAAATGTTTTTTTTAAATACATACCATGTTAGAATAAAAACTTATTGTCCCGAAAGGAAGCATAAATCATGAGCAAAAAAGAGCCCCCCATGACAAAGCTTCAGGAAGATTCTTGCCGTTTTTCTTCTTTTTTGTTTGGAACTTTATGTATTTGTTTTTTTCTTCTCTTCAGTGCATTAGGTATATGGCAAGTACAACGGTTGAACTGGAAAACAAATCTCATCACCAGTGCCAATCAGCGCATTCATTTGCCCCCCATAAAAGCCCCCCCAAAAAATCAATGGTCAGATGTTACTTTTGAAAAAAACGAATATCAACCTGTTGTTACCACAGGAAAATTTTTAACAGATAAAAATATTTTAGTCACTGCTGCCGCTCAAAATACTACAGGCTATTGGGTTTTGACTCCTTTACAAACTGCTGATAATACACTGATCTTTATCAACCGTGGCTTTATCCCTATGGATGAACGTAACAATTTTCGAAACTCAGAGCAATCGCATACCAATGCCTCATCTCAGCGAAATTCTACCACGGACACAGAACAAACAACGATTATAGGTTTATTACGCATGAGTGAAAAAAATGGATTTTTCCCGCGTAAAAATAATCCTGATAAAAATTTATGGTATACACGCGATCTCCCCGCTATGGCACAAAAACTTGGTTTGTCCACTGTTGCCCCTTATTTCATTGATGCCAGCAAAACATCTCCACAAGCAAACCTTCCTGTCGTTGGTCTTACGATTGTACATTTTCGAAATAATCATCTCGTTTATGCAATCACGTGGTTTATTTTAGCTGCTGGTGTGTTAGGAGCTTTTCTTTTTCTGCTACGGCAAAAAAACTAAAAAAAGACCTCTTCCATCTCAAGTAACAAAAATTTTTAGAATCTTGGAAACTGATAAAGAGAATAAAAGCTACCAATTTGCGCCTTTGTTAAATAAAGATCATAGGCATACAATGGACTTTATACCATCCACAAAGGATTTACGCGATACTCTTCAAAAAACCATCATAAAACGAGGGCTTTAACAGGTTAATTCATTAAAAATTGTAATGCACAAAAATGTGAAGCAATGCATTATCTCCACTCTTAAAAAAATTCACTCTAAAACATTATCATAAACGCTTTTGAAAAACATACAGCCAAATTTAAAATGATAGGAAAGATAGACACTCATTTTTACCTTTATAATTTTATATTCTTGCTTCGTTAGGTTGTTTCCCATTTCAGAGATTACTCCAATTGATATACGCAATACTTTCGCCTTCATCTAGCATAAAAGCTAATATAGCAGAGAACATACGGATGCGTTTTTTGTTTCAAAACTGCTATGAAGATAAAATATTGAGTTATAAGCAACAAAAAAACATTTAATGTCTCAATGAGACTTTATACACCCACCACCACACCCCAAATGAGAGTGTTTTTACAGGATAATAGAAAAAGGTGAGGCATCCCATATTCTAAAAAGACAGTTTATCCTTTCAGTGTATTTTGCTAAAGGCTTATGCTATAAATCTATAAGCGTGTTTTACTAGAATTTTAACTCTTTCATTTTTAAGGCTTCTGTTATGGGTGTTATTGCCAAAAATTTTCCCATACCTGATCTTCATCGGGTTCGTCGTGTTCTCTTTTCTGTGTCTGATAAAACGGGTGTGGCTGCTTTTGCACAAGCCCTTCATGCTACTTACAATGTTGAATTGATTTCAACAGGGGGAACAGCCAAAACCCTCATAGCAGCTGGTTTACCCGTAAAAGATGTTGCTGAAGTTACCGGATTTCCTGAGATAATGGATGGGCGTGTAAAAACACTCCATCCTTTGATTCATGGTGCTTTGTTAGGGGTAAGAGAAGATCCTAGCCATAGGGAAGCTATGGAAAAGAACAGCATTCATGGAATTGATCTTTTGGTGGTGAATCTTTATCCGTTTGAAGAGACGATCTTATCGGGAGCCGATGGGCAAACGATTCTTGAAAATATTGATATCGGTGGACCGGCGATGATTCGCGCCGCGGCAAAAAATTATGCTTATACTGGTGTTGTAACAGCGATAAAAGATTATGATTCGATTCTAGCTGAATTAAAACAGCATAATGGATGTTTAAGCTTATCTATGCGTCATCAGCTAGCAATGCGCGCTTATGCACACACCGCCGCTTATGATACGGCAATAGCATCGTGGTTTGCACGGGATTTAAAAATTGAAATTCCATCGTGGCAGAGTTTTTCTGGTCATCTTGAGAATGTTATGCGCTATGGGGAAAATCCACATCAACAGGCAGCATTTTATCGCAATAATGGAAAACGTTTTGGTATTGCAACAGCAAAACTTTTACAAGGCAAAGCGCTTTCTTATAACAATCTGAATGATACAGATGCAGCCTTTGAGCTTGTGGCAGAATTTGATCCGCAAAAAACCGCTGCTGTCGCTCTTATTAAACATGCCAATCCTTGTGGTGTTGCGGAAGGAGAAAATTTGAAAGAAGCTTATTTGAAAGCTCTTATGTGTGATAATGTATCGGCATTTGGTGGAATTGTTGCTTTAAATCAAACCCTTGATGAGGAATGTGCTGAAGAGATTGTTAAAATTTTCACAGAAGTGATTATTGCTCCTGATGCCACAATGGCGGCACGTGAAATTATTGCCAAGAAAAAAAATCTTCGTTTGCTCATTACAGGTGGAGTTCCTGATCCACGCTGTGGAGGACTTCTTGCGAAAACACTTGCAGGAGGCATTTTAGTGCAATCGCGTGATAACGTGGTGGTTGATGATCTTAAATTGCAAGTAGTGACAAAGCGTGCACCAACTCAAGATGAAATGCGTGATCTTCAGTTTGCTTTTCGTGTAGCAAAACACGTTAAATCAAATGCTATTGTATACGCGAAAAATAGCGCAACAGTTGGAATTGGAGCCGGACAAATGAGCCGCATCGATTCAGCAAAAATTGCTGCAAGTAAAGCAGCAGAAAGTGCGCAAAGAGCAGGCTTAACAGAAACTCTCACAAAAGGATCGGTTGTTGCATCAGATGCATTTTTTCCTTTTGCAGATGGTTTATTAGCAGCAGCTGAAGCAGGAGCAACAGCAGTTATTCAACCAGGAGGCTCCATGCGTGATGAAGAAGTTATCACGGCTGCTGATGCGCAGGGTTTAGCGATGGTTTTCACAGGAACACGACACTTCCGCCATTAATAATTTTGCTGATTCTCTCTATTATATGAGACAAATGTTTCAAGGAATTTTTCATAATCATCGTATGACTATTGATCACTATTGAAATGGAAGCAGTTATTCAATCCAAAGAATCTACTCGTGAAGACGTTTATCACCACAGAAAATGCACATAATTTAACCATTATTTAGGGATAAGATATTGTTGTTGTTAATACTTTAATGGCTTCCCTTTCACATGAGCAAAATGTTAAAGGGATATTATCTTGTATGTAGATGCATACCTGTTATGATATTATAACACAACTCTTTTTAGTAATATGCTCTATTCTTAAACCAAAGAGTGAAATGAAAAGTTTGAGTAGAGGATATGAATATTCTACGTTTTTATAGTAATTGGCGCCGTTATCGTCGAACAGTTAATGCATTAAGGTGTCTTTCAACATATGAACTCAGCGATCTTGGAATTTGTCGCGGTGATATTAATTTGATTGCACGACGTTATTCGCGTAAATCTTTATAAACGTTGTTTGAAGCATTTGAGAGAGTGCTTTGCTGTGAAAAAACGTGCATTTTGTGGCTTGTTATTATGACTTCATTTATAATAACAAAGAGCAGAAGGGTTGTTTTTCTCGGACGTTGCTATGTGTTGTTTCTTGAATTCTCAGTGCTTCTATGATGTAAAACATTTGATTTATAATGATAATTTAGCGTTATTCATATTGAATTAGAACCCCGAATACCGTAAGATTCTCCCATTTAAAATCTATGTATGTTGAATACAAAAACCATTCGCTTGCACGTTACAAGCGGGGGATCCTGTGTGGATAAAAACTATTAAGAAAAGGCTAAAAATGCCTCTTATGAATCATCTCTAGTGCCAAGAGCTGTTACAAAAATTGGGCACTAATAAATAGTGTGATGATGCTAAATTGCTCCTTGCGTAAAGATGGGGTGCTTCATGGATTTACCGTTATACCCATCACAGACATCATCACGAAATAGGCTTGGAAGTATTAAGGGATTTTTCTTTAATATACGTCCGTGAATACGCAATAAATAGCGCTCTGTTTTTCGTGAGGGAGCGTAACCCTATTAATGCAACTCTCTCAGAGATAAATATTAATCCCAACAGCACACTTAAGAACTTATCGAAGATAAGCAACAGCTTTATTTTCTCTCCACATCTTTAAAGAATGAAGATCCTTAACCAGTACTCATCTATCAACAGTGGTCTGTCAAAAACTCTTTTTTCGGGAGCCAATCCCTCTTAGCATCACCTCATGAGATTCTATGAGCAAACCTTGCCTAAAAACATCCAACCTATACTCTAATAAAATGCTTCATGTATAAAATTTATATGATCTTCAAATTTTGAGAATATTACCACAATAAACGATGATGTTTTGCGACACGAAGATAAAACGCAATATACTATGGGTTGGAATAATGTTCTGATTTTTTATCAAACGCTTTACGGATAAAACGCCAACGAACTTTTTCCTGAAATGCAGGACGAAAATATAAAACAATCTGTTGTGTCCGCTGTGGACCTGTTAATTCTGCAAAATCAATCGAATCTTCAAGACAAATATCTGCGTCAGGCGATACAAAATACCATACTTGTTCGCTCTTCACGTTCTCGTTCTTTACAGCTAAACACACACGTTTGCCATCATAGTTAACTTCAACTTGTGGATGAAGATGAAACCGAACAGCAACATGATCTTGTTCATTTTGCACACTCTTGTGTCTCTTTCCCCCTTTATTTGGCATAAAAAAGCGATCAAAACCTTCGATCATATCTCCATTTGTTGCCAAAATAAGACCACGCTCATGAATAAGATTAAAGGGTCGCACATAACCATTATGACTCGCAATAAAACCCGTCTTCTCTGAATCCTCTATACGGCGCACTTGAACATCCGTTGGTCCATCAAACAAAAATGGCGCGCCATTTTTCTTTTTCTGATAAAAAGCACCCACTGAACAATCATTAAGCGTAGCTGTTGAATGTGCTGCAGTAACACGCCCTAAATGTCGATAATCTTCCCGACCATCAGGATTAACACCAGTATTGATAATAAAACGGTGCCCTTGTGAAGACATTTCAAAAGACAAACATCCCGAACAAGCCTGCTGTGCTACAAAGCGGGGTGGAAACTTTCCTGTATCTGCAAGCACTGTTGTTTGATTGGCTTTTAAGCGCTGAAATCCTGAATAACGGGCATAACTAAAAGGATGCCCTCCTGTTTCATCAAGCTCCAAAAGGGACGATAACCGTTCCGACACAAGGGGACCAACCCCATTAAAATGAGCCAACGTTTGATCCTCATGGATAAAGAATCGTAAAGCTGGCAACATACGCTCAACAGAATCAATCAAAATACGTGGTGCTGTTTCATTGCTACGCATAAAAAGATGCCGTAACGACAATAAATCCGATAACAAATTCAGCAAAATAACAGGACTACGAGAAATATGCCCACCATCAACTAGGATTTGACGGGAAAGCTCTTTTATAAGTGTGGTTTGTACCTTTTTTTTCACTGCCACAGAAACAGGCAAAGCAAGAGATGCGAACGTCAAAGCCGCTGCTGCTTGTAAACGTCGGTCATCATGCTCCATACTGCAAATTGTTACGCGCAAATAACGAAATTGCAAACCAAGCGCACGTAAAAAGCGTTTTTCAAACCGCTCACTTGCTCCTTCTAACAACATTTTCGAGTGACAAATCCATGAAATCAAGCGCCGCGCCACAACAGGACCACTCCAAGCAAGCCCTTTTACCTTCTTGCCAGCATGGTCAAACCAATCTTCTAAAAGAGAACGTGCGTGTGCAGAAGCTAAATCACTTCCTGCTGCCTCCATATGGCGCAACCAATGAAAATCATGTAGAGCTGCTTCCCATTCTAGCGTTGGTGGAACCAATGCAAACGGCGAAACAGCACCAGAATGAACAATGTGACCAGCAAAAGCAAAACGACCATGATAAAATTCATGCGCCATCATAGGATCAGCCACATGCAAATCCATGGGATGCGCTAAAATTTTATGAGGACGAAACCCTGAAAACCGCCAACGAAACAATGGTCCAACCCATAAACGCCGCATAACATTCTGTATCGTATCGATACAGGCTGCCACTTTTACCTGAGGAGCTTTTACCGCAACCGCCAAAATTTCATCTCCATTTATGCTGATTCAAATACAATTTCGACCATTTTTGTAAATGAAGCGTTAATTAAGCAATTTTTCGTAAGCGTGCAGCAAAAAAACCATCCATTCCTAAAAATGCGGTTTTCTCAGCATCAAAATTTTTATGACAAAAATCCGCAGGCGTTGTACGTAACATCCCCCCACAAAGCAAATGTGCCAGTGCTCCCATTTCCTCTGGATAAATAGGTTCTAAAACAATGTCATTGCGTGTCGATAAAATTTTTTCAATAAGATCTTCACCTTCTTCTCTTGCCAATGAACAATTGGAAAAAATAATCCGTCCCCCCACCTTTACCAAGGAAATTGCTGCGACAAGTAAATCATTTTGCAACGCCGCTAACTTGACAATATCATCCCTCGATTTCGTCCATAAAATATCTGGATGACGACGGATCGTTCCAGTAGAAGAACAAGGAGCATCGAGAAGAACCGCATCAAAAAGCTGTGTGGGATGGAAATTTCTCACATCGCCCTGCCAAATGTGAACTGAAAAATGAAGCCGTTCCATATTTTCTTTTAAACGCTTTACGCGGTTAGCAGAAAGCTCAATTGCTGTCACCTGCGCTCCTTGTAAAGCCAATTGTGCTGTTTTTCCCCCAGGGCTCGCACAAAGGTCAGCAACTCGTTTACCCCGAAGTGTTCCTAATAAACAAGCAGGCAACGCTGCAGCAAAATCTTGAACCCACCAAGTTCCTTCACTATAGCCTGGTAAATCAGAAACAGAACACTCCAGACGATTCAATCGAACAGAACCATTGGGCAACACCACACCACCAAGCCTTTCAGCCCATCCAACACTATCAGATTTCACTGTCAAATCAAAAGGGGGTTCCACACTTTGAATTGCTATAATCTGATGCGCCTTTTCTGTTCCATAAGCTGACATTAAAAGCTGTCTAAACCACGCTGGCACACCTTCAATGGAAGGAATTTGTTGGCGTAAAGACACCGCCTCACGTGCAATATTGCGTAAAAGAGCATTCACCACCCCTGAAAAACGGCGCATTCGAGGGTCAAGTTTCGCCACACGCACAGCTAAATCAATAGCCGCATGATCTGGAATATCAAGATAAAGAATTTGTGCAACACTGATATGCAAAAGATGCTGGAGTGAAAGTGCTTGTGAAGGCAAAGGACGCGCTAAAAGGCGTGAGAGAGCTGCCGTAATCTGCCCTCGATGACGCAATGAAGCTGTTAAAATAGCCCGACATAACAAACGATCTCGTTGTGAAAGCTTTAAATATTGTGGATGTCCGTGTTCATTATCCGTCAAACCAGACAAAGGCGTGTGCTTATCAACTACCGCCCCCAAAAGACGCACACACACCTGCCGAACAGCTAATCCTGGAACATTTTTTTCAGACACATGCCCCGCTTTTTTGTGTTTCAAAACACCACCTTTATATCACTGTTTCCTTAAAAACTCCCTCAATAACTCTATGAACGAGATCTTTTTGAATTTTCATAACGAAGCCAAGAAGGACGTTTTGTAACACGCTGAAAAGAACTGTTTTCTTGCTCACCTAATGCATGAGCCTGACCACTATGAAAATCTCCATAGTTCATCCCGTTGCTTTTTTCATGTATAGTGTCTTCTTTATTCCATCCCACACTTTTGGCAAGAGCTCCTTTCATCTCTTCTGCTTGCTGATAAAGAGCAGCAATACGATTTGCAGTTGCTGGATGTGTAGAAAAAAGACTATCCGCTCCCTCACCGCTCAAAGGATTAATAATAAACAGATGCGCAGTTGCTGGATTATGCTCTGCTTCTTCATTATATACTCCACGTCCCCCATCAGCAATCTTACGCAATGCCGAAGCCAACCATAAAGGATTACCACATATTTCAGCCCCTCTCCGATCCGCAGCATATTCACGCGTACGACTAATCGCCATTTGCACCAGCATCGCTGCAAAAGGTGCCACAAGCAGTGCAATAAATCCTCCAATTGCCCCAGCGCCATGAGAATCTTCTGAAGAGTTACGCGGTCCTCCCATAAAGAAAGCAAAATTACCAAGCATTGAAATTGCCCCTGCAATCGTTGCTGTTAGAGTCATTGTTAAGGTATCACGATGCTCAATGTGTGCGAGCTCATGCGCCATAACGCCGGCAATTTCCTCTGAACTCAACCGCTCTAACAATCCAGTACTTGCAGCAACAGCAGCATTTTGCGGATTACGTCCCGTCGCAAAAGCATTTGGCTGTGCATTCTCAATAACATAAACCTTTGGTTGAGGAAGAGAAGCCCTTTGCGCTAAATCGCTTACAATCTTATAATAAACTGGTGCTGAATGCTGATCAACTTCACGCGCCCCGTACATGCGTAAAACGATTTTATCCGAATTCCAATAAGAAAAAAAGTTTAAACCACTTGCCATCAAAAGAGCAATGACCATGCCACCGCCCCCTCCAACAAGATAACCAACTCCCATAAAGAGAGCAGTTAAAAAAGCCAAAAGCATGGCTGTACGCATTATATTCATTACTCAAAAAACTCCATGATAAAAGTCAATCAATATTATATGATGGTGTTTTCTTTCTGCTTCTTCAATGGAATAGGTGTAAAATGAATAAAAAAGATGAGAATACAAGCAAAAAAAATGCAACTGTCGTTAAACAGCAATCTCTTTCTCCCGCAGCACAACGCGCCCTTAAAGAAGCTGAAGAAAGGCGAAAAAGCGCAGCAAAAAAAGAACAACCTTTAGAAAACGGCGGACGCGGCGGAAAAGACCCTTCCCGCTATGGAGACTGGGAAATTAAAGGCCGCGCTATTGACTTTTAAAACCATTGATTTTTAAAAAACCAGCGCTGTTTAAACAAGCAGCTTTTTAAAGAAAATCCGTTTTTGATAGACAAAAACGGATAATATTTATTTTTCTAAAGCTTTTAAAGACACGTTGATTAAACAATCATGCTTCTCATGCTGAAGCAGATTCTGCTTCAGCCGCTGCCGCTGCTTCTTCTGCCGCTTGCTTTGCCGCTGCTATACGTTCTTGTGCTTTTTTACCCGGTTCACCTTTATGTGGATTATTACGGGTTGGACGCTTTTTCAAGCCAGCTGCATCTAAAAACCGTAAAACGCGATCTGTTGGTTGAGCCCCTTGTCCAAGCCAATATTGGATACGTTCTTCATTAAGTTTTACCCTCGGTCCATCTTTAGGCAACATTGGATCCCATGCACCAACACGTTCAAGAAACCGCCCATCGCGCGGACTACGAACATCTGCAACGACGATATGATAGTAAGGACGTTTTTTTGAACCTCCACGGGACAAACGAATTTTCAATGCCATATTTTATCTCCTATTGTCAGCTCTGGCTTTCGTTTAAATTAACTTTTTTTGTTTTTTGCTCTTCAGCAATAACTTCATGATGACGCACAACTTCTTTAATAATAAATTTTAAAAATCTTTCAGCAAAATCAGGATCAAGATGACTATCTATAGCCAATTGCCGCAAACGCTCTACCTGATATTGCTCACGCAGAGGATCTACTTTAGGCAAATCATAACGCGCTTTTAAGCGCCCAACAGCTTTCGTACAACGAAAACGCTCTGCTAAGATATGAATCAAAGTTGCATCAAAATTATCAATAGATGCTCGTAAATGTGCCAATTCGTTTAATACTGTTTCCTGCATCATATTCCTTTCCCTCTTTACATCTTATTTTTTCTTAGGATGCTGAGGAAATTTTCCCCTATCAGCAATGTCATTGGAAAGACCAGGAAATGTAGGTCCACGCTTGGGAAGTCCGGGTAAGAGCTTCCCTCCATTACCATTTTCAATTTGCTTTTGAAGTGTTGAGAATTGCTTTAGATCCAATCCCGACAAATCAGGCATAGCTGGAGAATCCCCCCCCAAATTTCCCATACCACCAAAACCCATTTTGGAACCAAGTCCTCCCAACATTTTTCCCATAAAACCACTTTTTCCTTTACCACCCATAGCTTTCATCATATCAGCCATTTGGCGATACATTTTCAAAAGTTTATTAATATCAGCTGCCGTTGTACCAGATCCCTTAGCAATTCGTTGTTTGCGGCTATGTTTTAAAAGCTCTGGATTCGCCCGCTCTTGCGGTGTCATAGATGAAATAATGGCCAATTGACGATCAAACAAACGATCATCAAGCCCCGCGGCCGCAATCTGCTCTTTGACCTTCCCCATTCCTGGCAACATGCCCATAATACCGCCCATTCCACCCAGTTTTTTCATTTTCTGCAACTGTTCTGCAAGATCATTCAGATCAAATTTTCCGGCTTGCATTTTTTTTGCAAAAGCAGCAGCTTTCTCATGATCCATTGTTTCAGCAGCTTTTTCAACCAAAGAAACAATATCCCCCATTCCGAGAATACGATCAGCAATACGGCTGGGATGAAACTCTTCTAAAGCATCTATTTTTTCACCAGTTCCAATTGCTTTAATTGGTTTACCTGTAACCGCACGCATAGAAAGAGCAGCACCACCACGCCCATCACTATCCATACGTGTTAAAATAATCCCTGTAATCCCTACACGCTCATCAAAAGAACGAGCAAGATGAACGGCATCTTGCCCTGTCAAACTATCAGCCACCAACATAATTTCATGAGGAAGGGAACATGCTTTAATTTCAGCCAATTCGAGCATCAAAGCTTCATCAATATGATTACGTCCTGCTGTGTCAAGAAGAAGCACGTCATAACCACCCAATTTAGCAGCCTGCACGGCACGTGATGCAATATCAACGGGCAGCTGTCCCGCAATAATAGGCAAGCTTGCAAGTTTCGCCTGTTCTCCCAATTGGCGCAACTGCTCCTGTGCAGCGGGACGACGTGTATCTAATGACGCCATAAGAACTTTTTTATTGTGCTTATCAGTGAACCGTTTCGCAAGCTTTGCTGTTGTAGTTGTTTTTCCGGAACCTTGCAAACCAATCATCATGATAACAACTGGAGCTGGTGCATTTAAATCACTCAGAACGCTTTCATTTCCAAGAATATGAACCAATTCATCATGAACAATTTTAACCACCATCTGGCCTGGTTTAATTGATTTAACGATTTCGGCCCCAACGGCTTTTTCCCGAACCCTATCGGTAAAAGAGCGTACAACATCAAGAGCAACATCAGCTTCCAATAAAGCGCGACGAATTTCACGCAGCGCCTCTACAACATCCTGATCCGATAAAGCGCCACGTCCCGTCAAATGAGACAGGATAGAACCAAGTCGCTCTTGCAAGGATTCAAACATCATTTACCTCATTGTTGCATAACAAACAAACCAAAATAGCATCCGAGAACGCATCGCGCCGTCGGATGTTGACCTCTGAGATCTCTTTATACCCTTAAACTGGGGTCTCAGTCGGTGGCTCCAAGTTAATTTTGTCACTGAAAGCTTGCTCCTTCAAACAATAAAACCCCAGCTTTGTCAAGTTTTATCATAAAATGTCTTTTTATACGAAGAAATAAAAACAGCAAATACTATACTTCAAAACTTTCAACTTCAACACGCATAAAACAACCTGTTTCCTGTTCCATACTCCATAATTTCCCGCTAGAGATATCAAACCAAACCCCGTGTAATGTCAAAAAACCTTGATCTTTGCGAAGCTTTATCCACGGAAACGTCTCTAAATTTCTCAACGAATGGCGAATAGAAAGCTGCTCTAATGCCGTCTGTTTTTCTGGCCAAGACAGCGACTTATTATTCAAAACGATTTCTGCTGCTGGTGCTAAGAGACTTATCCATTGACCAATAAAATCATTTGATGATAAAGATTTACATGTCTCTTTAAGAGCAGTACGAATGCCTCCACAATGGGCATGACCAAAAACGACAATATGTTTCACCTCGAGCAATTGCACAGCATATTCAAGAGCTGCTGATGTTGCGTGATATTGATCATCAGGAGAAAAAGGAGGAACCACATTTGCCACGTTGCGCAAAGTGAAGATTTCCCCTGGCTTAGCATCAAAAATCATTTCTGGCACTGCACGCGAATCACAACAAGCAATGACCAAAACTTCAGGTTTCTGCCCTTCAATCACCAATTGCTGATAATGTGCTATTTTATATAAAAAATGATTGTTTATAAAATTTTGGTAACCACTTAAAAGTCTTGCTGGTAAACGCGCCATTCTCTCTTTACTTCTGCTTCTTTTTTTACTTTACATTTTGTATATTTAAAAAAACAAACTATTAACATACAAAAATACTAAAAATGCCCTTTCTCTGACGCAAAATATTTCTTTAAAGTACAAACTATTACTAAAAAATAGCAAAAACAAACTCATTCTTTCCAAATAAAGAGCTGTTTTCTTCAGGAAGAAGGTGTTACAGTATACGAAAATATGATGGTCAGCTTTCAATAAAGAGAAGAGAAGACCCCTAAGAGCAAAAAGGGAGAGTGGATGTGTTGCAACCAAAAAAAACAGAAACAAAAAACACCCAAGATAAAATAGAACAAATCCTTTTTGCTCAAACCGATGAAGAAGATATTGTTTATTACGAAAATAAAGAACTTCAAAAAGCCGCAGCCGTCGCAGTAAAAGCTTTTAATCTCCATCAGACGGGAAAAAATACTATCTACTTTGAACAAAATTTGACCCGTAATAACAAGCCTATAACCGCTATCACGCTTGTCAATGATAACAAACCCTTCCTTCTCGATTCTATTTTAAATGTTTTCAATCAACACAAAAACCATATCTATTTGATTGCGCATCCTATTCTTGATTGTGCTTCTGGAAAACGCATCAGTCTGATGCAAATTCACATCGAGTCATTAAACAAACAGCAAATACAAAAACTTGAAAATGAACTCACCTTAGTTCTTGGACAGGTGAATGCTGCTGTACAAGACTGGAAGCCTATGCTTGAAGAAGTTAAAAAGCATATTCATGCCTACCAAATAAGTCTTCCCCCGCACTACAAACAAGAAGGCGAAAAAGCTATTGAATTTCTTCACTGGCTAATGGACGATAATTTCATTTTCCTTGGTATGCGCACCTACAACTTCATCAAAGACCAAAAACCCCTAAAATCCTTTACAGCGAGTAATATTGAACTTGGTATACTCACGGATGCTTCTATTCATATTGTTGACGATGAAAGTATGAAAGAACCTCCTCAAGAAGTTTTATCCTTCATGGAAAGCGATAATCTGTTTATCGTGACAAAAGCTAACAGCCGCTCCAAAATTCACCGTTCTGTTTGGCTCGACTATATTGGTCTTAAAATCTTTGATAAAAAAAACCAACTCTGTGGAGAATTACGCATTGTAGGGCTTTTTACCTCCTCAGCTTATACACGTTCTATTTTGCAAATTCCTTTCTTAAAAGAAAAAGCCCAAACTATTATTCAACGTCTTGGACACAATCACGCCGATTATTCAGGAAAAGCACTTATCAGTGCTTTAGAAACCTATCCAAGAGATGAAATGTTTCGCTCTGATGTTGATACATTGACAGAAAACACCAAACTTATTCTACAATTAGATGAGCGCCCACGTTTACGGGTTCTTGCCCACACTGATTCTTTTGGGCGCTTTGTTTCTATACTTGTCTACGTACCGCGTGACCAATATAGCAGCAGCCTGCGTGAAAAAGTTGGCGAACATTTTGTTGAGCTCTATAAAGGCGACTTTTTTGAATCTTATCCGCTATTTTTGGAAAGCACCCTTATACGTGTCTATTATATCATCCATCGCAAAGGAAACGAAACTGTTCCCCTTCACGAGCGCTCCACACTTGAACAACATGTACGTTCGATTGCACGAAGTTGGGAAGACAGCGTTCAAGCCATCGCTCTTGCCCAGAAAACAACAGAGCAACAAACACGTCTAGCCAGCGAATTTCCCAACAGTTATCGTGATTTATTTTCAGCTGAAGACGCTATTAACGATGCCGGACATATTTTAAATCTTCATGATGAGAAGCCCCTTTTCGTGAACTTTTATCACGCACAAAACAAAGAAAAACGTACCATTTCTCTTCGGCTTTTTCACCGCCATGAAGCTCTTGCCCTTTCCAAACGTGTACCACTCCTTGAAAATATGGGATTTCGCGTTATCGCTGAACAAACCCTTGAATTACCAGATGGCTATGGGCACTCTGTGTATCTTCATGATATGCAGCTAGAAAGCACTTTCCAACTCTGTATCGATTTTGAAAAAAACGGTCAAAAACACGCCGAAACCTTTGAGGCCATTTGGGCACAAAATGCTGATAATGACGCTTTTAACGCGCTCACCCAAACAGCTGAACTTGATTGGTATGAAATTGTTATTTTGCGCCATTATGGGCGCTATCTCCAGCAAGCTGGTATTCCTTATTCGCAAGATCGCGTTGCCCAAACTTTAAATGCTTATCCTGACATTACCCAAGATCTTTATACTTTATTTCATTTAAAATTTCACCAAAGCCATACAGAAAAAGAACGGGAAAAAAGCCAACAGGTTATTCAAAAGCGTATTGGAGAAAAATTACGGAAAGTATCTGGTTTAGATGATGATCTCATCTTACGCCGTTATTGCAACCTTATCGATGCGAGTTTACGAACAAATGCCTTTACGCCTCTTGACGATGGAAGTCCACGGCGTATTTTAGCCACCAAATTAAATCCGCGCCAAATTGAGGGTTTGCCTGAACCACGCCCTTACCGAGAAATTTTTGTTTATGGACCGGAAGTTGAAGGGGTGCATTTGCGTTTTGGACCTATCGCTCGTGGCGGAATCCGTTGGTCTGACCGTGCATTAGATTATCGCACCGAAGTCCTCAGCTTAGTCAAAGCCCAACAAGTTAAAAATGCGGTTATCGTTCCTGCAGGTGCAAAAGGTGGTTTCTATCCCCATCGGCTTCCCCAAACAAATGACCGTGCTCTCATCGTAGAAGCAGCACGACAAGCTTATACAGACTTTATCACAGCTTTGCTCTCCATTACAGACAATCTGATTAACGGCAAAATAAGTTCTCCCCCCAATGTCATCTGTCATGATGACCCTGACCCCTATTTTGTTGTCGCAGCAGACAAAGGAACAGCAACTTTTTCTGATACCGCCAACGCCATCAGCCAAGCAAATCACTTTTGGCTCGATGATGCTTTTGCCTCTGGAGGCTCAGCAGGTTACGACCACAAAGCCATTGGTATTACAGCCAAAGGTGCATGGGAAGCTGTCAAAAGACATTTTAGAGAAACATTTGATCAGGATATTCAAACAACGTCCTTCACCTGTGTCGGTGTTGGAGACATGTCTGGCGATGTCTTTGGTAATGGGATGCTGCTTTCCAAACAAACAAAATTGATTGCCGCTTTTGATCACCGCGATATCTTTATTGATCCAGATCCAAGCATAGACGAAAGCTATGCAGAGCGTATGCGCCTTTTTAAACTTCCTCGCTCCAGCTGGCAAGATTACGATCAAAGCAAATTATCAAAGGGCGGTGGCATCTTCTCACGAAAAGAAAAAACCATTACTCTCTCACCTGAAGCAGCACAAGCCATTGGTTTTGAAAAACAAACAGGAACACCCTTTGAAATTATTTCTGCTCTTCTCAAAGCCCCTGTTGATCTTTTATGGTTCGGCGGCATTGGTACTTATATCCGCGCAGCAACAGAAAATGATGCCCAAGTAGGTGATCGTGCAAATGATGCGATACGCATTACCGGAGAGCAAGTGCGTGCAAAAATTATTGGCGAAGGGGCTAATCTTGGTGTTACACAACGTGGACGGATTGAATATGTCTTAAATGGTGGTCGATGCAATACGGATGCCATTGATAATTCTGCTGGTGTGAATTGTTCTGATATTGAGGTCAATCTCAAAATTGTTCTTGCATCAGCACTACGCGCCAAAACATTAACCCGCGAAGAACGCAATAAGCTCTTGAAAAAAATGACACCTCAAGTCGAGCAACTCGTCTTGCGCAACAATTATCTACAACCCCTTGCTCTTTCTTTGGCGGAAAATCAAAGCACTACTGATTTGCCCTATCAAATACGCTTTATGCACGATTTAGAACAAAAAAAGCTTCTAGATCGTAGAGTTGAAATACTCCCTGATGAGCAAATTTTACGACAAAGAACAACCCAAGGCAAAGGTCTTCTCCGTCCAGAACTCGCTGTTATTTTTGCGTATGCTAAATTAACCTTAAAAGAAGAAATTGCTAATAGCCCCATTGTTGATAATCACTATTTCAATACAACCTTGCTGAACTATTTTCCAACACAAATTCAAGAAAATTTTAAGAAGGAAGTCATTAACCATCAATTGCGTCGTAATATTATAGCAACGCTGATTGCCAACGATATTGTAAATCGTGGAGGCCCCACTTTTGTTAATAGACTACACGATGCAACAGAACAAAAAGCTGAAAATATTATTCGCGTTTTCATTGCCATTCGCGATGGTTTTGAAATTCCTCAATTGTCTGAGCAAATTGATAAGCTTGATAATAAAATACCCGGTCTTGTCCAAAACAAATTCTACGCAGCAATGACCCCAATGCTCTTTGAAACAACCAATTGGGGTTTACACAACATAGATCTCTCACGTCCATTAGAAGAAATTGTAAAAACAATAAAGCAAGCCCGTAGCGTTATTGAACAAGAGCTTATGCATTCTCACGACAACGATATTAAGCAAAAAATTGAAGAAAAAGCATTACACTACAGCGAAGAGGGAGCACCAAAAGCATTAGCGAAACAATTAGCTCTCTTAGAAGCTGCTTCAACAATCTGTGATATTTCTTTAATTGCAAAAAAAAGCAACAGTGATCTTATTAAAACCGCAGAGATCTATTTTTCACTTGCGCAAATCATTCGTATAAACCGCATTAACGAAGCAAGTCGTATAATTCCTGTAGTAGATTATTATGATAGTATGGCTTTAAGCCAAGCAAAAGAAAATGTTTCTGAAAGCTTACGGCAAATCGTTATGAAAATCCTCAAAAATTATGGAAAGAAAAAAGATCCTTTTGACACTTGGAAAAAAACAGAAGAAGATCATATTCACAAAATTACAAACCACATTAGTGCCCTTATTGAAAATGATCTCAATATTTCTCGTTTTACTTTTGCAGCAGGATTGATTTCTCAACTACAAAATACCGGCTTT
This sequence comes from Bartonella sp. MR90HLJMH, assembly GCF_042194115.1. Classification (NCBI taxonomy): domain Bacteria; kingdom Pseudomonadati; phylum Pseudomonadota; class Alphaproteobacteria; order Hyphomicrobiales; family Bartonellaceae; genus Bartonella; species Bartonella sp. MR90HLJMH. The sequence goes on from NZ_JBHIMM010000001.1 coordinate 40,757, forward strand.
CAAACCTAAAGCAAATACAAAACGACCCACTCAATCTCCCGTTCTATCCATCCATGACTAATCAGTAAGGAAAGAACGGAAGCGCTATCCCGCATTTTTAGACAAAGCACTTAAAATAAAAAATAAATTCAAATTTTACTGTCAAACATCCTTCAACATAAAAATATAATATATTGATTTACAATCATAATTTTATTATTTTTATGTTGAAGGAGAAGCTGATATTCTAAGTTTGTCTCATTTCAAATCTGTTTATATTCAATCAACTAAACGCATTTCCCCTTGCATATTGCAAATGGGAAAACCGTATAGATAAAAAATATTAAAGAAAGAACTAAATGCCCCTCATAAACCACCTCAAATGCCAAAAGCTGTATAAACATTAGGAGTGGGAAAATATAAATATGATGGTGCCCCCCTTAGCTTCTTACTCCATAAATGAAAAGATGGACGTCCATTTTCCCCTTTACAACTTCATATTCTCATCCAACTAGGCTGTTTTACCTATTTCAAAGGTCACCCTAAACAGACATATGCAATATACTCAAATTCCATACATAAAGAAAAAAGGTTCCTAACACGGCACCACACTACCTGTATAAAAAGGCAATTCAGCATACTTTAAAATGCCACTTTTTCCACACAAACACTGTTGCTATATGTAGTTTGACATAAGATTTTGTACTAAGTGAAAAGAGGTGGGATTAGTTAGGAGTAAGTGGTAATTTTTTATTTTTACAGCTATTTTTTTACCATTAAATACGCATTTTGTTAAAATAGATTTTGACACTCTAAAATTGCAAAAAAGTGTGAAAATCAGAAAAAATCGAAATTTGGTGGTAAAAATGAAAAAAGGCTTGGGTATAAAACCTAAAGTGGAGCGAGACGACCAAGTTTTAAAAAACCTAATTTTACCCACCCATTGTTAATGAGCAAGGGGAGAACGGGAGCGCCATCGGCATTTTTAGGCAGTGCACCCAAAATAAAAAATAACGCTTGAAGATTATTGTCCTGCGCGGGAAATAAGCGCTGCAAAGTGTTAAGAAGCTTCATGGGCTGAATATGGACAAGTTCGAATTCTGCTGTCAAATATCCTTCTTCATCAAAAGAAAAAGGTCCACTAATACGTAACCCACCGCCTGTATGAAAAGTCAATTCACCTTGCTTTAAAAGCCCACTTTTTCCATACAGTCGCTGTTGCCAATTTTTTCCTTCATCTTCAGACAAAAAAGAGATGTCATTTAAAATCACTTTCAAGTTACCATCAATTTTTGGGACATCAACAAAAGAAGATGTAAAAACCAGAGAAACATCAAAACCGTCAAAAGTTATATTTCCCAATAAATCATTATTTTCATGTTTCAGATCAAAGCGCAAAAATTCTGCCGTTATTTTTTGAGGCGTATCTTTTGTCTCTAACGGCTGAGTAATCATGTCATGCGTATTTTGCAAAGATGCCTGATCTTCTACATTTTCCTGTGTCGTTTTTTTATCTGTTGTTTGTGCTCCTAATGCTTCTTGAGGTTTTTTATCTTCAAGGGAAGAGGAAAGTGGTGAAATTTCAAGCCCTTCAGCTATAAACTTCAATGTTTTACCCGTTTTCCAATAAGGTTCTGTTTCAATAACCAAATTGCGCCAACGCGATACTATAGAAGTTTGTCCGGAAAAAACAATGGATGCAGGAGAATGAACATTAAACTCGACCAAATGAGGTGCATAAATTGGTGCACCAGCCGTCAAACGCCCCGTCGATAAAGAAACCCCATGTAAAGGCCAAGAAAATTGAAAATTGTCGCAAACAACACCGATACGTAAAGGATAACCATCCTTGCGCACATTCTCACATACCGCCGCCATATTATAGGAAGACGCTTTTGCAAATATATCAGAAACTTGCTCTTCTATTTTACGTGAAAAAAAAACCAGAGTGCGCTATAAATAAATATCAGAGCAAGACAAACGAGCCCACAAATTAAATAGCTCAAAGAAAATCTCTTTTGTGATGACGGTATTTGAAAGGATTTAGACAACATTAAAACTTTCTTTATCTCTTAACTTCCTCCCCACCCTAAAAAGGACAAAGATTCTTAACCACAGTCAGTTTATAAACAATACAACTTCTTAATCGACCGGATTTTATCTACTGATCACTTCAAGGAGTTCCTATACATCGTTCTAAAGTACAGTATCTCATAAGCCTAATCAGCAAGATCTTTTTAAGAAAATCCGTTACACTTTCTAACAAAAAATACCTCATGTGTAAAGTTTTACATGAGTTTTCTATCTCTACCTTAAACGATACTGTTTTACAGCACAACAAGAACGATAATGAATAGTGTTTCTAACACTCACACAAATGCGGGCGGTACACAAAAAATCTGTCGTAATGCACCTTCAAACCATTGGCTTAAAGCTTGATCATAAATTAAACGACCTTTCAAATGTGCACAAGCAGGTTGAGCACCTTTTTCAGTCAATTTATGTGCCGAACGCACGACCAAACGCCGCATCATAGCACGTGTAAACTCAGCATGAAATTGCAAACCCCATGCATTGTTTCCATAACGAAAAGCTTGTGTAGGATATGTATGCCCTGTTGCCAAAAGCATTGCCTCTTTCGGTAAATCATAAATACCTTCCTCATGGAAATGGTAGACCATTTCTGGCCAATTCATCAATTCCTTCCCTTGAGGGGTTGCTTCTAGTGGATACCAGCCGACTTCTACAGTCCCATCACTTCTTGTACCAACGCGCCCCCCTAGATTTCGCGCTAACATTTGTGCTCCAAGACAAATACCCAAAAAAGGCTTATTTTCCTTTAGTGATAACGAAATCCAATCAATTTCCTCACCAATATAGGCTTCGCTGTCATTCACACTCATCGGTCCCCCTAAAATAACAACACCGGCATAATGCTCTAATGTATCAGGGAGTTTTTGTCCAAAAATAGGACGATAAATATCAAGAACAAAACCATTTTGTTGTAAAAATTTTCCTAAACGACCAGTATAGGTAGACCGCCGATGAATAACAACAGCAATCCTTGGTTTGTTATTTTTTTGTTTTTTATCAAGACATCTCTGATTTAAAAACATTTTTTAACCAATCACCTCTGCAACTAAGCAAAACTTCATTTTTAAAGCATAAGAGAATAATTTTATTGGACAAGACTAATGATGTTTTTTCTTCTAGGTTAATTATTTCTTCTTAGAAAACACTCATATATCACATTGGCGCAATTTAAAATAAACGAAATTTTTTCCTCGATAAAGATGTTTCTTCTTCTGTTTTCACCCCTGGATCATCAACATTTAAGTGAGTTTGACTGAACATTTTTACATCTTGTTCTTTTATATCTTGTTTCTCCACCTGCACATTATGCAAAAGAGAATCGTCTATGGGTGTTAATTTTTCAAGCTTCTTATCTTCAACACCATCACTTTTTCCCATAACATACTCTTTGCCTTGCTTTTTCGGCACAATATTGTCCGCCTCTAATGTGAGAGAAGGCATACAGGGAGGCGCCTTCCATTCAAAACCGCCCAAACGTCCACTGATTGGAGAAACCGCTGACCAAGAAGAAAAAATGGACCCATCACACATCCATACTGGATCACGTTCAGCACGAAGTGCTAAAGAAAGCCATTGACGCACAGCACCTTGATTGTTTCCCTGTGCCTCTTCAATATCTGCCAACAATAAATAAACACTTTCCCGTGGATGACATTGTAATGCTTTTTTTGCCTGCTCTCTCGCTAATGCTGTTTCACCAGCATCTAAAGCTGCTTTAGCAATAAGGAAAGCCGATTCAAATGCATCTTTATTATAAGAAGCAAGTGTCCTAGCCCTTTTCAATCGCCCAATAGCTCCTTCTTCTCTTTCGAGATAAAGCGCCGCCAAATCAGGATGAGGATCCTTTTGCCAAGCCGCTATAATCATTTTATCCGCTTTACGCGTTTCATTTAACTTATAAAGAATATCAGCAGCAATAACTATTATTGGAACAAAATCAGGTGCCAATTTATGGGCTTTCAAAATGGCTTCACGTGCGTGTACAGGATGTGTATCAAACAAAGAAAGTGCCTGCCCACTTAATAGTAAAACCTGTATATGCTGCCGCTCTGGAGTCGCGCGAACAGAACGCGGAAGAGCTTTTTGCGCTCTTTCAAAAATAGTAAGTGCCTTATCCCATTTACCCTCAGTACTTAACCGATCAAGCACCGCCTGATGCGCCCATAAAAGTGCTGGCGATAAAGTCAGCGCCTCTTCGGCATATTGTTGCGCTGCCTCATAAGCTTTACTCTTCATCGCTTCACGAAACAAACCATAAAGTCCAACCAATTTTGTCGAATCTTCCTTTCTCATCCCCTCATAAAGACCGATGGCGCGAACAGAGTTATTTTGTAAAGACAAGGTTTGCGCTTGTAAGAGTTTTACCAATGGCTCTTGTTTTCCTGCAAGATATTTAGCAACCTGTGCTTCCATTTTTTGCGCAACCATACTATCACCAGCAAAAGTTGCAAGAATCCCCTTTGAAAGAGCTTCATAACCGCGCTTTTGATTGCGTTTATACAAATAATTGGAAAGAGCACGCGGTAAGGAAAAAAAGAAAGACAATAACCACCATAAAAGCACCAGCGTTACAAAAAGCAAAATAAGCACACTTAACACTGTAAGCAATGAAGCAGAAAATCTGAAATGCAAAAATGTAAGAACAAAAATACCATTGTGATTAGCAACCCACGCGAAAGCTAAACCGAGGATACAAACAACAAAAATATAAATAAAAACACGTATCATCTTGGGCCTATTTACATCTTTGTTGCCTTAAAAGATCCTTGTTGCACAGACAATAACAATTGCTGCAACAACTGTTGAATAGCAATATGTCTTTCAAGCTGCTTAACAAAATCCATTGAAACATCTTTTGCACTTTGAGGCAATGATTGCCATTCGCTCAAAGCCTTTTCGTAATCACCAGCTTGAATGGCAACTTCCATGCGTGCCGCAATAGCCCCCAGCGTCGTCCCTTCAACATTGCCAATCGGTCGCGAAACAATGAGCCCTTTTATCCACGCTAAAATTCGGTCAAAAAAACCAGCATCTGACGCAACAATATTTTGCGTACCAACAATTGCATCGGCAACATGAGAAAAATCAACAGAAAGTTGTGCTGAACTTGGAAGACCCACAGTAGCTGTTTTTTGCAACACATCAAGTCTATCAATCGAAGGCGATAATTGCTGTAACAGCTTTAATTCATTATTATAAGATCCACCACGCTCTATAGCATTTTTTAATGAACTAATTGCAGTAAAGAGCGCGGTATCTATTTCTTTTTTCTCACTATTTTTAACAGCAGTTTCTTCCTGTATAGCTTCTAACTGTTGTTTTAACGCAGCAAGATCATTTGCATTGCTCTGCCCAACAGACAAAGCCGTCTCTATCTCTTTCGACTCTCTAACAAAAGTTTGTATAGTTTCTTCAAGAGCTTTTACTTTTTCCTCTAAAATCGCAAAAGCTTTTTTGATTTCTTCTTTCGATAGTTCATCGTTTTTCGTTGTTTTAAACTGTTGTGATGAAAAAGAAGAAAACTCTGTTTTTAACGCATCGATTTCTTGAAACACCCGTCTCAATTGTTCCTTTGTGTCTTCACCTTGACTTTTTGCGGCTTCAGCAATCTGCAAAGCTTTTTCCCCTCCAGCAGAATTTTCCACAAAAGAAGAAGGAAAAAAACCAGCCCATTGAAGCCCCATAAAAATTCCCAAAGCAATGAATCCCCCCAAAATCCCAGAAAAGGACAAGAAAAACCAAGTTGTACGAGAGCTACTTTTATCCTGACCTTGCATATTCTGTTTTTCTCGCGCATGAGACTCTACAGAATCGTGGATTTTTTCCTCTGAATCATGGGGAACAGCTTCATGTTCAATAACTGGTTTCTTACGGCGCGTACCAGCATAATGTGGTTTAACTTTTGGTTTTGAAGAATCGACCATCTCTGTCACTTTTTGTGCACACTTTTTTTAATGATAAAATAATAAAATGAAAAAAGTTTTAAAAATGAAGCTTTTCTCAAATATCTTCGTTTGTTTTACATTCTTTTTATAAAGAGTATAACTTTATAGAGATTTTCCAAATCTCATTTTTTTCAATAATATTTACAATTATAGACTTTAATAGACAAGTTTTAAAAAACACATTTGCATTTTATACTCAAAAATACAGCTTTATTTTTTAATCAACAATATCATGAAATTCAAAGAAAATGCCAAAACACATATTTTTTCATAGAAAAATCAATTCTGAGAGAAATACTTTGCATCTTTTTCTGTTCATGGTACGCACGCAGGAAAGAAGCTTCAATATAAGGTTTTGTTTAAAATGCGTCTGCTGGGAATAGAAACAAGTTGTGATGAAACGGCAGCGGCTGTCATTGAATATAACAATGAATCAAACAGCCGAATTCTTTCCAATGTTGTTTGGAGCCAAATTGATCACCATGCACCTTACGGCGGTGTTGTTCCTGAAATTGCTGCTCGTGCCCATGTTGAAGTTCTTGATCATTTAATTCTGCAAGCACTAACAGAAGCAAACACAAAATTAAAAGATATTGATGGCATTGCAGCCACCAGTGGACCAGGTTTGATAGGAGGATTGTTGGTAGGCGTTATGAGCGCAAAAGCTCTCTCTCTTGCCACTGGCAAACCATTTATTGCGGTAAATCACTTAGAGGGACATGCTTTAACAGCTGTGTTAACGCACAACGTTAGCTTTCCTTATTTATTACTTTTAGTTTCAGGGGGTCATACACAAACAATCATTGTTCATGGAGTAGGTAACTACCAACGTTTAGGAACCACCATTGATGATGCATTAGGAGAAGCCTTTGATAAAACTGCAAAACTTTTAGGTCTTCCTTATCCTGGTGGACCAGCACTTGAAAAAGCAGCTTTATTTGGTGATAAAAATCGCATCCCCCTTCCACGCCCTTTAAAAGGTGAAAAACGGTTAGATTTTTCTTTTTCAGGACTCAAAACTGCTGTTCGACAAGCCGCAACAGCCATAGCTCCTCTTACGGAAAATGATATTGCTGACATTGCCGCAAGTTTTCAAGCCGCCGTGACCGATACAGTACATGATCGTATTCACCTAGCCCTACAACACTTTACCCACCAATATCCTCTCTCTCATGATCAAGGAAAGCGTTCTCCTGCTTTGGTTGTCGCAGGCGGTGTTGCTGCAAACCAAGCCATTCGTTCTACGTTGCAAGAACTTGCCTATCAACATGGTTTTGAATTTATAGCTCCTCCTCTTTCCTTGTGTACCGATAATGCTGCAATGATTGCTTTTGCCGGTGCACAAAAACTCGCACGAGGAGAAACAAGCTCTCTTGACATTGCACCCCGTTCACGCTGGCCATTAGATGAAAAAGCCACGCCCTTGATCGGGATGGGACGCCGTGGAACAAAAGCATAATAACACTGACGCCCCACACACATCTTAAAGAACGAAGATTTCTACTCAATCCGGTCTGTAGATAGTCCGAATTCCCTATCGAGCGGATTCCACCTGCTTCCCACTCACACAATTCACTTAATCCAAAGCTCGACACGCAAACCTAAATATGCACCACACATTCTAAAAAATTTCATGTTTCAAAAAACTGCCTTATATCATTACACTTCAAATGACGGTATTTTACGGCATAATAAGATCTATTCTCTCCCACGAAGTATAGATATGAAAACCATTCTTTGACCTCATCATCTTTGATCATCTATTCGTTTCATTGCCGTTGTAATCTTGAAGCTTTTTAGAATCAATTTTCTTAATTTTCTCCAAAAAACTCTTATAGTGACCGCATTTCAAACCATAGCTGAAAAGATAAGCAAAGAGCAAAATACCCTTATACAACATGAAATATCAATGAATCGCGTTTCTCTGCTACACGTTATTTTGAAACAAGAAAAAACAAATAATGCCCGTTCTTTACCCCATTTTAAAAATCATCGTTGATGGTGTTACAAAGATGCTTATAAAAATGCACATGATGAATGCATAACAGTCTATGAAAAAGGAGAACTCATGGCTTATTGGCTTTTTAAATCTGAACCCCATAAATGGTCATGGGAGATGCAAAAGAAAAAAGGAGCTGATGGCGAACAATGGGATGGTGTACGCAATTATCAAGCCCGTAATAATATGCGCGCCATGAAATATGGCGATAAAGGTTTTTTTTATCACTCAAATAAAGGTTTAGAAATTGTAGGCATTGTAGAAATATGTGCTGAAGCACACCCTGATTCTACAAGCTCTGATCCACGCTGGGAATGTGTGGATATCCGCGCACTTTGTGACATGCCAACACCTGTTTCATTAAAACAAATTAAAGCCAATCCCAAGCTAGCAAATATGGTACTGGTTAATGCCAGCCGCTTATCAGTGCAACCCGTGACAGAAGATGAATGGAAAGAAGTTTGTTTGATGGGCAACCTTAAGATGGAAATGCTTTTATCTTAAAACAATAATTTTTATTCATTAGCTCATATAAAAAGATGCTTCATAGCATTGCATAAAAAACCTCTTTATGATGCATCTTTTCGGCATTGCTAAAGACAAAGCTTACTCAACGATTATAATAAGCAACACCACAAACATCACACACAGACCCCTTCGCACACAAATGCAACGAAAAAACAAAACTGAACGTGGATAAAAAACAATAAAAATAACCGTGAAATTCTCCTAAACAGTGCATATGTGTAAGGTGTTGCACAGTTATCTTCACGCTTAAAAAACGCATCATATTGAGTGTTCATTGTTTTACATGTTGGATGAGAGCCCCTCATACCGCAGGATTCTCTCATTCCCAACCTGTTTATATTAAATCAATCAAAAGCTATTTTCTTTCACATTACAAGCAGGAAAAGTCCCGTATGGATAAAAAACGTGAAAGAAAGGACTAAAAATTCCTCTTATGAAGAGTCTCAAGTGCCAAGGACTATCCGCAACACCCACGAGCTGGCAAAGTGTATGATAGTGCCGGCTTTATTTCTCCATAAGCGTAAAGATGATAACACTCAATAGCTAAAACACGTTCTAGAGCATAAACAAATGCTTCCAACCAATACGTAAAATACTCTGCAGACGGAAATACCTTCTTTTCGGCAAGCAACCATAGAAATTATAAAAGTTTATTTTTTAGAAACGCTCTTTTTTAATTTTCCTGTTTTAATTTTTCTTGCATGAAATCTCATTTTTCATGAAACTACTCTTTACCAATCAGTGCCTCAACATGCCTATAAGGAAAAACATGAACCACTATACTCTTTTAATTGTTGAAGACGATAATCTACGCCCCATTTTAGTAGAACAATTGCAAATGCATCAAGAGTTTGAAATTTTCCAAGCAAAAACAGCAGAAGAGGGAATGAAAATAATCCAAGAAGAAAATATTGATCTCGCTATTTTGGGACTTGAACTTCCTGATCTTGATGGTTTCAAAGCCGTGAAAAAATTACGCATCCAAGGATTTCGTGCCCCCATTATCATGATAACAAATCATGATACAGACTGCGATAATATTTTAGATCTTGAAACAGGCGCCAATGATTATGTGACAAAACCCTTTCGCTTTGCGGTGTTATTAGCGAGAATTCGAGCACAGTTGCGCCAATATGAACAAAATGAAGACGCAACCTTTCATTTTGGCCCCTATACTTTTAAACTAAGACAAAAACTTCTTCTTGATCAATGCAACAATAAAATCTGTCTCACAGAAAAAGAAGCAGCAATTCTTAAATGTCTCTATTATGCTAATGATAAAATTGTCAGCCGTGAAACATTGTTAGAACAAGTTTGGGGTTATAATGAAAATATTGTTACCCATACTTTAGAAACCCATATCTATCGTTTGCGACAAAAAATCGAAAAAGATCCCTCCAATGCACAAATTCTCATGACAGATCAAAATGGTTATCGTTTAAATCTTTAATTCGAGATTTACTATTTCAAAAACAATTTTAATATCTTAAATGAAAACAAAAACGAGATGAAAAAACCTTCACATATAATGTGCAAAAATTGAAATAAGGGAAGCCTTCTATATTTGCGATTCTTATGCCAATGGCAAAATGATTAATTATCTTTATAAATTAAAATATTTCGCACTTGTGGTGATAAAGCAGGAATAAAAACACGTCGCGATTGACGACGCTGTACCAGCAAACCTTGATAAACACGTTTTTGTGCCTGACACATTAAGAGTCCACCAAAATAAGGCAAAAGATAGCGTGCAAATGGCTCATAAAAAAATGAGAACAACCGCGAAACATAACCCGTAGAGGGCATATAATGTACAATTTCTTGTATTGGCCCAGAAACAAAATTTGTTTTTTCGAACAAACGTGTAATTTGTTGCCGACTATAAGGCTCGCCATAACCAAAGGGCGTAGTAATACTGCGCGCCCAAAAGCCAGAGCGATTAGGTACAATAACGATCAAGTGGCCATTGGGTGCTAAAACACGCCATATTTCATTCAACGTTTCAAATGAATTTTCTGTATATTCTAATGCATGTACCAATAAAATACAATCAACTGACGCATCAGGAAGCGGCAAATCTTCTTCAAAAACAAGCGCTGTAGCAACTTGCTCAGCACAAGGCCAAGGCGAAGCACCCTGGGAAGCTGGCATAAAAGCAAAACATTGTTGGGCACGTTCACGCAATGTAGAAAGATAAGGAAGTGCATAACCCAACCCCATAATCCGTTTATCCGTAAGATTAGGCCACCATAAATTCAATTGGTCACACAGCGTCTTTTGCACACGCAGCCCAAGTGCAGAAGCATAAAAATCTTTCAGCGTAACGATATCCAATTCAACATACCATGTAGAAACAAATTCCAAACATTACAGATTTTCATATACCCAAATTATATGGACTTCTGCTCTTTTTCCGCAATAGCGAATTATTTCAATATTTCATATTTTAAACTTAAATGATTAAAAAATCAGTACAGCAGGATGATTATTGCGTTACAAGCGCTTTAATCATTTTCTTGGAGATGAACCCCATAGAGGTTCTTCATACACTGTTTCTGACATCAATTAAGAAAAAAGCCAACACTGGTTAATTAAAATGAAGCAATCTTTCAAGATAGTTTTTTTCTTCTTCTGGAATATGCTCTTTACCAAGACGTTTGCGAATTTCATCCAAAATCTGCCGCGTACGCATTTGATCACTTTTTTGTGGTAGTGCCTCACCTTCTTGTCCTTCATCTGTTTTTGAAGAAAGTGGACGTCCTAACGGATCTTTAGGACCAGAATCAGCATTTTGATCATTTCCCGTTTCTTTGAGTGTCTCGCGCATTTTTTTCAAAACATTTTGTGCACCTTGCCTCAAAGATTCCAAAGCGTCAGACTGATTTTGTATAGATACCTGATGATTTCCATTATCAAGAGCATTTTCCGCAGAATTCATTTTTTCTTCTGCCCTTTTCAATGCGCCTCCTGTTTCAAATCCTTGTTCTGATAATTCTTTTTCTAATGTTGATAATTCAGACTGCAATTCAGCTTGACGTTTTTTTAAAGATTTTTTCTGTGTTTCCGGCACATTTTCTCCGCGTTTTTGTTCCATCTCTAACTGATGTGTTTCATTGAGAATTTCTTGCTGACGACGCATTAAATCTCCAAGCTGGTCCATCTTTTCTTTCATTTGTGCAGATTGGCTTTTTTCTCCCTCATTTTGATTGCCTTTTTGCACATGCAAATGATCAAGCGTCTGTTCAACTTCCGCCAAGAGTTGTTCAGCTGCTAAAGAAGAGCCCGTTTTAGCCATTTCCTCAATTAAATTTAGCTTTTCTTGTAGTGTAGCTTCAGAAAGATTGGTGCTTTTTGAGCTTTTAGAATTTTTAGAAACTTGAGTATCTGGTGCTTTTTCAGCCAAAGCACGAATATACTCATCCATAGCTTGACGTAAATCTGCCATAAGGCGTTCAATTTCTGCCGCTGAAGCACCGTAACGCAATGCATCACGTAAAGCAGCTTGTGCTTGTTTTAAATTTTTTTGCACGGATTCAAGCTGATTGTCTTCAATACCCAAAGCAATTTGCCATAAATAATCCACCACACCACGCAAATCCTCTTCTGTTTGTGCTAAAGAAAGTCTTGTCCACGCACTTTGTAGAACAAGAAAATGCATTACATTTTGCACCCCCCTTTCTGGACGCACAAGCAAAGCAGAAAGCATATCCAATACACGCTCTCTCGCAGAAGCATCAAGCGCTAATAAACGACGCAATTCACTCACCGCACGCGCGACAGGATTTGAAAAAACGTGTTGCGGTAATGTCATAACAAAAGTTTTGCTACGCCCTTTCTGCCCCGCACCATCTTCTGCCACCAAAGTAATTTTGACTTGCGAACCCGCCCATGGATGCGCTGATATATCTTGCACCATCCGCATTTTCCCCTTTCCACCACGCGGAAGAAGAAGCTCTATTTCCGGAGCATTATAAAGAGAAGAAGCACTTTTATTCTGAGGAAGAAAAGGCTCTATTTCAACAAAAGCCTTTGTCACACCATAATCATCATCCACCACATATCGTAACTCTAACGATCCCGTTAAAATCCGCCCTGGTTTTTCCAGCCAATGAATTGTCGGAAGCGTGTCCTTGATCATCTGCAAATGCCACTGCTGTTTTTTACGACGTGATGATACAAATAAATTCATTGAATGATTTAAATGTGTTTCAAAATGAGCGATTGGATCATTCAAAGCTGTTTGTTCCGTTTTCTCTGAAAACGAAATTTCCCTCCCATCTTCTACAGACTTTGCTTTTACTGTAACGCCAGCCCCATTGACAACACGCACAACAACATTACTCCCTTCAGGGATTTCTAGTTGTGTTTTCTCATCTTTTGTCAAATAAATCGGTGCCACACCGGTATAAGCAGGTGGTGTTACCCAAGCATCAATCCGCATGAATTTTTCATCAACAACAGGACGAAAATCAAAGGCATCAGCCAAACGCCCCCCTTGTGAACCAAAAGAAAAACTAAAAGCGCAAACAAAAAGAAGAACACACAAAGCCCTCAAAGCCAAAGGATCATAATCCGCACTATTAAGAGAGATAAATCCAGTTTTTAAATGGTATAATTGTTTTGCCATTCGGCGTTGATGTTCACGCCAAATAACAGCACTAAAATCTTCATCATTTTCAGAACATAAACGATCTATCTGAATATTCAAAGGCTGATGTCTAAGATCATTGACGCGTTCAAGACGGCAATTCACTTCCCGTATTGTGGGAAACCGAAAACGAACAAGAAAAAATAAACTCGCTCCAGCACAAACAAGTATAACCCCAAGTAAGAGCAAATGTGACCAATAGCCCAAAATGCCAAAAAGTCCCAACCAGCTAAACGAACAAAAGAGACTAACAACGAGGAAAAATGGCAACAACCGTACCCACATCCGTTCAAATGAAAGGATTCCCCACATCAAAATGCGCACACACAAAAGCTTCATTGCAAAGCCTTTGATGTTTTTATTTTTCATAAACAAGCATTTATCCCCTTTTATCGTGGTGCATTAAGATCATAAACCCCATACAAGACAATTTCTAGAAAATAAATTGTTTCATCAAAGTTTAGTAAAAATAAGACCAAAAACACTTAAGAATTCTCAACCCAATCAGGAATATGATCACATCCCATCAATTGAGCATAATCAAGACGTGGACGAATAACCGCATAACACGTATCTTGAACGAGAACTTCTGGGACCAAAAGTCGGCTATTATAAGTACTCGCCATCACAGCACCATAAGCTCCAGCTTGCGTAATTGCTAAAAGATCACCGGGTGCCAAAATCGGCAAGTAACGATCTAATGCTAAATAATCGCCAGTCTCACAAACAGAACCAACAATATCTGCACGAATAAGGGGAGCGTCTTTTGCTGCTTTTTTCACAAGGACGACATTTTGCCAAGCATCATAAAGCGTTGGACGCATCAGATCATTCATCGCCGCATCTACAATAACAAAATTCCGCCCTTGTCCCCTTTTTAAATAGAGAACAGATGTCATCAGTACACCAGCTTGACCCACAATGCTCCGCCCCGGCTCCACAACAATATTAATCCCTAAAGGAGCAATATATTTCTTTACCAGCGCAGCATAATCAAAAGGAGAAGGTACAGTATGTTGTTCACAACCATAGGCAATACCAAGCCCACCACCGATATCTATATGCGTTATTGCATAGCCATCGCTCCACAATTGACGCACACAATCTGCAATAAGAAGGAATGCCTCTTCAAATGGCTTTAAGTCACAAATCTGACTGCCAATATGCATATCAATACCGCAAACCTGCAATCCAGGTAAAGAGTCCGCTTTTTTATAAGCCTCTCTTGCCAACAACAATGGAATACCAAATTTATTTTCAGATTTTCCTGTTGTAATTTTCTTATGGGTCTTCGCATCAACATCTGGATTAATGCGCAATGAAACACGTGCTATCTTTGAAAGCGCAACAGCACGTTGAGATAACTGTTCAAGTTCCGGCTCTGATTCAACGTTAAAACAATAAATATCCTGAGCAAGAGCAAAATCTATCTCTCTCATGGTTTTACCAACACCAGAATAAACAATACGATGTGCCGGAATACCAACAGCAAGGGCGCGCCGTAATTCCCCTTCTGAAACCACATCAGCTCCCGCTCCATTGTTCGCTAAAAGCCGTAAAACTGCTTGATTAGAATTGGCTTTAACCGCATAAGCAAGCAGACTAGGCATCCCTTGAAATGCCTTTTTATAGTCTTTAAAACGTGTAACCAATGCATTGGCGGAATAACAATAAAAAGGAGTCCCCACCTCCTGCGCAAGAACAGCAAGTGAACAACCCTCAGCATGAAGCATACCTTGATGGTAAGAGAAAAAATCCACACTTTCCTCCTACTTTATCAAACGATCAAGAATAAAAGGTTTATCACCTTCACTTTGAGTAACAGATGTTCCTTGCACAGACTTTTCCACACTTGTAAGAGGCATTTCCAATGACCCTTTACGCCCACACCCAGCGACACAAACGCCTCCTAAAAGGACAATCATTAACCCCTTTAATATAATTTTCATCTGTCCTCTTTCCTCATCTCGATCTCTTTTTTACCTTTAAAATACAATCACTCAAGCGCTCACAAGACGCTTTTTCCAATACGTAATTTGCCGAAGAACCTCTGAAGGTGCTGTTCCCCCAAAGCTTTTGCGACTTTCAACAGATTTTTCAACGGTCAAAACATCAAAAAGTGTCGCATTGATATTAGGACAAATTGCTTGAAGTTCATCCAATGATAAATCCTGAAGGCGACACTGTTTTTTTTCTGCTAATGCCACAGCACGCCCTGTAATATGATGTGCTTCGCGAAAAGGAATCCCTGATTCGCGTACAAGCCAATCAGCAAAATCGGTTGCAGTTGCATAGCCAGAATCAGCGGCTTGTTTCATAGCTTCTTTATTAACTTTCAAATCAGCAATCATCCCTGTCATTGCTGCTAGTGATAATTCCAAACTCAAAGCCCCATCAAAGACATATTCCTTATCTTCTTGCATATCCTTCGAATAAGCAAGGGGTAACCCTTTCATCACCGTTAACAGCCCCATTAATGCGCCATTCAACCGTCCTACTTTAGCCCGCACAAGTTCGGCAGCATCAGGATTTCGCTTTTGCGGCATGATAGACGAACCAGTTGAAAAAGCATCTGATAAACGAATAAAATAAAACTGTTCACTTGACCAAAGAATTATTTCTTCTGCTAAACGTGAAAGATGTGTTGCACAAAGAGCGCCAGCGCTTAAAAATTCCAATGCAAAATCACGATCTGAAACACTATCAATCGAATTGCGTGTTGGTTCTCGAAAGCCTAGCGCTTTTGCTGTCATAAAACGGTCAATTGGAAAGCCTGTCCCTGCTAAAGCAGCCGCCCCTAAAGGCGATTCATTCATTCGCTCAAGAGCATCACGCATCCGCGATAAATCTCGACCAAACATTTCAACATAAGCCATCATATAATGGCCAAATGTTACCGGTTGTGCTGATTGTAAATGCGTAAAGCCTGGCATAAAGGTATCAACATGTTGTTCTGCTCGAATAAGCAATTGCTCTATCAATCCTTTTAAAGCTTGTGCTATCTTTTGCGTTGCTTCACGCACCCACAAGCGAAAATCAACAGCAACTTGATCATTGCGTGAACGCGCCGTATGCAAACGCCCTGCTACAGGACCAATCAATTCGCTCAGCCGCGCTTCAATATTCATATGAATATCTTCAAGCTTTCGTGAAAAAACAAATTTACCGTCTTCAATTTCTTGGCGAATAAGTTTCAAACCATGAACAATTTTTTTATAATCTGATTGTGAAATGATTTTCGTTTGCGCTAACATAGCCGCATGAGAAAGGGAACCTTCAATATCTTGTCGATAAAGTTTTTGATCAAAATCAATTGAGGCATTAATTTCTTCCATAATTGCAGAAGGACCTGCCGCGAACCGACCACTCCACATTTGGTTCTTTAACTTCTCATCTGTCATATTCTGAAAACACCCATACAAAGGACAAAATTATGATTTCTCAAATTTTCACCAGCGAAAAAAACAATAAAAAAAGGCAATTCTCCCTTGCATTCTTTATCATTGCATTGAGTTTATACGCAACCACAAACTACGATAACAAAAGAGAGTCTTTCCTTTTCAATTTCATTTCAGCAGCAAAAGCACAAAAAATAAACATTGATAAAACACGAGAAGAAAAAATGATGGCAATCCGAAAAGCAGCAAAAGGCTTTTTTAGCCACATACGATTTGCTGATACGCCCTCAGATATGAAGAAACTCTCTTTCAAGGATATTCAAGGAAAAGAGCACACACTCAGCGAATTTATTGGAAAACCGATGCTGATCAATCTATGGGCTATTTGGTGTGCACCTTGCCGCACAGAAATGCCCGAACTTGCGCAATTAAAACACGAATTAGGTGGAGAAAACTTTGATGTCATAGCTATTAATATCGATAAAACTGCTTCTCCTGAAAAAATTCAGCAATTTTTACAGAATATTCATGCGAATAATTTGCTTTACTATCGCGATGAAACAATGGATATTTTCAACAATGTTAGAAAACAGGGGCTTGCTTTAGGACTCCCCATTACATTTCTCATCGATAAAGAGGGATATCTCATTGCTTCCTTCAATGGTGCAGCTCCATGGGCCAATGACGATGCCAAAGCACTTATAAAAGCTGTTATAAAAGAAGCCCTATAACCTAATAACCGCGTCTTTTTAAACGTTGTATAACGAGATCCAGTGCTGATAAAAAAGCAGAACGGTCTTTACGACAAAAAGGACGGAGACCACCCGTTATACTGCCCTGTCCCCGCAAATCTTCCATCAAATTGCGCATCGCCAAAGCCTGACCAATTGAATTTACATCAAAAATACGCCCCGTTGGCGAAAGACAAAAACCCCCAGCTTGCACAACCCGTGCTGCTAAAGGAATATCACTGGTAATAACAATACTTGCCTCATGCACATGTTCTACGATCCAATCATCAGCACCATTGAATTCACCAGCAACGACCACTCTTTCAATGAGTGCTTCATCCGGAAGGGACAAAAAACGATTTGCCACAACAAATGTCTTAAGCTGATAACGATTCATCACACGATAAACTTCATCTTTTACAGGACAAGCATCCGCATCAATCAACAAAGTGATAGCAGGCTTTATTGGGATATTCATACCTTGGCTTTCACGCAATAGTTAGGTTCTTTCATTCATCTGAATGTTGCAAATGCTTGCGATAAAACATTATCGCCGCGTTTATTTCTCCTCCCAAAATAAAAATTGCACTCAATATGTAAAGAAAAATAATAGCAACCATAATAGATGCTAACCCTGCATAGGTAGAAATATAATCAAACATTGTTAAATATTGAGCAAAAGCAATTGAAGCCATAAACCATACAAACATTGTCAGTACAATTCCTGGTAAAATATCTATAAACTTCCGCCGCTCTGCTGGTAGCCATTTATGAACAATCAAAAGGCTTACAAAGAGAACAACCGCTGCGATTATGTAACGCCATAGACGAATGATACCGATATATTCTGTAATGAAAAAAGAATGATTTTGCATAATCTTGATCAGCAGAGGTGTTAAAATCAACAAAACGCTGATCACAATAAGACCAACAGCTCCAAGAATCACAAAAAACAAACTTTGAAAACGACAAAACAACAAGCTACGCCGATCAACAACACGATAAGCTCTATTTAAAGCTGTACGTAATGCCTCTATCCCATTAGAGGCAAAATAAGCCGCTCCAATGACAGAAACTGTCAACACTCCTCCCCGCTGTATGGTTAAAACATTGATAATTTCCTGAGATAAAGGCTCTGCAATGACATCTGGTAATAACTGCACAAGTGCTTTGATTTTTTGCGGTGTATATGTAAAAGCACCAAGAAAACTGGCAAGAGAAGTTCCAAAAATAAAAAAAGGGAAAAATGCTAAAAGCCCAGAGAGCGCGACATGGCTTGCAAAAGCACTCCCATTATCACGCCAATAATGGCTTACTGCGTCAACAAGGATACGATAGCTATACCAAAAGATATTTCTTAACAAATCTCAATACTTTCTGGTAAAACTCTTCCTCTGTCTATTTCAAGCTTTATAAAAATCATCAAAACCCTGCAAACAAACATTTCCCAATGTTGCAATATAAAGGGCAATAATCAATACGGTCAAGCCTGACTTTATACTAAAACAAAAACAACAACCCACTATATGAAATTCTACAACGACTTCATTTTTTTGTCTCTTCTATAGATCCGTAACCTCTTCTGTACATCATATGCCCTATAGATAGTTAAGCACGATAATCTTGCGCACATAAAACCTTTTGAAGTCACGGTTATCTGTATCGAAGCAATCGCCACTCTTTTTTATTGCAATCTATGACTGAATAGAGAGAAAACTTCTTATCAATTTCTAGAAAAAACCAATGAAATTCAACAAAAAACCCTTGCTTTTACTCACCCTTTTTTAGAAACACTCTGACGTCCAAAATCAGGAGCATCAATTTCTTGTCCAGCATCAATAATATTGCGACGTACAGCACGCGTACGTGTAAAAAAGTTAAACAATGTCTCACCATCTCCTAAACGAATTGCCTGCTCTAAAAAAGCAAGCCCCTCACTAAAACGGCTCAACATTTCTAAAATAGCATCCTTATTATGCAAACAAATATCGCGCCACATAACGGGATCAGAAGATGCCAAACGCGTAAAATCACGAAAACCGGAAGCAGAATAAGCAATCACTTCTGAATTTGTCACCTTTTCTAAATCACTCGCTGTCCCAACAGTATTATAAGCAATCAAATGCGGCAAATGCGAAACAATAGCCAAAACAAGATCATGATGTTTAGGTTCCATCTTTTCGACACGCGCACCACAAGCTTCCCAAAACGCTGTCAATTGTGCGACAGCAGCAGCATCACTCTCAGCAAAAGGCGTTAAAATACACCAACGATTCATAAATAAATCAGCGAAACCAGCATCCGGTCCTGAATATTCCGTTCCAGCAATAGGATGCCCTGGAATAAAATGAACCGTTTTTGGCAATAAAGGCGCCATTTCCGCAATAACCAACGCTTTCGTAGAACCAACATCACTCACAATCGCTCCAGGTTTTAAATGATCATGAATATTTTTTGCCACCTCTGCACTCGCCCCAACAGGAACAGAAACAATAACCAAATCCGCTCCTTCAACAGCTTTTGCATTATCTGTCGTATAAAAGTCCCCAAGCTCCAATTCACGCGCTCTTTTCAGGGTTTCTGAACGACGCGTTGCAATAGAAATCTGAGCCGCAAGATTTTTCTTTTTAATCACCCTTGCTAAAGAAGATCCAATCAGACCGATCCCAATGAGCGCTATTTTTTCAAATTGAATATGGGGCATCTTTCACCTTCAAAGATTCTTTGCAAATGGCAATAAAGACAATTGTAAAATCATAATTTTCCTGTCTGTTTGTTCAAGAATTATGCGTAAAACATTAAAAAACGACAACTAGAGAATAAAGAATAACGCAGTTTACCAATCATCACCTGCGCAAGCTGACAACAGATCATTTTACCTAGAAAACACATAAAAAATAAATGACGAGAAATCTAACATCACGCTCTAAAACTCCCACTTAATTACTGATCAAAGCACATCACTGAAACAAAATATAAATGCACTCTCAATTATGATAACAACGACTCTACATAAAATCTCATCAGTTTACTTTATCTTACTAATTTACTCATAAAAAAACACATCAAAAGCGTAAGCAGACACCAACTCTTTCCCAATTATCCCGATACATTTATTAATTTGTACATTAGACCTATATAAGAACGTATTACGCCTCCACCTACAACATCAACACAAGTTTTGTGAATATTGAAAACACCGTAAAACAACGCATACAAAAAATACCATTAAAAACATTTTCCTCTCCCAATTCCTGATACCGTAAATCAAACAAATACGAGAAAAACACCCCCTCTCAATAAAGAAAAAGTTTGATAACAAAAACACCAAACATCCCTTTAATGGAATCACAACCCTCACGTAAAATAGAACGCCCCAAACAGAATAGATTTGGATTACAAATTCATGCATTTGTTTTAAAAAGCATCTCGCTCCCCAGCCTATCTCACAACAGTGTTCGTAAATGTTATAACTATAAATCCATTAAGTACGAGCCTCTTTACACTTAATAAAACACTATCATTATATTTGCCTACCCCCCAATGTTGCGAAAATCCTTGGAATTTGAGAGCATTCATTGCTAAGATAATCATCCCTGTATCAAACATAAAAGTCTCCCCATAGGTACTGTCGTTTTCATCATAATCTATCTTGACTTTCTCCTCATCCCACGAAGATTCTTAATTCATACCGATCTGCAAACAATTCATTTTCTTATCTAAAAGATTCCACTGGTTCACTATTTTAAGTGATTCTATTAATCTATAATATATTGATTTATAAATATAATAATTGTTTTTCAATTTGAATCATAACTTCAAATACGGTAAAATTCTTCCATCACAAATCCTCTTATCAATTAAAATCTCTTGTCTGCACGTCACAAGAAGGCATGTGAGAAAAAAATGATGAAAAACGCTCTCTAATGCCAAAAACTGTAGCAAATTAGAGACTAGGCAAATATATGATAGTGCTCTGGCTTGCACTTTTATTAAGCGTAAAGATAGAGATGCTCTATGGATTTTATATTCTTCACGGAGAACTTTACCGTTATACCATTCACAAACGCCGTCGCGAAATAGATATGACGCGCATTGAAAAATATTTCTAAGAAAGCGTATGAATTTACCATACAAGTGTCTTCTGTTGTTTGAGATGCTCTGTTTTGCATGAGGGGTGTTACCCCAATTAAGGCGCTATGAACCAGCCTAATATTCACCACATACTCACACAAAAACACCGAATGCGTAAAATTTTACCTGAGCTCTATATCACGAACCAACAGTGTTTTACGGCACAACAAGATAATAAAACGGTGTAAAAACTGCCTTTCGAAGATAAATAATTTTTCTAAAGAAAAATTTCTATAAAACTTTCAAGCTCTTCAAAACTACAACTAACCTCTACTTGTTAACACAAAAGTTTTAATTGCTGAAAATACCTCTGTGGCGTACTAAAAATAAAAAATCATCATATTTTTAAACTGTTAAGCTGCCATCTGGCGTCGTGCAATAATTGTGAGCCCTAACAAAACTTGACGAATGATAGCTTCACCCAAAAGTGGATTTTTACGACTGTCTAAAACAGCACCCTGAATTCTTTCCATTGCGTAGGAAATCTGTTCTAACTTCCAATATTTTAAAGCTTGTTCAACTGTCTTTTTCCGTTGAAAAAAAATGGGAGGCCGTGCTTGAGAAACCACCGTAAAAGGCGATTTTCCTTCAACCTCTACCTGATAACGCAATAGCTGTAATTGCTGAAAATGCCTTTGTGCTGTACTCAAAATAAAAAAAAGCGCCCCATGCAATGCTGCATGTCGATTAAAATGCACTTCAAAGCCTGATATATCACCTAATAAAAGAGCATCTATGACTTCATCTTGAGAAAGAGCACTGACATCGCTTACAACAGCTTTCACATCTTCAAGAGTAATATGAACATTTGCAGCATAAAGACAAAGCTTTTCTAATTCACCTCGTGATACAAGGCGATCCGCCCCTAAACTTTCATGCAACCATCTACGTGCATCCAAAGAAAGAGTCTTTTTAAACTGCTCTAAAACCTCATCAATCAAACCGTCAAGAGAACGCATATCATCCGCAAAACAGGGCAAAGCCATTGCTTTTGATGACGTTTCAACAGCATTGCGCAACCCTGTTCCTTTTTTTAAGTCCCCTGATTCAATGAGAATAAAACAGGCTTCTGGTGGCTTCTCAATTAAAATTTTCAAGGCAGCAAGAAAACCTTTTTGGTTAGCAGCATTAGAGATCCATATCAAACGATCTCCCCCAAAAAGCGATAACGTACGCGCTTCATTTTCCAAACGTGCAGGATCTTTATCAATTTCAGCAGCATCCAAACGAACTGTCGAAAATGGATCTTCTATTGCTACCTGTGTAAGTTTTGCAAAACATTGTGCACGCTCACAAATAAGACCACGATCTGGCCCATAAATGAGAACAATAGGAAAAGCACGTGAAAAACGCGTTAAAAACTGATCAACTTCATGTGCTTTTTTCTGAGCCACATTATTAATCCATTAACAGTTCATCATCATCAAGAACTTCCCCGCGAACTTTCTGAAACATGCCAATTAAATCATTGACATCCAAGCCCTTACGCTCTTCATGACAGACATCCAAAATCACTTTTCCACCATGCAACATCAAGGTGCGATCGCCATAATCAAGAGCCTGACGCATAGAATGAGTCACCATGATAGTCGTTAGTTTTTTCTCTTCAACGATTTTTTCAGTCAACCGCATCACAAAATCAGCCATTCCAGGATCAAGCGCTGAGGTATGTTCATCAAGCAATAAAACATCCGCATGGGCTAATGTTGCCATCACAAGGCAAACAGCTTGGCGTTGCCCACCTGATAAACTGTCCATAGGATTATGAATATATGCTTCAAGACCAATGCCTAATTGAGCAATTTTTTCTCGAAAAAATTGCCGTTTCTCATGGTTTAAAGCCGAACGCAAACCACGACGACTTCCTCGAAGAGCAGCAAGAGCCAAATTTTCTTCAATTGTTAAAGAACCGCAACTGCCTATCAAAGAATCTTGAAAAACACAAGCAACCTTTCCAGCGCGTTCACTGACTGATTGTCTAGAAACATTTTGCCCATTGATAACCACTTTCCCTGTTGAGGGAAGCGTTGCACCTGCTAAAACACTGAGCAAGGTTGATTTACCAGCGCCATTTGAACCGATAACCGTAACAAAACTACCCTGATCAATTTTAAGGTTAATATCAATCAAAGCCTGTTTTTCCAAAGGTGTTTGCGGTTTAAATGTAACCCCAACATGAGAAAACTCAATCACGTTTACGCCTCCTCCAATAGCGTGGCACAATAAGGGTTAAAATAACCAACAGTGAAGTAATCAACTGAAGATCTGTCGACGTATCAATACCAATTCCATTTGCCTCAAATGCAAATTGCACCGCCACACGATAAAGCACAGACCCCACAATACAGCTGATTATAATCCAAAAAATATTACGCGTACGAAACAAAGTTTCACCGATAATCACAGCTGCCAATCCAAAAACAATTGTTCCAATTCCACCGGTAATATCCGTTGCAATTGCAGTTTGAATATAAAGAGAACCACCAAGTGCAACACAGGCATTTGAAAGCCCCATACCAAAATAAATTAGCGCCGACGTATGAACCCCTTGAGCTGTAGCCATCCGTGGATTAGCTCCCATTGCACGCATAGCAAGACCTATTTCACTTTCCAAAAAACGCCAAATCAAAAACGCTACAACCAGCAATACAGTACCAATGAAAAGAGGACGCACAAAAATATCAGACAAACCAAACAGATTATAAAAGGGCGTTAACGCCGTATCAGCAAGCGCTAAATTAATATTAGATCCTCCCATAATTCCCATAATACGAAGATTAACCGTATAGAGCGCTGACATTGTTAAAATGGAAGCCAAAAGATTCAAAATACCAAAACGCAAATTCAACATAGCTGTTAATAAACCAGCTACCATGCCTGCACAAAAAGCACATGCCATAGCTGTCCATGCATTAAAACCTAAAAGAATCAAGACGCCACAGACACAAGACCCAAGAAGAAATGAGCCATCAACTGTTAAATCAGGAAAGTCCAAAACGCGAAAAGAGAGATAAACCCCTATAGCCACAAACGCATAAATAAGACCCAATTCCACAGCGCCAGAAAACGCAAATATATTCATGTAAAGACAATCCCCATGAAAACTTAACGTATTTTATTGTATCAACATCCTATCAAAGTTATTGAATCACTTTTGTCGCACGATCAATAACTGCCTGCGGAATAACAATCCCCGCTTTTTCTGCTGCTTTCATATCAATTCGAATGTCATTACTAGCCGCCTGCACAACATCAATATCACCAGGCTTTTCACCCTTTAGAATACGCACAACCAATTTCCCAGCTTCAACCCCTACATCATAGAAATTTACGCCCTGCGTCATAAAAGGACCGCGTCCAATAGAATTAGAATCGACAGTAAATACAGGAACATTTGCTTCCTGTGTAACTTTTGCTGCTCCTTCTAAAACAGAAAGAACCGTATTATCAGCGGGAATAAAAATAACATCCACTTTACCAATTAAAGCCCGCGTTGCCGCCTGAACATCAGAAGGTTTTGGCGCCGATGAAGGAATGACTTCAATTCCAACTTTTTTTGCCACGTTCTTTAACACCTTAAGTGTTGAAACAGAATTTGCTTCAGAAGCATTATAAAGATAACC
This sequence comes from Bartonella sp. MR90HLJMH, assembly GCF_042194115.1. NCBI lineage: Bacteria > Pseudomonadati > Pseudomonadota > Alphaproteobacteria > Hyphomicrobiales > Bartonellaceae > Bartonella > Bartonella sp. MR90HLJMH. Next base: position 65,835 of record NZ_JBHIMM010000001.1, read on the forward strand.
GAGTTTTTTCAAATCTGGTTTTACTTCTTGTAAAAGTTTAACACTTTCTGCAACATCTATACGATCAGAACTTCCCGTCATATTACCGCCAGGTTTGGTAAGCGAAGAAACGATTTTAGCTCCAATAGGATCAGAAATCGCAGCAAAGACGATAGGAATTGTTTTTGTCGCCGCAAGCATTGTTTGTGCTGAAGGCGTGGTAATCGCTACAATAACATCAGGTTTATCACCAACAAATTTACGTGCAATTTGCGTTGCTGTTGAAATATTGCCTTGCGCTGATAAAAAGGTAAGTTGAAAATTTTCACCTTGCTTATAGCCATTTTCTGCAAGAACATCTTCCACACCTTTACGAACGGTATCCGCAGCAGGATGGACCATAATCTGTGTAATTGCAACTTTAACGCGTTTAACTTGGTCATCCGCTTTTGCAACACTGTTCATCATAAAAACAGCTGCAATGATAATCCCTAATATTTTTATTCTCTTCAACATTATACTCCACCCCTCTCTATGCAAAATTAAAAAAGGAATAATCTATTACTGAAGAATCTTCTAAAATCAATCTTTATTTCAATTTATTAAAACATGTACAAAATAAATCAAACTAAAATGATATTTTTTTGTTGCAATTCGTAGAAGCCTACGCCATACAGGCAAGACATATATCGAATCGGTCAGCGGGTGTAGCTCAGGGGTAGAGCACAACCTTGCCAAGGTTGGGGTCGTGGGTTCGAATCCCATCGCCCGCTCCATTGAATTTTGTATTTATTCGCTCTTGCGTGTGTAGCTTGCCAGCGGGTTTTGTATATTTTGCCACTAGGTTTTGTGCCAATTTATTTTTTCTCAAAGAGTTTTAAGATTCGTAATTTCTTGTGAAGCATCTATTGGATTGGGGCTTAGATCATAAGATAACAATTTTTAACTTAGACGGATTTTTTCTGGAAGGTTACCGTTGTCTATTAGGTCGTTAAATCCGTGTAAAATAAGCTTGAAAAGCGAGATGGACAATTCCCATTGGTTCATGACGTTATTTGGCAACAATAACTTTATTTCTTGCAATCCCGAGAATAGTTTTTTCAGTATTCGCGGCAGATCTTTTACGACCTTGGCAGGTTATAGAGGCGTATTTAAAAGAATTTGGGATTACTTTTGAGCTAACGGATTTTCTTACAGCCCCAATATTAAAAGATTAATTAGAAATGATGAGCCATGACAAGAAAAACAAATGCTAAACAAATCAAAAATTGACTTATCATTAGAGAATAATTTTTGCTCAAAGGTACGTTTTTTTACCAAAATCATGCCCTAAAATGAAGGTTGTTGATTTTCCAAATGGAGTATCTTCTGTTAATTCAACATTTGCTTCAGACACATTCAATATTGTCTCTGCTAAAAGTTTACAAGAAATTATACCTACAAACCAAGCAAAATCCATAATCCATTCCTTTAATGCACAAAAACTACCTTTAGCTTGGTGGGTTGGACCTCATTCGTCTCATTATAAAGTTGATGAAGTTCTCTTATCTATTGGTTTAGAGCATGTTGAAACAGAGGTAGGAATGGCAGCTTTAGCACAAAATATAGACTCACATGTTACTTCTACGCCAGATAATTTCAAAATCAAGGAAGTTGAATCACTTCAAGATTTTAGAGATTACGGAAATGTTACGGCATCAATCTTCGAGCCTTTTGATGAAGAAGCGGTTATATTTTATGAAACAATAGGCCGTTGTTATAAAAAAGGTCCCGATGTAGAGATGTTCGTTGGTTACATAAATAATAATCCTGTAGCAATATGTTTTTGTATTAAAGCAGATGGAGTTGGTGGAGTGTATGATATTGTCACCAATCCAGATTTTCAGAAAAAAGGTGTTGGGACATTCATGACAAAAATTGCTATTGAGCATTTAAAAAGAAAGAAATGTCATGTTATTGGTATGCAAGCATCTCACGAGGGAATTGGCATTTATAAAAAATTGGGTTTTATAAACTTTGGTGAATTTAAAGTTTATTCCAATAAACACATGATCATTGAGCGATGAATTCTTTTCATCGATAAGCGAACTTATTATTTTCAGCAAAACTCAAATACAGAAAACCAATCTATACAACCAAGAAAGTTTAGCCAATCTTCTTTAATACTGATAGTGAAAAGTTAAAAAAGTTATTACAAATATAATTGTTTCAAATGACTCACTCAAATTTTCTTACTTTTATAATTTTCAGGATCATTGTCTTAAAAAAGATATCTATCACAGATCTAAGTTGAACAAGTGAAAATTTTATTTGATATGATCGATAATTTACTGTCTGTTACTGATAATTATAAAAAACTCGAAAAAGCAAATATTTAAAACTACAGTTATATCATAGTTTGTTAGATGGTTAGTCTGTTAGTCAATTAATAGAAAAAATCTTCGCTTTATACAATAACCAAAGGAGCTTCAAAACCCTTTTAAAGGTCCTTTATGTATATTGTTTCTTTTTTTAGATTACAGTTGATGATGAGAAATCTCTTTAAAATAAACATGTTAATTAATAATATAAGTGCACTCTACTTGAAGCATACTATTTTATATGAGGAACAAAACTTCAATCAACGTAAAATAAGGTGTTGAACAGTCATAGTGCACAATAAAATCAAATCATTTTAAATACTTAATGGTGAAATCCATTAAATGACAGAATAAAAATTCAAGTTTGAAAAGATTAAACCACACGCTACAAGTCTATTGAAACTCCGATTGTGCGATCGACTACCTTCTCGCTAAAACTTAATCACTATAAATATAAAAACCTTAAAGCCGCTCTAAATCCATAAAAGTTTCTAGATCTTGCTGTATTAAATGTTGAAACTCCTCACGGCTGCTCATCTGAAACGCCAACAATTCCATAAAGCAGTTCCATAAAAAGAGGATAATGACGTTACGTATCAATTGCCATTTAGAAAACCCTACCCATGCCGACAAAAAATTCTGTAAATATTAGATATATTCAATAATTTTTATAACGACTTCGGCTCATCCTGTTTTGCCACCAATGTAAGAAACAGCAAATATGGCGGGATCAGCCAGCTTTAATATCGCCTTGTAAAAGGTCTTTCCCTCTACTCTTTTTGCTATCAAATCCTGATTTTACAATTCCTTGCTCTCTTTTTATACTCAAAATTGCCTCTGAAACAGGATAGATTAATCGTAAAAAATATATAAAAGAAATAGATTATAACATTTTTTTCTCATTCTTCTTAATACAAAATAACTGTTAATCTACAATGCGCTAACACTTATCAGTCATAAGTCCAAAACAGCATATACAGCATATAATGACGAAACAAATTCATAGAGTGAAGATTTTTCACAATCAATTATTGTATTAATCTTTCCATAATGCATAAAAATGATGAAGCGGCCCTCGCCCTTTCCCTACTTTTAAAGCATTTGAGGCAGTTAAAGCGCCATGCAAATAATCTTTTGCTTGTTTAACAGCGCAATCCAAAGGTTGGGTAGGTAACAGAGCTGCAATGGCGGCAGAAATGGTACACCCTGTCCCATGATCATGAGTGGTTGAAAGACGAGAAGCTTCAAGTATAACAAGGTTTTCACAATCACAATAAAGATCTGGACTAGAATAATCGTAATTTTCTGTACTATTCTTGGTAAGCGTATTCAAATGTCCCCCTTTTAACAAAACTGCATGACACCCTAGCGCCAAGAGTCGTGGAGCATATTGATACATAGTCTCTAAAGACCATTGCACTTCACCTCCCAATAACAGTGCAGCTTCAGGCAAATTTGGCGTGATCAAAGTTGACATCGGCACAAGAACATCACGCATAATTTCAATTGCATCAGACTTTAAAAGAACATCACCACTTTTTGCAACCATAACCGGATCAAAAACAATAAAACGTGCTTTATGATAAGCAAGACGTTCTGCAATAACCTGTGCAATCTGAGCATTTGCAACCATACCAATTTTAACGGCATCAACATGGATATCCTCAAAAACAGAATCAATTTGATCTGCAACAAAAGAAGCATCTAATGCCTGAAAAGAACGCACACCCTGAGTATTTTGTGCAACAACAGCTGTAACCACACTCATACCATAAGTTTTCATAGCTGAAAAAACCTTCAAATCCGCCTGCATTCCAGCGCCACCAGAAGGATCTGTTCCCGCAATAGATAAAATCCGTGGAATAAAAAGTTTATCTTTTTGTAATTCCATCAACCTCTTTCCTTCTGTTTTTAAATATCGGAAAATGAGTTACCGAAAAAATAGATGCTTGAAAAAACATAAAGAAGATGTTTTCTCATGTGAATTATATTATATACGAAGTCTTCTTATAGATATAAAATGGAAAATGTAGTGCTTATCCTTCGTTCTATTCTTTTTACGTTCGCTTTTTATACAACAACTTTCATACAAATGATCCTTTACGCTCCCGTTTATTTTTTAATGCCCCGCAAAAAGGCATGGATTGTCCCTAAAACATGGGCGCGCGTTACACTCTTTTTGCAAAAATACATCGCAGGTACAAGTTATGAGATTGAAGGTTTAGAAAATCTTCCCAAAGGAGCTTATATCATTGCTCCAAAGCATCAATCGGCTTGGGAAACTTTCAGTCTTGTTCCCTATTTAGATGATCCTACTCTCATTTTAAAACGTGAATTGATGTGGATTCCATTGTTTGGCTGGTATATGGCAAAAACACAAATTATCCCCATTAACCGTACAACGCCCATCAAAGCCTTAAAAATGGTTATACAAAAGGCAAAAGAGAAAGTAAAACAAGGGCGCCAAATCTTGATTTTTCCCGAAGGAACACGCCGACAACCCGGTCAAGAACCAGATTATAAGTCAGGAATTGTCGCGCTCTATAATGAATTAGGGCTTCAAGTTGTGCCTATTGCACACAATGCGGGTTTATATTGGCCACGCAATAATTTTCGCCGCTATCCCGGAACAATTCGTGTCCGTATTCTTCCCCCGATAGAAGCTGGTTTAAGCAAACGTGATTTTCTAGATCAACTTGTCCAAAAAACTGAAAAAGCATGTGATGAACTGCTTCTCTTAGCAGCTCAAGATCCTACCCCTCCTCCTATGCCACCATACGCTGTTCAGAAACTTCAAAAACTAAATCATTCATCATGAAACAATGTATTGATTGATCAGAATAATGCATCACTTTGTATATTGAGAAGAGTATATGGAACAAAAATATAAGAAAGATACTTCAAACTTTCTAATTCAAAATTATAAAACACATGTACATTATAAGAAATGACCAATGTATGAATTTTTTTTGAGAAAGAATTCTTCCTCTCTTTAAAATCGTTTAAATAACATACATAATATTGATTTATAAGGATATTTTATCGTTATTCAACTTGAATGAGACCTCGAAATACCGTAAGATTCTCTCATTTCAAATCTATTCCATATTGAATCAATTAGAATCATTTGCTTGCACATTACAAGCAGGGATATCTGTGTGAATAAAACGATACAAGAAAAGATTAAATGCTTTTTACGACCCCTCTCAAGTGCCAAGGGCTGTCCTAACAGGAGGACAAGAAAAATGTATGATTATGCCGATTCGTTCCTTCCTAAGAAACATCAATCCCCCAAGAACCTGAAATCTTGTACAATCTTCATTATTTAAAAAGTATTTCTTAAGATACTGTAAGTCATCAAACCAAATTCAAGGGGAAAATAAAAATGAGTATTGGTTTTTATCTCCGAGACACAACGGATACAGCAATTAACCATCTTTCCTTCCTAACCTAGACTTAAAAGCTTTGTGTGCTACATTAAAACAATTCTAAATAACGAATAAGAAGGAACTCGATTTAAATTAATGCAACGTCTCTTCTATAATTTATTTTTTTCTGTGATTTTGAGTTTATTCAGCGCTGTTGCTCTAGCGCAGCCTTTTATTTCTGTTGATGTTACAACGGGGCATATCTTAAAACATAATCAAGCTTTTGAGCGTTGGTACCCTGCTTCCTTGACAAAATTAATGACCGCTTATGTTATTTTTCGTGCCATGAGCCGAGGGGAAATTTCACCAGACAAACATATCACCATCAGCGAATACGCCGCAAAAGCTCCCTCATATCGTTCAGGCTATAAAGCTGGTTCTGTACTCACACTTGATACAGCCTTAAGTATCACCATGGTTAAATCTACCAATGATTTAGCCATTGCCATGAGTGAAGCTGTTGCAGGTTCACAGAAAAATTTTGTACGTAAAATGAATAGCGAAGCTAAACGTTTAGGCATGTTTGGAACGCATTTTGCGAACGCAAGTGGTTTACCAGACCCTCAAAACTACTCCACAGCGCGCGATATTGCTCTTTTAGCCGTTCAAATACGTCGAGAATTTCCACAATATGCTCATTATTTTTCTATTCCAGCCATTGATTTTGGTAACAATCGAAAAGTCCAGCATAACTCAAACAACCTCATTGGCCGTTTTTATGGAATAGACGGTATGAAAACAGGCTTTATTTGTGCCTCGGGTTTTAATCTTGTTGCCTCAGCCACACGCAATAAACGTACAATTATTACTGTCATTCTAGGTGCTAACAACATAACTGAAAGAGAAGAAAAAGCTGCACAACTTCTTGAAACAGGATTTTTGCACCAAGGAAGACCCCAATTAACACTAGCAACATTAAAACCTTATGGGAGAAATATAACACAAGCCAACAATATGAGACAACAAACATGCACACCTGAAGCCATAAAAATGCATGCAAATTCATATGATGATCAAGGAAATATTATTCTCACCTCACCTTTTATCACTGCTCCACCTCCTTTTTCTCATCCTTTACCAGTACATCTCATTCGTACGCCAAAAACACCTAAAATAACAGTAAAGCCACTAAGAAAGCCCTATAGTTCGTATAAAAGACGCGCAAACCATTCTATAAAAAAGCCATAAATCATAATCTACGATTAATTATAATACTTTGATTTATAATGATAATTAATTATTTTGTATCTTATGTTAGAACCACAAATGTTGTAAGATTCTCTCATTTCAAATCTGTATTTGTTGAATCAATAAAAACCAGTCTCTTGCACATCACGAGGTAGATGAACATGTAGATAAAATAATTAAAACAAGGAATAAAAATTCCTCCTATAAATTCTTTCAAGAACCAAGAATTATCATAACATTGACGCTAAAAAAGTGTATGATATACCCTGCATACACCTACCTTTATAAGCGTAAAGATAGTGGTACAATGGATTTCATAGGGTGTTAACCATTATATCCCTCACGGACACCATTATAAATTGGTTAGACGTACGGAAATATGTTTTTTTAAAACAAAACCACGGTTGATGATTAACATGAAAATAAAGCGCATCCCTCTCACGCTTATTACTGGTTTTTTAGGCTCTGGCAAAACAACTTTGCTCAACCGTATGCTACAAGACCCTATTTTAACAGAATGTGCTGTTATCATCAATGAATTCGGCGAAATCAGTATTGATCACCTTCTAGTTGAAAAAACGACAGAAGGAATTATTGAGCTTGCCAATGGTTGCTTATGCTGCAATTTACGCAGTGATCTCATCGATACATTAATTGATTTAATAAATCGCGTTCAAACAGGACAGATCAAACAACTCAATCATATTATCATTGAAACCACAGGGATGGCTGATCCCGCCCCTATTTTACAAATACTTTTAAGCCACCCGTTATTTATTCAAACATTATCCATAAATGCTGTTCTTGCAACATTTGATACATTAAGCACACTTTCCATATGTGAGCGCTACCCTGAAATATATAAACAATTAATATTTGCTGATAAAATTATTCTCACCAAAACAGATCTTAGAGACCCACAAACGCTTTCAGATACGCTCCTTAACACACTTAAAACGATTAATCCTACAGCACAAATCATTGACGCCCATTCTGAAGATTTTTGTTCAAATCTGTTAATAAATAACACATTATGGGATGAAAAAGTAGAAAATACAAAACTTAAACAAAATCTTACGACTACCCCACATGATCATACCCCCCATAAAACCATTCGTACCTTTTCACTCAACTGTGAGGGTCCTGTTGATTACGCCACAATTGAAGCTTTTTTAGATCTCCTACAAGAGCGTTATGGTACAAAACTATTACGTATTAAAGCAATTATCGCACTGCATGATGACCCTTATCGCCCACTTGTATTACATGGCGTACAAACATTTTTTCATCCTCCCATAAGATTGCCAGCATGGCCAAAAGGAATAAAACAAACACGTTTTGTCATCATTGCCGATGGTGTTGAAAAAGAAGCAATACAAAAGCTCCTCAATGCTTTCTTTAATAAACCAGCAATAGATACTGCAGACAAAACAGCTCTCTTAGAAAATCCTCTGATCATTCCAGGAATAAAATTTTAATTTTTTCTCACCCTCAATGATATAACATTAAATTCATTGGCACCACCATCTTTATGCTTTTAAAGGAGCAAACTGATAGCCTCATACTCTTGCCAGTTAAAAATGTTTTAGAAAACTTGGCACTTTAGAGTACTCATGAAAACTATCTGTGCTCTTTTCTTTAAGAGTTTTATTCACATGCTAATCCAATTTTATGGTGTGCAAAAAATGGTTTCGATTGATTCATTATAAACAGATTTTAAGATAAAAGGATCTTATGATATTGAGTCCCTCAATTCAAACTAAAAATAATAAACTGTCATTGTAAATCAAATTGTTATGATAAAAATTTTAATATCCATAAATCTGTAATCAGATTGTTTTCTCTCTAAATGCACTTCATCTGCGAACCACTTCATGCGATTCATTTCACAGACCGATTGGACAAATTCTTGGTTCTAAAATATTCTGCTCAACTCTATATTTACTCCAGCTAAGTGAAATCAAAATCCCTGTTAAGAAAAAAACAAAATCAGACAGAGGCAATATCGCATTTTAAAATGTGTGAATGTATCTTATATAATAGCACGACAAGATAATATTTTACAGCATGAAAGAATAAAACTCTTTGAAAGAAATAAAAAGAGAAGTACATTTTATATTAACTTACTCTTCACTAAAAATGAAGATTGACCGATGTGCAAACAATCCAACTTCTTTGAGAAAATTCCTCTTGGCTTCCCACTTCATCTGATTTACTTACATAAGACTCTATGAAAAAACTCTAGGCTTTAAAAGACTGACTACTCACTTAAACACCTTATGCGTAAAGTTTTTGCATATCCTGTATCGCCATTTATAAGTGATAGTGTCTACGGTCCATCAGGATACAATAACACTCACTGCAATAGAGAAACTGAAGTTTTATCAATATCGCGATTAAAAACGTAACGTTTTCCATAAACTTCAACAGTTGGAGGCTGACGATTTTTTTCAAAAAAATCATAACCTTTCTTAAGCATAACCCAGAATTGATAATGAGGATCATTGCTATGACGTAACATATTATCCTCGGTCATGCGGAAAGGAAAGGCCTGCAACTGAAACTCTCTTTGTCCTCCTTTAAAAGCATCCCGTGCAAACGCATAAATTTGAGCCATGTTCTTATCACTCATAGAATAACAACCTGCGGAAAAGCAAGAACCGTGCACCATAAGATTGCTTCCTGTACGACCATTTTCCTGATCATAAAGGTTAGGAAATCCTATATTAAAAGAAAGATAATATTTTGAATAAGGATTCATTTGGTTTGCGCTAATAGTATAAAAACCCTCTGGTGTCTGAAGATCCCCTTCTTTATATTTAGGTCCAAGCTTACCAGACCATTTGCAAATGCCATAGCGAGCAACCAAGATAAAAAGCCCTGAACGAGATTGCTTCCAAACTTCAGCAAGATTTTCTTCCTTGAAAAATCGCATTACAATTGGTGCATAAGGATCAATATCGTACAAAGCCATTCTGTTCTGGATTTCTTGTGGCAACGGCTGCTCAACTTTGGCACGAATAGAAGCTGGCAATCTTCCCCCACATGCCGCTAATATTCCCATTACAAACAACACACACACAGCGAGGAATCTGCTAAATGTCATCGAATAAAACTCCAATCCAACACCCCTCACAAAAAATAACCTATGTTAGAGATCGACCAATTTGAAGGTATTTTTCCCTTCGCTCTTGTTTAAGAGCTTCACCATCTTTTCCAGCCATAACTTTTAAAGCCTCCGAAATAACATCACCCGTTGCATCAATGACAATCTCTTTGCCACGATGCGCTCCCCCTAAAGGTTCCGAAATAATGCCATCAATAATCTTTAAGCGATATAAATCTTGAGCGGTAATACGCATATTCATTGCAGCATCTTTTGCACGAGCTGGATCACGCCATAAAATAGAAGCTGCTCCTTCTGGTGAAATAACAGAGTAAATTGCGTGCTCCAACATATAAACTTTGTTGGCAGCCGCGATTGCTATCGCCCCTCCAGAACCGCCTTCTCCAATAACAACGGAAACCACAGGAACTTTCAAACGCAAAGTTGCAGCTGTTGATTGAGCAATTGCTTCCGCTTGCCCACGTTCTTCAGCACTCACACCAGGATAAGCACCTGCTGTATCAATAAAAGTGAGAAGTGGCAAACCAAAGCGGTCAGCCATTTCCATAATACGTACAGCTTTACGATAGCCTTCTGGACGTGCAGAACCAAAATTATAACGCAAACGTGTTTGCGTATCGTGACCTTTCTCTTGACCGATATAAGCAACTGCTTCTCCCCTAAAGCGTGCAAACCCAGCTTGAATAGCCTCATCTTCAGCAAACTTGCGATCTCCTGCCAAAGGTGTAACATCATTCAATAAGCGTTTAGAATAGTCCATAAAATGGGGACGATCAGGATGACGAGCGACTTGTGTTTTTTGCCACGGCGATAATTTTTTATAAATATCGCGCAACGCTGTTTGGGAACGCGTTTCAAGACGAGCAATCTCGTCACTCATATCAAGACTGCCTTTTTCCTGAGAAATTTTTTTTAATTCAAGAATTTTCCCATCAAGATCAGCAACTGGTTTTTCAAAATCAAGATAATTATACATTTGTACCAACTCATTCAGTGTCACTTATACACTTATAATTTGCTTTATAAAGTCTTTTTCAAAAACATCACCTTTTCTTTAACGAGCCTTTTGCTCATCGGCAAGTGGATGATGCTCATTAACTAAACGATAAAGTCCCTCTTCCAACACATGGGTATAAATCTGAGTGGTAGCAATATCAGAGTGACCTAACAAATGTTGAACGGCACGCAAATCAGCACCATTTTGCAAAAGATGGCTAGCAAAAGCATGGCGCAACACATGGGGAGAAAAGTGTTTACTTTCAATTCCTGCCCTTGTGGCGAGATTTTTCAACTCCCGTGCAACAACTTGACGCGCAATATACCCTGTTTCTGAATGCGCTGGAAAAAGATAAGAACTTGCGGCATCCTTTCCCTGATCACGCAAATTTAACCACTGCAAAAGAACTTGATATGCTTTTTTTGATAACAGCACCATTCGTTCTTTTTTGCCTTTACCACGAACCAAAATGCTGTATGCTTTCCCCCGAACAGCCTGCACAGGCAGACTCACCAATTCACTAATGCGTAATCCTGTTGCATAAAGCATTTCACTCAATAGCTGAAGACGCAATGCACGCAGATAATCCTTAGATCCATAATGAGCTTGATTAACTTCTAACTGTGCTAAATCAAGCAATTTTATCACTGCATCTTCACTCATGATTTTTGGCAAAGGACGCCCTTGGCGAGGCGCGTCAATATCATGAGAGGGATCATCTGCTCTCAACCCTTCAGCATAAAGGAATTGATAAAACTGACGCAAAGTCGATAAACGGCGCGCTTGCGACGATGCCGCAAAACCAAAAGTATGCATAAGCGATAAAAGAGTAATTAAATCTTCTTTTTTTGCTGAAAAAAGCGAAACAGAGTGTGAAGACAATTCGTCTTGTGCCCACTGCAAATCATGCTGATAAGCCGCAAGCGTATGAGGTGAAGCCCCCCTCTCCGCGCTCATCATCTCAAGAAAATGATCTATCACAGCACCACTTTTCATTTCATTGATTCGCTTCCGTAGAAAGATTCCATGAATCCAAGGGGACATCAATGTACATATCCACAGTTACTGGTTCAACCCAAACCACAAGAGCACCCATTATAATGAAAAGAACAGAAAGCAAAATGAAAAGAATCATCAAAAATCTGGTCAATGTTGGCATAAGATAATAACCTACCAAAAATATTCTATCTCGTATTATGCCTCACAAAGATTAACAGGAATTGACTTTAAGATGGATAAATGCCGAAATAAAGTTATGAAAAGCAATCGACCAAAACGCGTCCCCATAACACAAATAAAGAATCAGCTCTTATCGTCCCTTGATAAAAGAGTACTTGTCCTTGTTGGTCTTATGGGGGCAGGAAAATCAGTGATCGGAAAACGCGTCGCCACCATGCTCCGTTTACCCTTTTATGATTCTGACCAAGAAATTGAAAAAGCTGCGCAAATGACAATCACTGAACTCTTTGAAATTTATGGTGAATCAGAATTTCGTGCTCTTGAACAGCGTGTTATTCTAAACCTCATAAAAAAAAGTCCCCTTGTTTTAGCAACAGGTGGTGGTGCCTACATAAATGAAAATATCCGAAAAGCCATTCACCAAAATGGTATATCCATATGGCTAAAAGTCGATCTTGATATCCTCATGAAACGTGTCTCAAAACACCCAGCACGCCCCCTGCTTCAAACAGCTAATCCTAAAGAAACCATGCAAAAACTCATGGAACAGCGTTATCCTATCTATGCAAAGTCAAACTTAACAATTAACAGTCATAAAGAAAGCCGTCATACCGTAGCACAAAATGTTATACGATCTGTACAGCACTACCTATACACAGAAATTAACAATAGGGACAACCAGCATGCAAACAAAGACCGTCACTGTTAAACTGGACAAACACTGTTACGATATCATCATTGGTCCGAATCTGATTGCACAAGCTGCTTCACAGATTAAACATGCTCTTAACAAAAAAGATCCTCATCCAACGCGCTTGGCACTTGTTACAGATACAAATGTTGCTTCTCTTCATTTGGAAATATTACAAGCAGAGTTAATAAAAAATAAAATTCATACTGTTCCTATTATTGTAGAAGCAGGAGAACAATCAAAATCATTTTCAACCCTGCAAATTGTCATCGGTCAAATTCTTGCTGCGCGTTTAGAAAGAGGCGATTGTGTTATTGCTTTTGGTGGTGGTGTCATTGGCGATCTAGCAGGATTTGCGGCAAGTATAATCCGCCGTGGTATGAACTTCATTCAAATGCCCACAACGCTTCTTGCACAAATTGATTCCTCCGTTGGTGGAAAAACTGGAATCAATAGCCAATATGGTAAAAATCTTATTGGTACTTTTTATCAACCGCAATGCGTTATTGCTGACACATGTCTTCTTGATACCCTACCACCGCGCGAATTTCGTGCTGGTTACGCAGAAATGGTTAAATATGGATTCATTAACCAGCCTGATTTTTTTGAGTGGCTTGAAAAAAATGGGAAAGAAATTTTTTCCAATGGCCCAATACGAACAGAAGCTATTGTCCGCTCATGCCAATTTAAAGCTGCCATTGTAGCACGTGACGAACACGAAGCAGGAGAGCGCGCGCTCTTAAATCTCGGCCATACATTTGGACACATGCTTGAAACAGCAACCGCCTATGACTCAGACCGCTTAATCCATGGCGAAGCTGTAGCAATTGGAATGATTCTAGCGCATCAATTCTCTGCTCAACTAAATTTGATAAGTCCCACACTTACACAACGTATTGAAGCACACTTCAAATCTATAGGGTTGCCTACACAATTAAAGGATATCCCAGGGAAGTTACCAGATTCTGACACTTTAATGACTCTCATTGCCCAAGATAAAAAAGTTTCGCAAAACAATTTGACCTTCATCTTAACACGCGGACTTGGTCAATCATTTATTGCAAAAAATGTCTCTCCGGAAGCAGTTTTGACTTTTCTGGAACAAAAATTAGCAGAAATTCGTTAATTCATATTGAATATAATTGATTCGTTTTTATACTTCTATTAAAGGAATAAGTATGATGATGTCTGCGTAGCTCAGTAGGATAGAGCACAGGATTCCTAAAGAAATTGGGCGCTTTAAGGAGAAATCCTCAAAGTGGATCTGCTCAAATTCGGGGAAAGCTTCATGGGAGACTATATGCCAATGCCAATCCCGAGCCAAGTCTCTCCTCAAATGAGAGAAAGGTGTAGAGACTGAACGGGCAGCACCTAAAGAGCTAAAAGCTTCAAGGTGAAGAGACAGTCCAGACCACAAACAGCCATGAAAAGCTGGCGGTGAAAATCGAAGTGGTATGAATCCTGGGGTCGCAGGTTCGAATCCTGCCGTAGACACCATTGTATCAATCAAATTATTCTTTGTGAACAATATAGGAATATAGGGAAGCATCATGAAAAAAACTTTACATTTTTTAGGATTTTTCACCGCTTTAAGTTTATCAATCTTCAGCTCAAACAATAGCTTAGCTGGTTCTTTTATCATTGAGGTACCAGACAATCCAGAGCCAAAAACTGAGACCATTACCTACCAGTGCGATACTGGAACAGGTAAAGAACGCGTTGAAGCGGTCTATCTCAATGCTGATAATATTTCGTTGGTTGATTTCAAATGGAAAGGAGAGCGCGTCGTTGCTGCAAATGTAGTCGCAGACACAGGGGAAAAATACGAAGGAAGCTGGTATATTTGGTGGAAAAAGAACAACGAAGTCACACTTTACGATCATCTTCGTGATCCAGAAAGAAAAACCCCCATCCACTGTAAAGATGAATCAACATTGTTGTTCTAAATAACGAAGGAATCATTATGAAAAAAACTCTTTTTAATTTACGGTTTTTAGTCGTTTTAAATCTATCGCTTTTTAGCTCAACGAGTGCCTTTGCCGGCTCTTTAGTCATTGAGGTACCAGACGATTCAGAACCAAAAAAAGAAACCGCTGTCTATCAATGCAGCAATGAAACAAAAAAAGAACGTGTTGAAGCAACCTACTACACTACCAATGATATTGCATTAGTTGATCTCAAATGGAATGGAAAGCGCATCATCGCTTCCAATGTCGTTTCTGCTTCTGGAGCAAAATATGTAGGGGGTGAATATGTTTGGTGGACAAAAGGAAACGAGGCCTCATTCTACAATACTCTTACTGAAGACCACGCAACGTCCCTCACGTGTGTAGAAGAAAAAAGCACAGAATAAAGAAGCTTCTTGTATTTCAAGAACCGCGCTGGCTCTCATCGCTTGATGTTCCTTCTGACGTGAGTAACTTTTCCTCCGTCTGGTCTAATAAAAGAGCCAGCGGTTTTTCTGACTGTTCTTCTGAATGATGTCGATAAGCTGCTGTATGTGAGAGCAACATAGAAGCTACCGGTGCTGTTAAAAATAAAAAAAACATCAGCAACACTTCATGAAAAACAAAATAATGGTCCACAAATATTGAATAGAGAAATGAAGAAATAAGAATGCTACCAACGCCCCAACTCGTACATACTGAAAGCATATGCAAACGCTCATAAAAACTGGAAAAACGCACCAAACCTATCGTTGCGATCAGTGTCAATCCAGACCCTAATATTAAGAAAACCGTGATAGCAATAGCAACCACAAGCGATACGTCATCTTTCATTCAATAACCTCCCCCCGCATAAGAAACTTCGCTAAAGCGATGCTTGAGACAGACCCCAACAACCCAATAATGAGGGCAGCAACAAAATAAATGGTTGTTCCTGAACGGATATCGAATGTAAGAAACAAAAGAACAGTGGTTATATAAAGAGCATCCAAACCAACAATTCTATCCTGTGCCCGTGGACCACGAATCAACCGAAACAATGCGAAGACCACCGCCAAACTTAAAAAAAACTGTGAAAAGAAAAGCCCCCAATAAAGGATCACCATACTCATAAGAAAATCTCCAAAAGTAACTTCTCATACCGTTGTTTTATCAATCGTTGATAATCATATCCATTTTTTAAATTTAGGACATGGAGCAAAAGCTCACCCTTTTTACTATTATAGGCAACCCAAGCCGTTCCAGGAGTTGCCGAAAGGATGCACGCTAAAATAGCCAAAGCAGTGCGATTATGAAGCAGAAGAGGCACTACAATAAAGCCAGATCGCTGTTTTCGAGACCTTTTTGTTAAAACAAACCAAGCCACCGAGATATTTGAGGATATAGAATCTATCAAGACTCGAAAAATAAGACGAAAAACCGCACTCCAGTTTTTAATAGCAACCTTCTCCGGCTCAAGAAGCCGTATCATCCAACCACAAAACAAAGCGGTTATAATACCTAAAAACAATTGCCCTAAACTAAAACCATTTAAAATAAGCCACATAAGGACAATGACACCACTGAAAAAAGGAGAAGGACAAAAACGATTCATTTATTCATCTCCCTCTTTTCGAGAGAAAAATCCGTTAAAACGCTCCCAATATAATTCTGAGGTTCATACAAAGTCTTAGCAGTTTCAGACATATAATGACTAACAGGACCGGCTACAATTGTTATAAGAAAACACAAGGCAAGAAGAACAGCAATAGGCGCAAATTCTATCACCTGCACACGGGGAACGCGACCTTCAAGAGAAACCCAAAAAGTTCGAATCCCCGTTCGTGTCAGTGCAATCAAAGCTGCAAAACCTGAGAGGGTGACAAAAACCACAAAAAGCCAATCATGATAAACCGGAAGAGAGGCAAAAAAATCCTCTCTACTATGGTTTAAAACTGCCATGAACATCATAAGTTTAGCAACAAAACCAGAAAAAGGTGGCAATCCAATAATCAAAATGGCACAGATACCAAAACAAGCCCCAAGAATTGCCAAGGTTACAGGGAGATATGTGCCAACTTCATCTTCTTCCTCCTCTTCATCATCACCATAAACCTCCATTGTGACAGCCAGAACATTAGCAGCCACATCTTGACAGCGTTCAACCAACTCTACCAAAAGAAAAAAAGCTCCCAGTGCTAAAGTTGAAGAAACAATATAAAAAAGTGCACCTGCTGTCAGTGCTGCATTGCCAATCCCTATTGCTGCCAACAATGTACCAGAAGAGACAAGAACACTATAAGCTGCCAAACGCACCAAAACTTGGCTCGCCAATACCCCAATAAAACCAAAAATCAAAGTGGCAAGCCCACCATAAAACAAAACCGTATGACCAAAATGGTTAAAATATTCACTTTCAGGACCAAACCACAGCAGCGTTAAACGTAAAATAATATAAATACCCACCTTGCTCAAAAGTGCAAAAGAAGCTCCAACGGGCGCTACTGCCGCGCTGTAAGTTGGCACCAACCAAAAATTAAGCGGCCACATACCAGCCTTAAGCAAAAAAGCAATACCTAGAAGTGCAACACCTATTTCGAACAAAACAATATCTGTAGAAGATATATATTTTATTTTAACAGCCAAATCGGCCATATTAAGAGTACCAGCGACTCCATAAATAAGTGCTGTACCAACTAAAAAAAGTAATGAAGCAACAAGATTAACCACAACATAATGCAACCCTGCACGCACGCGTGTCTGACCAGAACCATGCAAAGCAAGCCCATAGGAAGCCGTTAACATAACTTCAAAAAATACAAATAAATTAAATAAATCACCGGTCAAAAAAGCGCCGTTCATTCCAACCATGAAAAATTGCATCAGTGACTGAAAATGAGAACCCGCTTTGTACCAATGAGCCCGCGCAAAAACCAGTACGCTAGTCACCAATAAGCTTGAAAGTAAAAGCATCATGGCGCTTAAACGATCAAGGACCAAAACAATTCCGAAGGGAGAGAGCCAATTGCCAAGCCGATAAACATCGCAAGCCGGCGCTATTTCAAGAGTACGTATAATCAGTAAAACAGCAATAACGACCGACAATCCCGCCGAAAAAAGACTAATCAATGATTTAAATTTCGAACGCCGTTCATCATAAAAAAGAAGAAGTGCTCCAGTGATTAACGGCAAAAGAATAGGCAAAATAAGGAGATGGTGCACCCCTACTTCCATCACTGCACCTCACGTCCATCAACGTGATCTGAACCCGTTAAACCGCGTGAAACCAAGAGAATAACTAAAAATAAAGCTGTCGTTGCAAAACCAATCACAATCGCAGTTAAAACTAAGGCTTGAGGAAGAGGATCGACATAATTAGCTGGATTAATAACAGTAGTAGGATCAACAATTGGAGCGGCATTACTACGCGGTCTACTCATTGAAAACATAAAAAGATTGACACCATAGGAAATCAAAGACAAACCAAGAATGACTTGAAAAGTGCGTGGACGTAAAATAAGCCAAATTCCTGATCCAACAAGAATACCAATACCTAAAGAAAGAACAATTTCCATTAATTTTCCTTCTCTTTCAAAACAGGTTTCTTACCGATTCGGTAACTCCGAATTGACTGGTGTGCAAGTGCAATTAAAATGAGAACAGTTGCTCCTAACACAAGAGAAAGCACACCAAAATCAAACAAAAAAGCAGATGCCATGGGAACTTTTCCAATTAACGGAAAATGAATATATCGAAAAAAGGATGTTAAAAAAGGATATCCAAAAAACCAAGAGCCCATCCCCGTTACGACTGACAACAATAAACCAAAGCCCATCCAACGCAAAGGTAAAACTCTCAAATGCGTTTCCACCCACCGAATATCGCGTGCAAGATATTGTAAAATAAATCCTATCGCCAAAGTAACACCACCGACAAATCCACCTCCTGGCAGATCATGCCCTCGCATAAATAAATAAATAGCAAAAGCGATAATAATCGGAAAGAGCCAACCCATAATAACAGCAGGAACAGCTAAATAATTCAACACTGTATCTCCCACATTTCGATTAGGCTGTGCCATATCAAAGGCTTTCTGGACACGTTGCTGAAAAGGTGCATCAATACTTTCAGGGGCAGGACGAAACCGCCGTAAAAGGGCAAAAACAGTGAGTGATACAACACCCAAAACGACAATTTCTCCCATAGTATCAAAACCACGGAAATCAACCAACAACACATTCACAACATTGCGACCACCAGCATCAGAGTAAGCCTTGGTGAGAAAAAAATCAGAAATCGTCGTACCTTGAGGACGTGTCATCACTGCAAAAGAGAGCCATGCTACACCAGCACCTCCCACAAGGGCTATGATGAAATCACGGATACGACGCAAGCGCACGAAAAAACGAACAGGCGTTGGAGTAGGATTATGCAAACGTTTAGGCAACCACCGTAAACCAAGCAATAATAAGACGACTGTAACAACCTCAACAACTAATTGTGTTATTGCTAAATCAGGAGCAGAAAGCCATAAAAAGGTTGCACAAGTCATCAAACCAGCTCCCCCCGACAACATGAGTGATGCAAGACGATGAAACTTTGCTTGCCAAGCAACTAAAAGTGCACATAATCCGCCAACTAACCAAAGAGCGAGAAAGGGAATATCAACTGGGAAAAGCGGTAACGCCCCCGCTGAAATAAAACCATCGCACCAAAGTAAAAGACCAACAAATGCAAAACACACCCAAAAAATCCAGTGCAACTGTATCTGCAAACGACGTGTTGACAAAATAGATTCCACCGCACGTGCCCATTTCCAAGAAATAATCACGAGAATGCGTTCAAAAATACGCGGTCCATTTAAGTGACGAAAAAAAGGCGCTCCATCATCACAGGATAAAAAATAACGGTGCCCGACAGCGTAGAGTAATCCGCCTCCTAATAACGCAACAAAACTCATCACTAATGGAGTATTAAACCCATGCCAAACAGCTAAACTATAAGGGATTGTCATTGATCCTAAAACAGACACAACCGCGTTATCTAAAATAGGTCCTATTGTTAAATTAGGAAAAATACCAACTGCTAAACAAATAAACACCAAAAGCTCCATTGGTAAACGCATGAAATGCGGTGGTTCATGGGGAGTTTTGGGTAAATTGACAGGTTTTGGTCCCAAAAAAACGCCATGAATAAAGCGTATAGAATAGGTTACACTAAACAGACTAGCCAGCGTTGCTACATAAGGTGCAATCCAATCGAGCCATGATTCCATATGCGTTTCAACAGCTTCAGCAAAAAACATCTCTTTCGATAAAAAACCATTCAACAAAGGAACTCCAGCCATCGCTGCGCTTGCAACTAAAGCGAGAGTTGCTGTAATAGGCATAGAGCGATAAAGCCCTGACAATTTACGCATATCACGTGTTCCCGTCTCGTGATCAATAATACCAGCAGCCATAAATAAAGAAGCTTTAAAAGTAGCATGATTAGCCATATGGAAGATCGCTGCAACACAAGCAAGTGGACTACCAAGGCTTAAAAGCGTGGTAATCAATCCAAGATGACTAATAGTTGAATAAGCAAGCAGCCCTTTCAAGTCTTGCTGAAACATGGAAAAATAGGCACCAAGCAGCAATGTAGAGAGTCCTGAAAAGCCAACCAGCCAAAACCAAGATTCTGTCCCAGAAAGCACAGGCCATAAACGAACAAGCAAAAACAATCCCGCTTTTACCATGGTTGCTGAATGCAAATAAGCCGATACAGGGGTTGGAGCAGCCATCGCATTGGGCAGCCAAAAATGAAAGGGAAACTGCGCACTTTTTGTTAATCCCCCCAATAAAATACAAATAAGGACAGGACTATAAAGAGAACTTGACCGGATCATATCTCCAGACTGCAGCACTTTATCCAAATCAAAACTGCCAACAATATACCCGATCAATAAAACCCCAATAAAAAGTGCAAAACCGCCAAAACCTGTGATCGTTAGAGCCATACGCGCACCCTCACGCGCACTTGCATTATGATACCAATAGCCGATCAACAAAAAAGAAAAAATGCTGGTGAGTTCCCAAAAAATAACCAAAAAGACGAGATTACCTGATAAGACTATTCCCGTCATTGATCCCATAAAGGCCAAAAAAAAGGAAAAAAATCGCGGTACAGAATCTGCTGGATCCATGTAATAACGTGAATAAATGACAACAAGCAACCCAATTCCTGTAATGAGCAAGCAAAAAAGCCACGACAAACCATCTATACGGAGAATCAAATCGCTCCCCCATTCTGGAAGCCAAGAAATATCTAAACGCACTACGTGGTTTCCGCGAACTTCCGGATAAAGCATTATTGTAAAAATAAGACAGAAAAGTGCAACAATCCCAGCAAACCATGCTTCATTATTTTTTGCTGTCGAGCGAAAAAAGCCAATGATAGCACTTCCACCAAAGGGAAGCAAAACGAGCAATATCAACATTGCTTCCCGTGTTGTCATTCTTTCAACTCCATCCTGTCCTTAATATTTTGTCATCGACAAAACAAAAACTTATATCCTCACCCCCCATTCCACACTTAATGATAATAAGATTTAATAAAACTTAAAAGTATTTAAATTTTTCAAAAAAAACGCTTTCATGAAAATGCTGCGCACCACGCAAGTTTTCCCTTTATTGTAAGAACAATAACGCCCACGACAAGAAGCAATTAAAAATTTATTTAATAATTTCTATCCTTTAAAAAAGCGTGATAAACACTGTTTACGCCCCCCATGAAAAGGCTGAAAACTATTATCATTTTTATTATAAGAGCGATAACGCGCACGGCAAGATTCAATATGTTGTTTAAGCATCCATGGCTCTTTTTTTTCTAATTTTTCCGAAGAAGACGTTAAAAACACTTTTTTAGCATCTGGTACAGCTTTTAATGATGCGCTTTTTGTGCTTAAGTGCGGTGACGTAACAAATGCCACTTCAGGATACCACCAATTATCACTATATTTACGATAACCACGCCGATAATGACGATAACCTTTAAAACCATTAAGTTCTCTACGCCCCGTAAAAATCAAAGGCACCGAACTATCTTGGACAGAAGTCTGAGTAACCAGTTTGGCTTTAGCATCACTCCTATTTTGCCCCCAATTAACAAGAGTAGTTGTTACAATGAAAAAACTGCTAACCAATACAAAAGCTAAAGCATAATATAATTTTTTTTTCATACTCATAACGCAAAACTCAAAATAATAAACAACAGTAATTACAGAAAGCCTTTCTCTTTCTAGACAGAAACAGATTCTTTTCTTAAGACTCTTTTTTCTTGAGACATTCTGTTACTCTTTGTACTAAACGTTGATCTTGGTAATAAGATCCTTCAAAGAAGAATGAATAAATGATGATAAAAACCCCCTACTACCTTATAGACAAATCGAAACTCATCAAAAACATGCAAACAATTTCTCGTTTACGGGAAATGTCTGGAGCTAAAATTTTACTTGCTTTGAAATGTTTTGCCACATGGAGTGTTTTTGATTTAATGTCTGAGTTCATGGATGGAACCACATCATCATCCCTTTATGAGCTGCGTTTAGGAAGAGAAAAATTTGGCAAAGAAACACATGCTTATTCGGTTGCTTGGGCCGATCATGAAATTGATGAAGCCTGTAGCTATGCAGACAAAATTATCTTTAACTCAATCCAACAACTTCAACGTTTTTCTAAAGCTAGCAAAACCATCCAACGGGGTTTGAGGTTAAATCCAGGAATCAGCGCATCCAATTTTGATCTTGCCAATCCCTCCCGCCCTTTTAGCCGCTTAGGCGAAACCAATCAAAGCGCTATAAAAGAAGTTCTACCCCTCATAAATGGCCTGATGATCCACAACAATTGCGAAAATGCTGATTTTAATCTTTTTAACCAAATGCTGAATCACATGGAAGAAAAATTTGCAGAACTTTTCGCTGCGGTTAACTGGATAAGCCTTGGTGGCGGAATCCATTTTACCGCTGAAAATTATCCTTTAGAATCTTTCGCAAAACGTTTAAAACAATTTTCTAAAACCCATGGTGTTACTCTTTTTCTAGAACCAGGAGAAGCTGCTATCACCAAAAGCACCACATTAGAAGTCAGTGTTCTTGACACATTGTATAATGAAAAGAATCTTGCCATCGTTGACAGCTCAATTGAAGCACATATGCTTGATCTTCTCATTTATCGTGAAAATGCCAAATTAGAACCGAATCAAGGACCACACGAAATCATGGTTTGTGGAAAATCTTGTCTTGCTGGTGATATTTTTGGAACATTTCAATTTCAACAACCTCTTAAAATAGGCGATCGGCTGTCTTTTCAGGATGCAGCAGGTTATACAATGGTCAAGAAAAACTGGTTTAATGGCGTTACAATGCCTGCTATTGTTCTCAAAGAATGCGATGGTACACTAACACTTCAACGCCAATTCAGCTATAACGACTATCAGAAAAGCCTTTCATAAAGATCAACCATAAAAACGTCATACAACAGTATTAAAAAGGAGATGAACCTACAATGAAAAAAAATGTTCTCATTATTGGTGCTGGAGGTGTTGCACAAGTTGTTGCACACAAATGTGCTCAAAACAACGATATTCTTGGTGAAATTCATATTGCTTCACGAACACTCAAAAAATGTGAAGCCATCATTGCTTCTATTAAAGAAAAAAACACTATGAAAGAACAGGGTGTTCTCAAAAGCCATTCGCTCAATGCCATGAATGTAGAAGAAACTATAAAGCTCATCCAAAAGACCAAATGCGAAATTGTCATTAATGTTGGTTCTGCCTTTCTTAATATGTCTGTTCTTTCAGCTTGTATTGAAACCAAATGCGCTTATATCGATACAGCGATCCATGAAGACCCCTTGAAAATTTGTGAAACACCTCCTTGGTATGGCAATTATGAATGGCCTCGGCGTCAAGAATGTGAAAAAGCTGGTATAACCGCTATTTTAGGAGCAGGTTTTGACCCAGGTGTAGTGAATGCCTATGCAGCATTAGCGCGCGATAATTATTTTGATAAAATCACAGATATTGATATTATTGATATTAATGCCGGAAATCATGGGCGTTGGTTTGCTACAAATTTTGATCCAGAAATTAACTTCCGTGAATTTACAGGACAAGTATGGTCATGGCAAAATAAAAAATGGACTTCCAATAAAATGTTTGAAATCAGCCATGAATGGGATCTCCCCGTTGTTGGAAAACAAAAAGCCTATATGACAGGGCATGATGAAATTCATTCATTATCGAAAAATCTCGATGTGGAGAACGTCCGTTTCTGGATGGGATTTGGTGAACGTTATATCACTGTTTTTACGGTTCTAAAAAACCTCGGACTCTTATCCGAACAACCGATTAAAACGGCAGAAGGTCAAGAAGTCGTGCCCTTGAAAGTCGTGAAAGCCGTCTTACCCGACCCTTCCTCTCTCGCCCCAAACTACACAGGAAAAACCTGTATCGGAGATCTTATTAAAGGCGAAAAAGATGGACACCTGCGAGAAATTTTTATCTATAATATAGCCGATCATAAACAAGCTTTTCATGAAACTGGAGCACAAGGCATTTCCTATACCGCTGGCGTACCAGCTGCTGCTACAGCCCTTCTCATTGCTACAGGCGAATGGGATGTTAAGACTATGGTCAATGTAGAGGAATTACCACCCCGCCCTTTCCTTAAATATCTTGATCGTATGGGGCTTCCCACTTTTATAAGAGAACAACAAGAGGATAAAAAATTAGAATTTTAAATTTATACCTATAGAAAACATATGCTTAATTTTTTAAGTTATCAGAAAACTGCCCAATGAAAACAAACTTAATATTCTCATGTAATTATGGTTTTCAAAAAAATTTTAGTTATTCGTTATATTTTGGCAACATTACGATTTCTTAACAACCTTAAAGAAGAAACATATCATCTTTCTAAGACATAACAAGCAATGATCAAGAAAAACAGAGAAGCAAAAACTAATTTAATCACACTGTATAACTTGTCATTATCATCAAAAAGATAGTGTGATAAAGAAAAGATATAAAAATACCGCTCTTTTAAAAAAGAGTGGTATTTTGTAGAATATTCAATCCCTCCCCTCTTCATCTTAAATGACAAATATCCTTAACCCACACCAATCATTAAACAATTCAATTTCTTTGAGCGAATTCCTCTTGGCTTCTCTCTTCATATGATTCATTATCATATATAACACATTGATTTATAACAATAAATATCACTTTCAACTTGATTCATAACGCTGAATATTATAAGATTCTCTTATCACAAACTCCCTCACATTGAATCAATTAATATCTTTTTCCTGCACATCACAAACAAAGCGGGCGTGTGAGTAAAAATGATAAAAGAAAAGAATAAAAATCTCTCTTATAAAAACTCTCAAATAATAAAGAGCTTTAGCAATATTGAGAACTGAAAAAGTGCATTATAATGTCAGCGTGTACTTTTACTAAACATAAAGATGATGATGCACAAATAGGTCTTATAACAATTTGAATGAATTTTATATATTTCAAGAGGAACTTTACAGCTATACCATTCATGAGCACCATCGTGAAATAGGTTTGCGCATTTTGAGAGATGTGTTCTTAAAACAAAGCACGCAAATAGGCTCAGAACCCTATCCTAAATATTTTATAATAGTATAAAAACCACCCCATATGTAAAACTTTACATAAACCAAACAAACACCACCGCTCTAAACAATAATACACAACAGGATAATCAATAAAAACTACACAACTGAATTTTAAAACAATAATTATAGAAAAGCATACAACAAACGGAATATTTCAATACAATTGGTTGTATTCCTTTTTAAAGTTTTAAAATGTTGTTGTATGCTTCACAAATATTTTCTGCCTCCTATGACTTTTAAAATGTACTTTTTAAAAGCTTTTTAAATATGAAGTGGTTTAGCAAATGTTGCCAAAGCTGCCTCACGCACGGCTTCTGATAAGGTAGGATGTGCATGGCAACAACGCCCCAGATCTTCTGATGAACCACCAAATTCCATTAAAACTGCAATTTCATGGATCATTTCACCAGCACCAAATCCAAGAATATGCCCCCCTAATACCCGATCTGTTTTTTTATCAGAAAGGATTTTAACGAACCCATCACTCTTTTGCATTGCACGAGCACGACCATTAGCCATAAAAGGAAATTTGCCAACATTATATTCAATACCAGCAGTTTTTAGCTCTTCTTCTGTCCTTCCTACACTAGCAATTTCCGGCTGTGTATAAACAACACTAGGAATAACATCAAAATTAACATGCCCTTTTTGACCTGCCAAAATTTCTGCCACAGCAACGCCTTCTTCCTCTGCTTTATGCGCTAACATTGGCCCTTTTACGACATCACCAATCGCATAAATTCCTGGAACATTCGTCTGCCAATGGGCATCAATTGCAATAAATCCGCGTTCATCTAACTGAACACCAGCCTCCCCTAAGCCAAGCCCCTCCGTATACGGAGAACGTCCAGTAGCAATAAGCACAACATCAGCCTCTAAAGTTTCAGCTGCACCACCTTTGACGGCTTCAAAAGTCACCTGAGCAGTTGAGCCAGATTGTGTAACAGCTGTCACCTTTGTTCCCGTCTTATATTCTATCCCCTGTTTTTCCATTAATTTCTGAAATTGCCGTGAAACTTCACCATCCATTGAGCCCAAAATTTTATTAAGATACTCAATAATGGTAACTTTAGCACCTAAACGGCTCCAAACTGATCCAAGTTCTGAACCAATAACACCAGCACCCACTACAATCATATGCTCTGGTACTTTTTCAAGTGAAAGGGCTCCCGTAGAAGAAACAATAGTCTTTTCATCAATTTCAACATTCACACCTGGAATGCCTGAACTCTCTGAGCCCGTAGCAATAATAATATTTTTTGTTTCAATTGTTTGTTTATTACCATCTCTGGCAACAACTTCCACATGACCCGCACTCAAAATTTTAGCTGTCCCCAAAAAAGTATCAACTTTATTTTTTTTCATCAAAAAAGAAACGCCACTTGTATTGGCTGTCACCACAGCTTTCTTATGAACCATCATTTGTTCAAGATTAAGCTTAGATTTGCCAATAGAAATACCAAGTGTTTCAAAACCATGCTGGGTTTCAGAAAACACTTCTGAAGCATGCAACAACGCTTTAGAAGGAATACAACCAACGTTGAGACATGTTCCTCCTAATGTTGTACGCTTTTCAATAATCGCTACTTTAAGTCCTAGTTGTGCAGCCTTTATTGCTGCTACATAACCACCTGGACCCGCTCCGATCACAGCCACATCATAAGACATCCGTTTCTCCTTTCATCCTGAAAACTGTATTTTACAAATCAAGAACAAGGCGTTCCGGATCTTCTAAGCTTTCCTTAACACGCACAAGGAAAGTTACAGCTTCTTGCCCATCCACAATACGGTGATCATAAGAAAGCGCTAAATACATCATGGGGCGGATCACAACTTGGCCCTCAACAACCATTGCTCGCTCTTTAATCGCATGCATTCCCAAAATACCAGATTGTGGTGCATTCAAAATCGGTGTTGACATCAACGATCCATACACACCACCATTGGTAATGGTAAAAGTTCCCCCTTGCATATCAGAAACGGCTAATTTTCCATCACGCGCAAGACGCCCCAAACGACCAATCTCTTTTTCAATCTCTGCCAATGACATTTGATCTGCATCTCGCACTACTGGAACAACAAGCCCTTTATCCGTTCCAACAGCAATTCCAACATTGACATAGTTTTTGTAAACAATATCTGTCCCATCAATCTCGGCATTAACAGCAGGAAGTTCTTTTAATGCATGACAAACAGCTTTGGTAAAAAAGCCCATAAAACCAAGTTTAACACCATGTTTCTTTTCAAAAAGGTCCTTATAACGCTTGCGCAAATCCATCACCGCTGACATATCAACCTCATTAAATGTGGTTAACATTGCTGCTACATTTTGTGCATCTTTAAGACGGCGAGCAATTGTTTGACGCAATTTCGTCATACGAACCCGCTCTTCACGTGTTTCTTGGACAGGAGCTGCCGAAGCACTCGTCGCAGAAGAAGAGGGTGTAGAGGCATTTGTACTTTGTTTTAATCCACCAAGAACATCTTCTTTAAGAATTTGTCCACGTTTTCCAGAACCTGAAATATCGCTTTTTGCAACATTATTTTCAGCCATCAATTTTGCTGCTGAAGGAGAAGGAGGCATTGTACTGCTCGAAGCAGGCTTCTCTGATTCAGATGAAGCCGCTGGAACAAGTGTAGCAGAAGGTGAAGATGATTGGGAGACACCAGCTTCTCCAGCTTCCACCACTCCTAAAAGAGCATTTACTTCAACCGTATCGCCTTCTTTTGCAATGATTTCAGATAATTTTCCCGCAACAGGAGAAGGAACTTCAACGGTCACCTTATCAGTTTCTAATTCAACCAAAGGCTCATCCATAGCGACAGCTTCGCCAAGTTTTTTAAACCATTTGCCAATCGTTGCTTCGGTAACCGATTCGCCCAAAGTAGGAACACGAATTTCAGTAGTCATAATATTTTTCCATACATCAGAGTAGTAATAAATTAAGAACCTAACGCGTCTTTAAGAAACGCAGCCAGTTGTTCAAGGTGTTTCACCATTAACCCAGAGGCCGGTGACGCACTCGCAGGACGTCCTGCATAACGAGCACGTGAATATTGCGCATTAATATGCGTCAAAACCCATTCCAAATAAGGCTCAATAAATGACCAAGCCCCCATATTTTTTGGTTCTTCTTGGCACCAAAAAACTTCCGCCTGCAAAAAGCGCGACAACACATTCACCAAAACTTTAGCAGGGAAAGGATAAAGTTGTTCAACACGAAGGAGGTAAACATCATCAATACCCTTTTTTTCACGTTCTTCATAAAGGTCGTAATAAACCTTACCAGTACAAAGAACGACACGGCGAATTTTATTATCTTTCTGCAACTTAATGACAGAATCTTTGAGACATTCTGCATCATCAAGCAACACACGACAGAAACTTGTTTCTGGCCCCATTTCATTGAGAAGAGAAACAGCGCGCTTATGACGTAAAAGTGATTTCGGTGTCATCAAAATCAATGGCTTACGGAAGTCACGCTTAATTTGTCGACGCAAAATATGAAAATAATTTGCAGGGGTTGTACAATTAGCAACCTGCATATTATCTTCCGCACAAAGTTGAAGAAACCGTTCTAAACGTGCAGAAGAATGCTCCGGCCCTTGCCCTTCAAAACCATGAGGCAATAAACACACAAGACCAGACATACGAAGCCACTTACGCTCCGCGGATGAAATAAATTGATCAAAAATGACCTGTGCACCATTAGAGAAATCACCAAATTGTGCTTCCCAAAGTGTTAATCCTCGTGGTTCAGCAAGAGAATATCCATATTCAAAACCAAGAACAGCTTCTTCAGAAAGCATAGAATTAACAACTTCATAAAGCGCTTGCCCTTTTTGTAAATGATTCAAAGGAATATAACGCGCCTCATTTTCTTGGTCATAAAGAACTGAATGACGTTGTGAAAAAGTTCCCCGTTCAACATCCTCACCGGAAAGACGAACCGGTGCTCCTTCCAAACAAAGAGAACCAAAAGCTAGAGCTTCAGCGGTTGCCCAGTCAACACCCTCACCGGTTTCGAAAATTTTAGCACGATTATTTAAAAAACGTTGAATGGTTTTGTGAACGTGAAAATCTGCCGGAATTTCGACAATTTTCTGACCAATTTCCTTTAAAATTTTTAATTCAACACCGGTTGTTCTAGAATGTTGTTCATCAGAACTACTAAAAGCTTTGAGTCCCGTCCAGCTTCCATCAAGCCAATCAGCTTTATTAGGCTTATAAGAAGCACTTGCTTCAAATTCACCTTCAAGCTTATCGCGCCATAATTTTTTTTGTTGCTCAATCTCTTCTAAAGAAATCACCCCTTCTGCTACCAATTGGTCACTATAAAGTTGAAGTGTTGTTTTATGATTACGAATTGCTTTATACATAAGCGGTTGCGTAAAGGAAGGCTCATCACCTTCATTATGCCCATAACGGCGATAACAAAACATATCAATAACCACCGGTTTATGGAAAATTTGGCGAAACTCTGTTGCTATTTTGGCAACAAAAACAACTGCCTCAGGATCATCACCATTCACATGGAAAATTGGTGCATCAATCATTTTTGCAACATCTGATGGATAAGGCGAAGAACGTGAAAAACGTGGAGATGTTGTAAAACCAATCTGATTATTGATAATAACATGAAGTGAGCCTGCAACACGATAACCTTTAAGACCTGAAAGACCAAAAGTTTCTTGGATAACGCCTTGTCCCGCAAAAGCAGCATCACCATGAATAAGCAATGGCATCACTTTTGAACGCTCACTTAATGAGAGTAAATCAGTATGTGCAAGTCCCATAAGTTGATCTTGTTTAGCACGTGCTTTTCCCATAACAACCGGATCAACAATCTCAAGATGAGATGGATTGGCCAACAGCGATAAATGAACTTTTTTACCATCAAATTCAAGATCAGCTGAAGTTCCCAAATGATATTTGACATCACCGGATCCCTCCACATCATCAGGCTTATAAGATCCCCCTTTGAATTCATGAAAGATAGCCCTATGCGGCTTGGCAAGAACTTGTGAAAGAACATTTAAACGACCACGATGTGCCATTCCTAAAATAACTTCCTGTACCCCTAAAGCACTACCACATTTGATAATCTGTTCAAGAGCGGGAATCAGCGCCTCACCACCATCGAGTCCAAAACGCTTTGTACCTTTATATTTAGTGTCTAAAAACTGTTCGAATCCTTCTGCCTGAATAAGCTTTTTCAGGATAGCTTTCTTGTCTTGTTGTGTGAAAGAAATTTTTTCATCTCGCCCTTCAATGCGTTCTTGAAGCCATGCTTTCTGAACCGGATCAGAAACATGCATATATTCCACACCGATTGTTGAACAATATGTACGGTTGAGAATTTCAAGCATTTGTGGAATAGTTGCATATTCCAACCCTAAAACATTATCAATAAAAATGGGACGCTCGTAATCAGCTGGAGTAAAACCATAAGCTTCTGGAGAAAGTTCCTTATAATCTTCTTGTTTTTCGGCCAATTGAAGAGGGTCAAGCCGCGCACGAAGATGCCCCCGTGCTCGAAACGCACGAATCATCATAATTGCATGAACGGAATCACGTGTTGCACGAATAATATCTTGCTCACTGGAAGTTTTTCCCTTTTGTGCAGCACCTGTTATTGCTTTTTCCTTTAATTTATCACCAAGATATTTTTCAAGAGAAGACCAATCACCATCAAGAGCAGAAACCAATTCTCCATTTGCCTTTACTGGCCAATGATCACTTTGCCATGTTGCCCCTTCAGCATTTCTGAGAACATCTTCTTTATTATCATCAAGTCCTTCAAAAAAAGCACGCCACTGTGAATCAACACTGGTAGGATCTTTTTCATATTGAGCATAAAGTTGATCTATATAATCCGCATTGCCACCATAAAGAAATGATGTCTGTGCAAAAAGGCTATTTATTTCGTCCTGCCTTGCCATATACCTCTCCGGAACATCTATTCCGTCTCCTTATATCTCTTTTCGACCTTTAAATGCTTACAAAACAAGCAATGATTCAAACATTCAAAAAAGTTTTACCTTTTTATACTCAAGTTTTTTCACCTGAATCTAAGAACTTTTTCTTATTCAGGTGAAATTTTCTTTTAGCCCTTCAAAACTGACATCAAAGTCTTACCTATCTGTGATGGTGAAGGAGACACTCGAATCCCTGCTGATTCCATTGCCGCAATTTTATCTTCTGCTCCACCTTTACCACCAGAAATAACAGCACCAGCATGTCCCATTGTACGTCCTGGAGGAGCTGTACGGCCAGCAATAAAGCCAACAACTGGTTTTTTACGACCTTTTTTTGCTTCATCTTGCAGAAACTGTGCTGCTTCTTCTTCAGCAGAACCACCAATCTCCCCAATCATAACAATAGACTGAGTTTCATCATCCGCTAAAAACATTTCCAACACATCAATAAATTCAGTGCCCTTAACAGGGTCGCCACCAATCCCTATCGCAGTTGTTTGCCCGAGACCTTCCTGACTCGTTTGAAAAACGGCTTCATAAGTTAAAGTTCCCGACCTCGAAACAACCCCAACAGAACCTTTTCTAAAAATAGAACCAGGCATAATACCAATTTTACATTCATTTGGTGTAAGAATACCAGGACAATTAGGACCAATAAGACGAGACTTTGAGTTTTCTAATCGCGCCTTCACTTTAACCATATCCATAACGGGAATACCTTCCGTAATACAGATAATTAAACGAACTTCAGCTTCAATAGCCTCTATAATAGCTGCCGCAGCCCCTGCAGGAGGAACATAAATAACAGAAGCATCCGCGCCTGTTTTTTCCTTTGCTTCTGCAACATTAGCAAAGATAGGAAGAGTTTCGCCTTTTGAACCTTCCCATGTTTCTCCACCCTTTTTAGGATTAACACCCCCAACCATTTGCGTATCATGATAAGCAAGCGCCTGTTCTGTATGAAATGTTCCTGTTTTTCCTGTAAGCCCTTGAACTAGAACTTTTGTCTCTTTATTCACAAGAATCGACATAGCTTAAGCTCCCTTCACGGCTGCAACAATTTTTTGGGCAGCATCATCTAAATCATCAGCAGGAATAACATTCAAACCACTTTCATTAATAATTGCTTTACCCTGCTCAACATTAGTGCCTTCAAGACGAACAACTAAGGGAACCTTTAAACCAACCTCACGAACAGCAGCAACCACACCTTCAGCAATGACATCACAACGCATAATACCACCAAAAATGTTAACCAAAATGCCCTTAACATTTGGATCGGCCGTAATAATTTTAAAAGCAGCTGTCACCTTTTCTTTTGACGCTCCACCACCAACGTCAAGAAAATTTGCAGGCTCAGCTCCATAGAGTTTGATAATATCCATTGTTGCCATAGCAAGACCCGCACCATTAACCATGCAACCAATCGTACCCTCGAGAGCAACATAAGCAAGATCATGCTTTGATGCTTCAATTTCTTTTGGATCCTCTTCTGAAAGATCGCGTAATTCTAAAATATCTGGATGACGAAACAGAGCATTATTATCAAAAGAAACTTTTGCATCAAGAACACGTAAACGACCATCTTTCATCACAATAAGCGGATTGATTTCTAAAAGGCTCATATCTTTTTTACAAAATGCCTTATAGAGAATCGGAAAAAGCTTTTCACCATCTTCTCGCGCACTACTTTGTAGTTTCAATGCATCACAAAGTCTTGCACAATCAACCGAAGTAACACCCTCTACAGCATCAATGGGAAGCGTGAATATTTTTTCTGGTGTCTCTTCAGCAACCGTTTCAATATCCATTCCACCTTCTGTTGAAACAACAAAAGCAATTCGACCAACGCTACGATCAACCAAAAGTGAAAGATAAAGCTCCCTTTCAATATCAGCACCATCCTCAATGTAAAGACGATTGACCTGCTTACCCTCTGGACCCGTTTGTTTGGTTACCAAAGTTTTACCAAGCATTTCTTGAACATTTGCAACAACTTCTTCAACAGATTTTGCAAGCCGAACACCACCCTTTGCATCAGGACCAAGTTCTTTAAACTTACCCTTACCACGACCACCAGCGTGTATCTGACTTTTAACCACATAGAGAGGTCCGGGCAATTTTTCCGCCCATTTTTCAGCTTGCTCAACAGAATAAACAGCAACACCATTTGCAATTGGTGCTCCATATTCATGAAGCAGACGTTTGGCCTGATACTCATGGATATTCATGCATTTGTCCTTTTCTTTTATGGATCATTATTAATCCTAAAGTTTTAATATTCTAAATACTTAGTTTTAATGAATTAAATCTTGTTCAATTTACTTGAGACTAGGCACAAGAGCAATACAAGCTTCACAAAGCTTTTTAACTGCATTTACTGAATGATCAAAAGCACCTCTTTCTTCTTTATCAAGATCAATTTCAATGACTCGTTCAACACCACCTGCACCAATTACAACAGGAACACCAACGTAGGTATCATTAACCCCATATTCTCCTGAAAGATAAGCTGCAACAGGCACAACACGCTTAGTGTCCTTTAAATAGGCCTCAGCCATAGAAACAGCAGAAGCTGCTGGTGCATAATAAGCAGAACCTGTTTTTAACAAACCAACAATTTCTGCACCGCCATCACGGGTACGCTGGATAATTTGATCAATTCTTTCCTGTGTTGTCCAGCCCATCTTTATAAGATCAGGCAAAGAAATACCACCAACTGTTGAATAACGCACGAGAGGAACCATTGTATCACCGTGCCCCCCTAAAACAAACGCTGTCACATCTTTAATAGAGACCTTAAATTCCTCAGATAAGAAATGACGAAAACGCGCTGAATCAAGAACACCAGCCATACCAACCACTTTATGTGTAGGGAGACCTGAAAATTTCTGCAATGCCCACACCATTGCATCAAGGGGATTGGTAATACAAATAACAAATGCTGAAGAAGCGTATTTTTTAATTCCAGCTCCAACTTGTTCCATAACCTTTAAATTAATGCCCAAAAGTTCATCACGGCTCATACCAGGTTTTCGCGCAACGCCTGCTGTTACAATAACAACATCAGCACCTTCAATTGCTTCATAAGCATTAGCACCTTTTAGACTGATATCAAAACCATCAACGGGAGAAGATTCGGCGATATCTAGAGCCTTACCTTGTGGCACACCTTCTGCAATATCAAATAAGACCACATCAGCAAGCTCTTTAAGCCCAATAATATGTGCTAAAGTACCACCAATCATACCTGAACCAATGAGAGCTATTTTTTTCCGTGCCATTTTATTTTTTCCTAACTTTTAGATAATTCAGCGCACACCCATCAGCGTCCCTATACTGAATATTTTTGACTTCAACCATATTCAAACAATATCATAAAAAGGAGTAAAGAAATGAAATTTACAAATTTTTCTCCTTACAGAAACAACAACCCTCCGCTGAAACAACTATTAGAAAATTATCACGATGTATCGATAAAGTGAATTTTAAAAAAATACAACAGAATTATTACATTTCTTTAATTTCAAAGAGTTATTGTTTTTACAGTTTACGTAAAGGTAAAAGTATAATCAATGCTTCTTCTTCAAAAGAAAATGTTCTTCCCAAAGTTTTAAATAATCGTGGCTTTGCATTTCAAAAAGACGTGACTGTGTTCTTTGAAATTCAAATGTTTCCGTAATCTGCGCATGCCCTTTATACAAATCTCCCACCTCTGCCGCAGCCGACATAAATAACCGTATGTGGCGCTCATAAAGAATATCAATAAGCAAAATAAACCGTTTTGTTTCATTGCGACATGTATCATCCATGACCGGTACATTATCAATAAAAATCGTATGATAATTCTCCCCTAATACCAAATACTCAGCCGCTGCCAAAGGCTTTGCACATAAATCTCCATAATCAAAGCGTGCACATCCTGCACCAACCCGCGGAATAGGAATAAGGCGCCCTTTTATAGAAAGCTCATCAGATATCTCCTTATGTCCTTGCAATACAAGTGCCCATGCTTGATCCATGCATTCATCTGCTTTTTTCCCTAAAGGTGCTACATACACAGGCTGTAGATTTGATTTTTCAAGACGATAATCTGTTTTTGCATCAAGATTAACAACACGAACATATGCTTTCAAAACTTGAATAAAAGGCAAAAAGAGTTCACGATTTAAACCGTTATAATAAAGGTTATCCGGCGCCACATTTGAAGTCGCAATAAAGAAAATTCCTTTATCAAACAAAGCAGAAATAAGCCGCCCCAATACCATAGCATCAGCAATATCTGTTACACTAAACTCATCAAAACAAAGTACCTTTGCTTCTCGTGCAAGATCTTCAGCAACAGCTAAAATAGGATTATCTTGTTTAAACTTTTCACCCCCAGATGCTTGACGATAAAAATTAATACGCTCATGCACATCAGTCATAAAATCATTAAAATGAGCACGCTTTTTATGACCTTTAGGCAAACAAGAAAAGAACAAATCCATCAGCATGGTTTTGCCCCGTCCTACTTCACCAAAAACATACAACCCCTGAAAAGAACCTTTTTCATCCCCTTGTTTTACAACACAAGAGATATTTTGTTTTTTCCTCTTAAATATTCTATTAAAGAAAAAGCAAAATATCCAAGTCCAAGGACGAGAGATGTTTTGTTCCGCAATTTTTTTTAATAAATGGTCAAAATATTCTGTTATAGCTAATTGAGCGGGATCAAAACAAACCTCCCCTTTAGAGACAAGCTCTTTATAACGTGTTGAAACGAGAATCATCCAAATAACCTTTTTCAAACCGTTCTCAATGAAAAATACAAATACTTTTCACGAATCTGCCCGTCTAGCTTAGTTTTTCATAAACGATCAAAAATGATTTAACGACTTAAAACAACGGGATGATCATCAAGTGTACGTCCCTCAAAACGATCAACATTTGAAGAGTAGAGAGCAAGGATAACACGTCCAGAGTTATTATAAAAATATAATCTTTTTCCTTTAACAGCCCACGATCTCACTTGGGAAGCAATTCCTGGACAGTGTAAAGGACCAGCGCGGTACCCTTGTCCAAACTTTGTTTGCGGCGTTGCGATCCGACAAACTTTACCCCCCATAGAAAGATTCCATACACCAGCAACACTTGCAGGAAATAAATCAGTAGCATTACTTGGCAATTCGAGACTAGCCATTCGTCCATCACTCTGAGAATCTCCTTTTTCATACATCGAAGCGTTTGCTGCCTCAGATATCGACGAAGAAGTAGATGACAGATCAGACACTTCCAATGTTGTCATTTGTTGAGATGGATAAAAAACTTCTAATGCGTTACTACCGTCATTACTGTCAAACCGTGTTGTTGAACATCCCCCTAAAAGCATTACAGTTGATAGTGCAACGAAAAACGAAATTTTTGAAAACGACATATCTGTACTCTCTCCCACGACAATAAATAAGTTCACAAAAAAAATTAAGTGAATATTTGTTATAGTTACAAAGATAAATTAACAAATTAAAAAAAACAGGTTAAAATCACTTATTTTTAAACGAAATAATTTATGTACCCAATTTTATCTTTATTAAAGACTAGAAATTTATAAGATTTTCAGTCATATATTTCTTTGTAAGTAATCATTAGAAATAGAGAAGTTTCATGAAAACGCCATTTAGCAAAATGGACGGTCTTGGAAATCAAATTATTGTTATTGATATGCGTGAAAGCACTCATGCTCTTACACTACAAGCAATCCTTGCTTTGTCAGCAGATCCCGAAATGCATTTTGATCAAATCATGGCTATCCACACACCAACCCAGAAAAAAGCCGACTTCCGCATAGAAATATGGAATGCCGACGGATCAATGGCTAAAGCTTGTGGCAATGGTACCCGCTGTGTCGTTGCATGGCTTAAAGATCACAATTTTGGTGAAAAATTTCGTTTAGAAACTCCCGCTGGAATTATTGAAGGGACATATCAAACCGATAATCTCATTTCTGTTGATATGGGATGCCCAAATTTCAATGCAAAAGAGATGCCTGTTTCACGTGAAATAGTTGATACCAATCACGTAGAAATTACGGCTGGTCCTCTAAAAGATGCTTGTCTCATATCCATTGGCAATCTCCATGCTATCTTTTTTGTTGAAAATGATATTCAACATATTCCATTAGAAAAATATGGACCAAAACTTGAACATGATCCCCTATTTCCCGAACAGTGCAATATTTCCATTGCTTGCATAACGTCAAAGAAAAGTCTAAATTTACGGACATGGGAGCGAGGAGCAGGATTAACACAAGCATGTGGAAGTGCTGCCTGTGCAAGTGCAGTGGCTGCTTATCGTCGTGGTCTTACACAACGCCATATTGATGTAAACTTACCAAAGGGAACACTTAATATTTTTTACCGAGAAGATGATCACGTTATTATGACAGGACCAATAAAATATCAATTTAGTGGTTTTTTAAGCCCTTTAACAGGGTGCTACAAAAAGGATCACTCCTGATGGCAATAGAAATTGTAACTTTTGGTTGTCGGCTTAATAGCTACGAATCGGAAATCATTCGCAAAGAAAGTACTTCTTCAGGGCTAGATCAGCTTAAAGATGGTGCTATTATCTTTAATACCTGTGCTGTCACTACCGAAGCCGTACGACAAGCAAAACAAGCTATCCGCAAAGCACGACGTGAAAATCCTCATGCACGTATCATTGTAACAGGGTGTGCAGCCCAAACAGAAGCACAAAATTTTTCCTCAATGACAGAAGTGGATCTCGTTTTAGGAAACGAAGATAAACTTCACGCCCATTCTTATCGTCAACTTCCTGATTTTGGTATTAACCATTCCGAAAAGGTGCGTGTCAATGATATTATGGAAGTACAAAAAATTGCTCCACATATGGTCAGTGCAATGCAAGAGCGCACCCGCGCTTTTGTACAGGTACAAAATGGATGTGATCATCGCTGTACATTTTGCATTATTCCTTATGGACGAGGACCATCTCGCTCTGTTCCCATGGGTGCTGTCATAGAACAAATTAAAAAGCTGATCGGTGAGGGTATCCAAGAAGTTGTCCTTACAGGTGTTGACCTTACAAGTTATGGCCACGATCTTCCTGGAAAAGCTACTCTAGGAAAATTAACTTCAGCAATTTTGCATCATGTCCCTGACTTAGCGCGATTACGCCTCTCATCTATTGACTCTATTGAAGCAGACGAAGAACTCATTAATCTTTTAGCTTATGAAACAAGGATCATGCCCCATTTGCATTTATCTTTGCAAGCAGGTGATAATATGATTTTAAAACGGATGAAACGGCGACACTTACGCGAACATGCCATTCAATTTTGCCAAGAGTTGCGTGCCAAACGTCCTACAATGGTTTATGGTGCCGACTTAATTGCTGGTTTTCCTACAGAAACAGAAGAGATGTTTCAAAACAGTCTTGTTTTAATCAAAGATTGTAATTTAACCCATCTCCATGTCTTCCCCTTTAGTCCAAGAGAAGGAACACCTGCCGCACGTATGCCACAAATCAACCGTAAAATAGTTAAGATGCGTGCTGAAAAATTACGTAAAGCAGGTGAAGAGGCTTACCAAAAGCATCTTGCTCATTTGCAAAACAGTCTACAAACAGTTCTCATTGAAAAAGATGAAATCGGACGAACAGAAGATTATACTCTTGTACAAGTTAAAGGTGCAAAAGCAGGAACAATTGTTCAAGCCCTTATCGTTGATCATGATGGCGATAAATTGATTGCTGTCCTTCCAAAATTAAACGCTGCTTGAGCAGGAAAATTCTTATGACGAAATCTTTTATTAAAAAAATATTCTCTTTTAACAAATCTCAAGAGCAGGAAATGAAACAACAGATTTCTATTCCTGATAAAAGCGATATAATGGAAGAAAATAAAGACAAAAATGAAAGGACAAAAAATAACCAAATCTCTATATACACAGAAAAAGAAGAGCAAACAAAAAATCGAGAGTTAACACTTACAAAATATGATAAAAAATCTCCATTTCTAGAATCCCATTCTGATAAAATTCCTCTTTCTGGTAAAATTATTGTCACAGACAACATCCGTGAAAAAAAGAATGAAGAAATTTTATCTGAACCTTCTGTTGAACAAAAAAAGATAGCGTGGTTTGGGCGCCTTAAAAAAAGTCTATCTCTTTCTTCACAACGCCTAAGCGGATCAATTGGCGACCTCTTTGTTAAAAGAAAACTTGATGAAGATACATTGCAAGAGCTCGAAGATATCCTTATCCAAGCTGATCTTGGAGTAGAAACGGCGACACGCATCACAAATACTTTAGCTTCCAGTCGTTACGGAAAAGATCTTTCCCCAGACGATATTCATACTATTGTAGCTGATGAGGTCAAAAAAGTTCTGGAACCTGTTGCAATTCCATTAGAGCTTGATCTCAGCTATAAACCTCATGTTATTTTGCTGGTAGGTGTAAATGGAACTGGAAAAACGACAACAATCGGAAAACTTGCAGCAAAATTAACAGCAGGGGGATTAAAAGTTATGCTTGCAGCTGGTGATACTTTCCGAGCCGCAGCTATTGAGCAATTGCATATTTGGGGTAAACGTACTGATTCTCCTGTTATTTCGACAAAATTGGGTGCAGATGCCGCCAGCTTAGCCTTTGATGCTTATGAAAAAGCAAAAAAAGCAAACAGCGATGTATTAATTATTGATACAGCAGGGCGTTTACAAAATAAATCTGAATTGATGGATGAGTTGGCAAAAATTATTCGTGTTTTAAAAAAACACACCCCCCAAGCACCCCATACAATCCTTCAAACGCTTGATGCAACTACCGGACAGAATGCACTCAACCAAGTGGAAATTTTCCGTGATATTGCTGGTGTTAATGGTTTAGTCATGACAAAGCTAGATGGAACCGCACGAGGAGGAATTCTTGTCGCTATAGCAGCAAAATATAAATTACCCGTTTATTTTATCGGTATAGGAGAAAATATTGAAGACCTTCAACCTTTTTCTGCTTCTGACTTTGCCGAAACTATCGCAGGAAAACATACATGAAACAGCCTTTATCTAACTCTAATTCACGCAATAATTCTGAAAAAAATATGAATAACAATAAGACCCCCCCTCTCTCACCAACCATAAAGTTTCTCTTAGAAATGGGTCCGCTGGTTGCCTTCTTTTTTGCCAATTATAAGGGAGAATGGTTAATAAAAAACATTGGATTTTTTCAAAATTTTAGTAAACCTATTTTCCCTGCAACAGCTATTTTTATGATAGCGATTATTATTTCTCTAAGCTTATCATGGATCCTTGCAAGACAAATTCCTATTATGCCTCTTCTTTCAGGAATCTTTGTTCTAGTCTTTGGATTTTTAACTCTTTGGCTTCACAACGATACTTTCATCAAAATGAAACCAACAATTATTAATAGCTTATTTGCGCTCATCCTTTTTGGTGGTATGTGTTTTAAAAAACCACTTTTACGTTATGCTCTTGATTCTACATTAAAACTTGATGATTTAGGCTGGCAAAAACTTACCTATCGTTGGGCATTCTTTTTCGTTTTTCTTGCCCTTTTGAATGAAATTATTTGGCGTAATTTTAGCGACAATTTTTGGACAAGTTTTAAAGTATTTGGCGTCATGCCCCTAACAGTCCTCTTTATGCTTACCCAAATGCCTATCATTATGAAACATTCAAAAGGACTTTTCACAGAAGAGGACAAATCTGATTCTTAAAAAAATTCACCACTATATATTATTCTATAGATTCATCACCAAACACTGTTCAGGAGAAAAACATGTTGATTGAACAGTTTATTTGTCGAAAAGATAACTTTGGTGTACTCATTCATGATGAAAAAAGTGGCTACACAGCTGCAATTGATGCTCCTGAAGGTGAAGCGATTCATGACGCCTTAAAACGCCGTAACTGGACACTTCAGGCTATTTTTGTAACTCATCATCATCACGACCATGTAGAAGCATTGGAAGAATTAAAACAAGTATACAACGCTATGGTTATCGGACCAGAAGCAGAAAAAGAAAAGATTCACCATCTTGATCAAACACTTCAACCTGATGAAAAACTTCTCTTTGGTTCTCACCCACTTTTGGCTCTTTCAACACCTGGTCACACTTCGGGCGCATTATCTTATTATTTTCCTGAAGAAGGTTTGCTCTTTGCTGGAGATACACTTTTCTCACTCGGTTGTGGACGCCTTTTCGAAGGAACACCTGCTCAAATGCTGAACTCTTTAAAAAAGCTTCGTCAACTTCCCGATAAGACACTTCTTTATTGCGGTCATGAATATACCAAAAACAATGCTCTTTTCGCGTTAACACTTGATCCACATAATCAGAAACTTCGTCAAAGAGTAGAAGAAGTTTTTTTGCTACATGCAAAAAATACTATGACTTTACCAGTAACCTTAGGGCAAGAAAAAGCTACCAATCCCTTTCTCCGCTGGGATGATAGTGTGTTGCGAAGGAACCTCGCAATGGAAGAAGAAACAGATGAAGAAATCTTTGCTGAAATTCGAAGAAGAAAGGATAACTTTTAAACATGCTTAAGTTCGTATTACGTTTGTTCCTCCTTTTTCTTTTCGTGATACATACTAAACTAACAATGGCAAAGGAAATAGACAATCAATTTAATTTCCAGCATTTCATTGAAAATTACACCCTAACTGAAGACTTTCTTTTAAAAATGGAACAAATTGGAAAGGAATATGAAAATTTACTGCCAGAGTTAAAAACATCTAATACCCCATATAACAGTAGTATTAAAGAATTTACCGCTTATATTTTTGATCAACCAAAATTAATGAGTATTTTAAAAAACAATAACATCACACCTAAAGATTTTGCTGTTGGTTGCAATATGTTTGAAGGAATATTGATGGCGCTTAGCTGGGGTTTTGAATTTGATGAAAAAAAAACTGTGTTTTTAAGCAATTTGGAATTTGGTAAAAAACATATGTATAGAATATTGGCTGTTGAAAGCAAAATTTGTAACCCAACAAAGAAAAAGGAAACAGCCAATAAATTCAATTTCCCGCATGTCATCGCAAATTACATCTTAACGGAAGATTTGCTTTTTAAAATGGAACAAATTAATAAAGAAGAGTGTGAAAACTCACCACCAGAATCAAAAGTATCCAATACTGAAAAAGCATCTGATATTGAAATTGAACACGATGACAGTATTGAAAGATTAGTAGCTTCTATTTCTAATCAACCAAAATTAATGAATATTTTAAGAAAAAATAATATAACACCTAAAGATTTTGCTATAGGAACCATCGCCCTTCAAGCAACATTAACAATGCTTTTAGCTCCTCTTGAACTTCTTAAAAAAGAGGGGATTTCTTTTGATGAAAAAAATACTGTAGTTTCAAACAATTTGGAATTTGGTAAAAAATATATGTATAGAATGCTTGTTGCTTTAAGAGGGCGTTGTAAATAGAATTCATGCTACTTTGAACAAATGATTAACTTCGCAAACGGAAAAGTCTTCACTGAAATTTGGAAAAGAAAGGATAAATTTTGATCATGTTTAAATTGGCATTGTGTTTGTTTTTTCTTTTCTCTTTTTTAACATATATTCAAATAACAATGGCAAAGGGAACAAACAATCTATTTGTTCTCTCCCTAGCAGCCATCCAAATATCACTGTAAATTATCCTTTAACAGAATATTTCCTCTTAAAAATAGAATAACTAAAACAAAGAAATTGAGGATTTACCTCCAGAGCCAGAGGTATCCAATACCGGAAATGATAACAGCATTAAAAGACTCATTGCTTCTATTTTTTCTAGATCAAAACTAACAGATCTTTTAAGAAAACATAATCTCTCACCTAAAGATTACATTATTGATCTCATGACTCTTCAAGCAACTTTGCTGCAATAATAGCCTTTGAAGATAAAGAAATCCTCTTCAATGAAAAAATACTATATCTTCAGATGATTTAAATTTCGATCAAAAATATATCGATAGAATTCGTACTATTTTAGACAATTAACTAGTTTTGCAAACGCCGGCAAATATCATCTAATTGTTCTAGTGAAGAGTAGCGTATTTTTAAATCACCACCTTTTTTGCCATGCCGGATAGTCACTTTCATTCCGATAACATCTGCAAGTAATTTTTCTAAAGATTTTGTTTCTGTATCTTTCTCAACAGCAGTTCGTTTTTTGACTTTTGGATTTGCTTGTTCATACGCAAGTATTTCCGTTTGGCGCACAGAAAGCCCTTCGCGAATAATTTTTTCGGCTAAATCCTGTGGATTCTCAACAGTGATAAGACAGCGTGCATGACCAGCGGAAAGTTGTCCATCGGTTAAGAATTGTTGTACTTTTGGTGGAAGTTTTAACAAACGAAGCGTATTAGCAACATGACTGCGACTTTTTCCAATAACTTGCGCTAAATCTGCCTGCGTATATCCATGCTCATTCAGCAAAATTTCATATCCCATTGCTTCTTCGATAGGATTAAGATCGGCACGTTGAACATTTTCAATAATTGCCAATTCCAAAGCCGTTTTATCATCTACATCGCGAACAATAACAGGTAATTTATTTAAATTAGCTCGCTGTGCAGCACGCCAACGCCGTTCGCCAGCAATTAATTCAAAACGATGAGGATGATCACGTGATGGTCTTACAATAACAGGTTGAACAACACCGTGCTGGCGAATTGATTGTGCTAAATTATCAAGTTCTGAATCGGTAAAATGG
This sequence comes from Bartonella sp. MR90HLJMH, assembly GCF_042194115.1. Lineage (NCBI taxonomy): Bacteria > Pseudomonadati > Pseudomonadota > Alphaproteobacteria > Hyphomicrobiales > Bartonellaceae > Bartonella > Bartonella sp. MR90HLJMH. The sequence goes on from NZ_JBHIMM010000001.1 coordinate 110,104, forward strand.
CGTCGCGGATTATGTGGATTGCACGAAATAGATTCAAGCGGAACAAATCGTTCAGAAACAGGAGAAGCTGTATCGGACTCTGTAAATTTGTCAGTATTTGATGAACGTGTAAGATCGCTGTTTAAACTGATATCCCCAATTAATGCCGCTAATCCACGACCCAGCCTTTTTTTTGATTGATCATCATTCATAATTTTGCTCTTTAAATTTTTAGTTGATTTTTTTAAGCAGCAGCACGCGCTTGTTTTTCACGTTGAATCATTTCTGATGCTAGACGCAAATAAGCTTGGCTCCCAGCACATTTGAGATCATAAAGCAATACAGGTTTTCCAAAAGAGGGCGCTTCTGATACTCTTACATTTCGTGGAATAACAGTACGATAAACCTTATCTCCCATAAAAGAACGTACATCTTCAACAACTTGATTTGAAAGATTATTACGTCCATCATACATTGTTAGAACGATACCTTGGATTTCTAAAGATGGATTAAGTACGGATCGCACTTGTTTTACTGTTTCAAGTAATTGACTTAAACCTTCAAGTGCTAAAAATTCACACTGCATAGGCACTAAAACAGAATCTGCAGCCCCCATAGCATTAAGTGTTAAAAGATTAAGGGAGGGAGGACAATCAATTAAAATATAATTGAATTTTTTTTCCATTTCCGGATCATCATAGAAAGCTTTACGTAAGCGTTGTATGCGATCTTGTGATGAAGAAATTTCCATTTCCACACCTAAAAGATCAAGTGTAGAGGGAACTATATAAAGATTAGGTACTGCTGTTTTTAAAGCCGCTTGTGTAATTGAAATTCCCGAAACTAAAACATCATAAGAAGATAAAGGACGGTTATTACGATCAATCCCTAAACCTGTACTAGCATTACCTTGTGGATCAACATCCATAATAAGGACATTTTCACCAATAGCCGCTAAAGCTGTTGCAAGATTAATTGCTGTGGTTGTTTTTCCGACTCCACCCTTTTGGTTTGCAATAGCGATAATTCGTGTTTCGCTCATTTTGCTCTACCCTCTATATGATCGAATATGAGAAATTTCTAAAATAACAGAATTTTCATCAACTTTACTTTTATGTTTTAACAGATCAAAGTGCCAATTGGCAGAGGCATTTTTTATTTCTGTAGCGTAATCCCGACCTTTTTGCAAAAGAGCGATTGTTTTTTCTGTTAATAAAGGAAAAATAAGTTGTAAAAGACTATTGAGCGGCGCTAATCCCCGTGCCGTTATAATATCAGATACGGGAATTTTTTGATATACATCTTCAATTCTAGCGTGATAAACCGTTGCTGGAAGATTAAGTTGAGCAATAACTGTTCGCAAAAAAGAAACTTTTTTCCCATTACTTTCAACAAGATTAATATGTCCTACTTTTTTTTCTTTCAAAAAGATAGCAATCACAATTGCAGGAAAACCTCCTCCTGATCCTAAATCACACCAATGTAAAGAATGAGCATACAAAGGAAAAATTTGTGCTGAATCTAGAATATGCCGTGTCCATAGATCTGGTATCGTTGTAGCAGATATCAAATTAATATGCGCATTCCATTGAAGTATTAAAGACTCAAACTGAATTAAATTTTCCATCGTTTCACGTGAAACAGAAGGAACAATATTTAATAATTGTTGATATTTTTTTTCTGTAGAAAAATCCATTAAGCTGTTTTAGCCTTTTCACGTCGTTGACGTTGAATATATGTAATAATAAGCGATAACGCGGCGGGTGTCATGCCATCAATTTTTTGTGCATCAGCAATTGAACGCGGCGACACTTCTTGAATTTTTGATTTAAGTTCATTTGAAAGACCTGAAATTGCCTGAATATCAAGAGAAGAAGGAATTTCTAAACGCTCATCTCTTTGAAGAGAGGCAATATCTTGTGCTTGTTTATCTAAATAAACCACATATTGTGCTTCAATTTCTAAAGATTCTGCTGTTTTAGAATCAATCATTTGTAATTGTGGCCAAAAATCTGAAAGACGCTCTAAAGTCATATGAGGATAAGCAAGAAAATCATAAGCGGAACGCCGAATTCCATCATGATTAACGTGTAATCCATGAGCAGAAGCTTCATTGGGTGTTAAAAAAAGATTTTGACATATTGATCGTGCTTGATCAAGCCGTTGTTGTTTTTTCTGATAACATTCCCAACGTATTTTACTCACAATACCCCATTTTTGTGCCAAAGGTGTTAGACGCGTATCAGCATTATCAGATCGTAAAGATAAACGAAATTCAGCACGTGATGTAAACATCCTATAAGGTTCACAAACACCACGTGAAACCAAATCATCAACCATAACACCAATATAAGCGGTAGAACGACTTATAAGTATTTCATCTAATTTACCTACTTTACGTGCCGCATTTAATCCAGCTAAAAGTCCTTGTGCTGCTGCTTCCTCATATCCTGTTGTACCATTAATTTGGCCTGCTAAGAACAAACCCGGTAAAGAACATAATTCTAAGCTTCTCGTTAATTGTTGTGGATTAACAAAATCATATTCAATAGCATAACCAGGTTGCAAAACTATAGCATTTTCCAACCCTTCAATGGTTTTCAATAGAGAAATTTGTACATCTTCAGGAAGAGAAGTAGAAAGACCATTTGGATAAACAGTATCATCATTTAATCCTTCTGGTTCTAGAAAGATCTGATGTCCATCACGTTCTCCAAATTTCACAATTTTATCTTCAACAGAAGGACAATAACGTGGTCCTAACCCTTCAATATTTCCAGAATATAAAGCAGAACTATAAATATTCTCGCGAATAATTTGATGTGTTCTCTCATTTGTACGTGTTATTGCACATTCAATTTGTGGTTGTTCAATTTTCTCTGTTAAAAGAGAAAAGGGAATGGGATTTTCATCTGCTTGTTGTTTTGGAAGATGATCCCAAGCAATTGTTTTTTTACTCAAACGAGCAGGGGTTCCTGTTTTTAATCGACCAAGTTTTATATGATAATTTTTTAAACGTTTAGCAAGTTGCACACTTGACTGATCTCCCATACGTCCAGCAGCCCATGTTTTATCACCAATATGAATAAAGCCATTTAAAAATGTTCCTGTTGTTAAAACAACAGCACCAGATAAAATTGTTCCTTGTTTTTTTAAAATAACACCTGATACACAATTATCTTTAACAACCAGATCAATAACTTCATCCTCAATAAGAGTAAGATTTTCTTGTTCTTTTAATAATTTTTGAATTGCTTTTTTATAAAGTTGTCGATCCGCCTGTGTCCGTGGTCCTCTTACTGCCGGTCCTTTACGTCTATTAAGTAGTCTAAACTGAATTCCAGCAGCATCTGCTGCTCTTCCCATGAGACCATCTAACGCATCTATTTCACGAACTAGATGCCCTTTTCCAAGTCCACCAATAGCAGGATTACACGACATAGTTCCCAGTGCTGATATTTTATGTGTAACAAGCACTGTTTTGGCTCCTGCACGCGCTGAAGCTGAAGCCGCTTCACAGCCAGCATGACCACCACCAACAATAACAACATCATATGATTGCATTTTATTCATTCCGTAGAAAATATTCTAAGGTTTCACGTGAAACAGAATATAAATTACATAATCTTTATAATCTGTCTATGAAATAATCAATGTTTCACGTGAATCATTATTTACCAACACAAAACTCTGAAAAAATAATATCAAGCAAATCTTCAACATCAATATCTCCTGTAATTTTTCCAAGAAAATCACTTGCACAACGGAGATGTTCTGCACGTAAACTGAGATCAAGAGAATGATAATTAAGAGAATATTCAATCTCTTTAACAGCCTCCTTTAATAATTGAAGTTGTCTTTTACGCGCCGGAACAATATTTCCAATTTCAGAAGCACGATGATGACAAAATGATTCAAGTTCTTTGATAAAATAATCAAAATTTAAACCAGTTAATGCGGAAAATTGTATAGACCAATGCTGATCATTTTTTTCATAAAGATCAAGCTTATTGCCAACACACCATATTTCAGCCGATGTTTCTGGTAAATCAACTTGCTCAGGATTTCCTATATCATAAACCAAAATAACTAAATCAGCTTCCCTAACATGCTGTTTAGCAACTTCTATTCCCATTTGTTCTATTTTATTTTCTGTTTTTCTAAAACCAGCAGTATCCGTTAAAAAAATAGGTAAACCACCAAGAATAATTCTCATTTCTAAAGCATCACGGGTTGTTCCTGCTTCTTCCGTTACAATAGCAACAGATCTTCCTGAAAGACGATTCATAATGCTTGATTTTCCAGAATTTGGAGCACCAGCAATAACAATTTTTAATCCATCACGTAAAATACTAGCACGCTCTCCTTCAGTAATATATTCACGAATAGAAATACAAAGATCCTCAACATCTTTCCAAACTTTATCAGATATTGCGTTAGGAATATCTGCTTCATCAACAAAATCGAGTTCTGCCTCAATAAAAGCACGCGCCTTCATAAGCTTATGACGCCAATCACGATAAAGTGTCGTTAAATGTCCACTTGTACCCATAACAGCTAAACGCCGTTGGCTTTCCGTTTCTGCTTCTATTAAATCAGCAAGACCTTCTGCTTGAACAAGATCTAATTTTCCTTCCATAAAAGCACGACGTGAAAATTCACCTGCTTCTGCAATACGGCATCCAGAAAATGTCGACAATTCATCGAGAAAACGACTAACAACGGCTTTTCCTCCATGTAAATGGAATTCTGCACAATCTTCCCCCGTAAAACTATGAGGAGCGGGAAAAAAAACAGTTAAACCAGAATCTAAAAAGCTCCCATCACGAGCAGTAAGATTTCCATAATGCATAAAACGTGCTTTAGGTAAACGACCACAAAGCGTTTTAACTATATCCACAACATGAGGACCAGAAAGCCGAATGACTGCAACCCCTGAAGGTAACAATCCACTCGAAACAGCAAAGATTGTATCCACAGGTTTTATCCTAATAAAAACTTTAATGACTCTACGTATTCATTGAATCAAAAAATTCACTATTGTTTTTGGTTTGCTTTAATTTATCAATCAAAAATTCAATTGCATCTGTTACATTCATAGATGCTAAAATACGACGAAGAACAAAAATTTTGTGCAAATCTTGTCGTTCTACCAGAAGTTCTTCCTTACGCGTTCCTGACTTTAAAATATCCATAGCAGGGAAAATACGCTTATCAGCAACTTTTCGATCAAGAACAATTTCAGAATTACCTGTTCCTTTAAATTCTTCAAAAATAACCTCATCCATACGACTTCCTGTATCAATCAAAGCCGTTGCAATAATGGTTAAAGATCCACCTTCTTCAATATTACGTGCTGCACCAAAAAAACGTTTTGGACGCTGGAGAGCATTTGCATCCACACCACCTGTTAAAACTTTACCCGAAGAAGGAACAACTGTATTATATGCACGCCCAAGACGTGTAATAGAATCAAGAAGAATAACAACATCGCGTCCATATTCAACGAGGCGTTTGGCTTTTTCAATGACCATTTCTGCTACTTGTACGTGACGTATTGCAGGTTCATCAAAAGTAGAAGAAACCACTTCTCCTTTTACTGAACGCTGCATATCTGTAACTTCTTCTGGTCGTTCATCAATTAAAAGAACAATGAGATAACATTCAGGATGATTAGTGGTAATGGAATGAGCAATATTTTGAAGTAAAACTGTTTTTCCTGTCCGAGGAGGAGCAACAATTAACCCTCTTTGTCCTTTTCCCAATGGAGATATCAAATCAATCACGCGTGATGACATATCTTTCTCTGTAGGATCTTGTATTTCCATTTGGAAACGCTCATTTGAATAAAGAGGAGTAAGATTATCAAAGTGAATTTTATAACGAATCTTTTCAGGTTTTTCAAAATTAATTGTATTAATTTTAAGGAGAGCAAAATAACGTTCTCCCTCTTTTGGACTGCGTATAGGGCCTTCAATGGTATCGCCTGTTTTTAAAGAAAATGACTGTATTTGTGCTGGTGAAAGATAAATATCATCAGGACCAGGAAGATAATTAGCGTCAGCAGATCTCAAAAAACCAAAACCGTCTTGTAAAACTTCAACAACACCCTCTCCTATAATTTCTACATCTTGTAGAGCAAGTTTTTTCAAGATAGCAAACATTAATTCTTGTTTGCGCATAAGAGAGGCATTTTCAACTTCTAATGTTTCAGCAAAAGAAACAAGTTCAACGGGATTTTTGCTTTTAAGTTCTTGTAGTTTCATTTTTTGCATGAAATATGCTCTTTGTAATTAAGGAGAAGATTATCTTAAATAATTTACGGAAATTTATGAATGAAATATTCTTAAGAAGAGAAATATTTTACACTCAATTTTTTTAATCTGCAAGTACCATTTATATGAAATTTATCCCTATAATATTAAGTAATTATATGAAAAACTTGAAAAAATATAAAACACAAATAGTATTAAATTTAATTTATAACAAAAATATGAGTTAGAGTTATAGCATTAATTAAATGCTATTCAAAAGTATTTTTTACAGAAATTTATATTAATAAATTTATATTAAAGAAGGGATTATTCTTATTTATAACTGTGTTTAGTGTGGATTATTATTTATCCTCAATTTTATCCACAAAAGGAACTAAAAAAAAGAATAAAAATAACACTATCTTAAAGATATTATCCCCTCTTTTTTATAAGAGGTATAAAATTATCACGAGCATTTAATTTGTGCATAAAAACGAAGAATTTTTCCTAAATTTTAGTTTTATAAGAAACGGTAAAGGTATATACACATATCTTAACAAGGAGTTAAAATTTCTGTGACAAAAGAAAAAAAATTCTTTCATTTACACATGCTTTCTGATGCAACGGGAGAAACATTAATCTCTGTGGGAAGAGCTGTAGCATCGCAGTATACAATGAGTCAGGCAACAGAGCATATCTATCCTATGATTCGTAATAAAATACAGTTACAAAAAGCTCTTGATGAAATACAACAAGAGCCAGGTATTGTTCTTTACACAATGATCGATGAAGAATTTAAACTTCTCCTTCAAAAAAGGTGTAAAAAAGTAAAAGTTCCTTGTATTGATATATTGCATCCTGTTTTAAATGCTTTTCAGTCTTACCTTGGAATGCCAACACATTTACGTGCAAGCGCACAACATGATCTTAATGCAGATTATTTTCGCCGTATTGAGGCACTGGATTTTACAATAGAGCATGATGATGGACAGTCTTCCAATAGCTTATCCGAAGCAGATGTGATCCTTGTGGGAATTTCAAGAACCTCTAAAACGCCAACAAGTATCTATTTAGCAAATCGCGGAATAAAAACGGCTAATGTTCCTCTTATTCCTAATATTGATTTGCCAGAATCCCTTTTAGAGGCAAAAAATTCTTTAATTATTGGTTTAATTGCTTCAGCTGAAAGAATCTCACATATTCGCCAAAATCGAGATTTGGGAGAAGGTTTTGCTCTTGATAGTTATACAAATCGTATCAACATAGCTGAAGAATTAATCTATGCAAAACGCATTTGCGAACGTTTTGGTTGGCCTATTATTGATGTCACAAGACGCTCTATTGAAGAAACTGCTGCTGCAATATTTGAACTTTTATCACGATTTCGTGAAGGAAAATGAGAGAAAATTCTCATGAACGCAGATACGTTAATATTAGCATCTCTTAGTTTTTATCGTGCAAAATTATTAAAAAAAGCAGGTTTAAATTTTTTCATTGAAGGAGCTTCTTTTGATGAAAGAGAAGTAGAAAAAAAAGCAAAAGAAAAAACACCTAAAGAACTCAGCTGTTTTCTTGCGGGTGCAAAAGCAAAAAATGTTTCAGATCGTTTTCCTGATGCTTTCGTTATTGGTTGTGATCAAGTGCTTGATTTGGAAGGTAAAGTTTTTCACAAAGCAACAAATATTAAGGAAGCACATCAACGTTTATGTGAGTTATCAGGAAAAACCCATTCTCTTCATAGTGCGGTAGCTTTATTTAAAAATGGTCAAAAAATTTGGGTTGAAGCTTTTAGTGCACATATGTCCGTCCGTTTGCTCTCGTCAGAATTTATTGAACATTATTTAGCACGCGTAGGAAAAGATGTTCTAAACAGCGTGGGAGTATATCAAATTGAAGGGGAAGGGATTCATCTCTTTGAAAAAATTGAAGGAGATTTTTTTACCATTGTTGGTTTACCTTTGCTGCCTCTACTCATAAAACTGCGTCATTTAGGAATTATTGATGGTTGACTTAGTAATAAAAAAAATAAATTATCCGCGTGCTTTTGTTGTTGGTTCTCCAATTCATCATTCAAAATCGCCTAAAATTCACAATTTTTGGATTAAACAATATGGTTTACAAGGAGAATATTTTGCACAAGAAGTAACATCTGAAGAATTCAGTCATTTTATTGCGTCTTTACAAAAAATAGGCTTTTGTGGGGGAAATGTTACTTTGCCTTATAAACAGGAAGCTTTTCGTTTAGCAGATTATAAAGATGAGAGAGCAATAATGATTGGTGCTGTTAATACACTTTGGTATGAAGGAAATAAGCTTTGTGCCACGAATAGCGATGCCTATGGTTTTAGCGCTAATCTTGATGATTTTGCATCTGATTGGGGAGGGGAAACAGCTCTTGTTTTTGGAGCAGGTGGTGCCGCACGCGCTATCATATATGCCTTAAAAAAACGCGGATTTGAACAGATTTATTTGGTTAACCGTACAAAACAACGCGCCGATAATTTAGCTCAGCATTTTGGAAAAACCATTAAAGTTTACGATTGGCATAAAATCCATGAAATACTCCATCAAGCTGATTTGATTGTTAATACAACCTCTATTGGCATAAAAAATCCAGAAGAAAAAAGTGATTCTTTTTTTTGCGATTTTCATAAAGCAAAAAAAACGGCGTTAGTAACAGATATTATTTATACACCATTGATAACTCCTTTTTTACAACAGGCAAAAGCTTGTGATCTCAAGACGGTTGATGGGCTTGGGATGCTTCTACATCAGGCTGTTATAGGGTTTGAACAGTGGTTTGGAATAAGACCACAGGTAACAAAAGCGTTACGGACAGCCATTTTAGAGGATATGAGTGAAAAAAGAGAATGAAGATCATAGGATTAACAGGATCAATTGCTATGGGAAAATCAACAGTTGCTGATTTTTTCAAGCAGGCGGGTATTTCTGTTTTTAGTGCTGATGAAGCAGTACAACAGCTTTATAAAAGTGAGCCAGCTTTGTCATTCATAGAGCGTATTTTTCCAGGTGTTGTTGAAAACGGTGAAGTTAACCGTTTGAAACTTTCTGAAATTTTGATTGATGATAAGGAAAAATTACAAACATTAGAAAAAATAATTCATCCTTTGGTGCAAGAAAAAGAAAGGGAATTTATTAATATAGCGCGTGAACAGGGGAAAAAATTAGTTATTCTTGATATTCCACTTCTATTTGAAAAAAATGGTGAAAGTCGTGTGGATAGCGTTATTGTTGTTTCTGCCCCACCAGAAATACAAAAAGAACGTGTAATGATTCGCAAAGGTATGAATGAGAAAAAATTTGCCTTTATCAATGCTCAACAAATGCCGGATGAAAAAAAACGAGAACGTGCTGATTTTATTATTTATACAGGGAAAGATTTAGAGAATACACGTCAACAGGTTTTTGATGTGATAAAAAAACTAAAGAATTGAAGTCATGCGGGAAATTATTTTTGATACAGAAACAACAGGTTTAGATAAAGAAAAAGATCGCGTAATCGAAATTGGTTGTGTAGAAATGGTTGATCGTTATCTTACGGGGCGCCAATTTCATGTTTATTTAAACCCTGAAGGCGTTATTATTCCTGATGAAGTTGTAGCAATTCACGGATTAACCAATGAACGCCTAAAAAACGAGAAAAGTTTTAGTGATATTGTTGATGAATTTTTAGAATTTATTAAAGGCGCGACAATGATTGCGCATAATGCGAGTTTTGATATTGGTTTTATTAATGCAGAATTAAAACGCGTCAACAAACCGCTCATCAGTGTTGATAATATTCTTGATACACTGGCTATGGCACGGCGTAAATTCCCTATGGGGCCTAATTCTCTTGATATTTTATGCAAACGTTTTGGAATTGATAACAGCCATCGTGTTCTTCATGGTGCTTTGCTTGATGCAGAGATCCTAGCCGATGTTTATATTGAACTGATCGGTGGAAAACAAGGTGTATTGGGTTTTGGTAATAGAAGGGGTGTTGATGAACATATCCAGAATGATAAAGATACATCTTATGCAGTTAAAATTCGCCCACAGGCTTTACCTTCAAGATTGAGTACGCAAGAAAAAAGGTTTCATGCCGATTTTATCAACACGATGAGTGAAAAAGCTCTGTGGAATAACTTCAAAATTCATGAATAACATCATCTTTTCTCTAAAAAAGTCACCATTTAAATTAAAGAATATGGATGTCAAAAAAAACGGTCGTTGTGGGGAGGGGAACACCACAACGACCCTGTCGCTACATCGTACCTCAGCTATCATAGGAGGAGCAAAATGAAAGCTATTAATCCTGTAACAGCAAAGAAAAGCTCTAGGTACTTAATATAAAGTGCAACGACTTCATGTCTTATGAAAAGAAAAAATGGCTTTTTAGAGGCAAAGTGAAAAAAATAAAATAAAAGTGAAAAAAATATATAAGGGTAATTTGCGTTTTTAGCTGAAATGGAGAAATAAAATTGTCATGAAAGCAACAGATCATCTTTTTTTGGTTGACGGATCAGGCTATGTTTTTCGTGCTTATTATGCTTTGCCGCCTTTAAAACGTAAAAAGGATGGACTTCCTGTAGGAGCAGTAGCTGGTTTTTGCAATATGTTATGGAAATTACTTTGTGATGCTCGTAATACAGCGACTGGTATTGTTCCAACACATTTTGCTGTTATTTTTGATTATTCATCTGATACTTTTCGGAAACAAATTTATCCTGAATATAAAGCGAATCGCGCTGAACCTCCTGAAGATCTAATTCCTCAATTCGCGCTGATACGTCAAGCAACGAAGGCTTTTAATTTGCCTTGTATTGAAAAGGAAGGCTTTGAAGCGGATGATTTGATTGCTACCTATGCAAAATTGGCAACAAAGGTTGGGGCAAAAACAACCATTATTTCTTCTGATAAGGATCTTATGCAACTCGTAAATACGCATGTATCTTTATATGATGGAATGAAAGACAAGCATATAGGTATCTCAGAAGTTGTAGAAAAATGGGGTGTTGCACCTGAAAAAATGATTGATTTACAAGCATTAATTGGAGATTCAACGGATAATGTACCGGGTATTCCAGGCATTGGTCCCAAAACTGCAGCTCAGTTGTTAGATCAGTTTGATTCTCTTGATCTTTTATTGCAAAACGTAACAGAAATTAAACAAACAAAACGACGTGAAAACATTCAAGCTTATAGAGAACAAGTTAAAATTTCTCGTGAACTTGTTAGGCTTAAAACAGATGTTCCTATAGATAATGATTTAGATGATTTTATTTTGGAGCCACAAGATGGTCCACGTTTAATTGCTTTTTTGAAAGCGATGGAATTTTCAACATTAACGCGTCGCGTGGCAGAGGCAACGTCATGCGATGCGGCTGTTATTGATGCACTTGATATAGATGTTGAATGGGAAAAACTGAACCACGGGCATGACTCTGATATCAAGAATACTGAGCGCGCATCTCTTCATAATTTTTCTGAAAATTCTCCACAAGTTTTTGCACAAAAACGTAAAGATCAAGCGCTGACTCAAAAAATTACAAGAGATGCTTATACAACAATTCTTGATGAGGAAATTTTAAAAGATTGGTTGTCACAAGCACAAGAGCAGGGTTTCTTCGCTTTTAATACTGAAACAACATCTCTTGATCCGATGCAAGCAAAGCTTGTTGGTTTTTCACTCGCATTACAGCCAGAAAAAGCAGCTTATATACCTCTTGAACATTTTTATGAAGGAGAAGAGGACCTTTTGAGGGGCGGGCGCATTGCCTCGCAGATTGAGACCCGAAAAGCTTTAGCACTTTTAAAACCGATATTAGAAGATTCATCGGTGTTAAAAATTGGTCAGAATATAAAATATGATTGGTTGGTGATGAAGCAATACGACATTATTATAAGCTCTTTTGATGATACCATGCTTTTATCATATGCTTTTGATGCTGGAACATTAACTCATAATATGGATGATTTGTCTGAACGTTGGCTTGAGCATAAACCAATTTCCTATAAAGATTTAACGCATAACGGAAAAAAAATTACTTCTTTTGCACAAGTAGATTTAAAACAAGCAACCCTTTATGCGGCGGAACGTGCTGATATAACGCTACGCCTTTGGCAAGTATTAAAACCTCAACTTGTTGCTCGTGGAATGACAAAAATTTATGAACGTCTTGATCGACCCCTTGTAGAAGTTCTTGCAAGAATGGAAGAACGTGGGATTCTTATTGATCGGCAGATTTTATTGCGTCTTTCAGGAGAATTGGCACAAGCTGCTTTGATTCTAGAAGAGGAAATTTACAAACAAGCTGATGAAAAGTTTAATCTTGCCTCGCCAAAGCAATTAGGGGATATCCTTTTTGGAAAAATGGGATTACCTGGAGGCGCTAAAACTAAGGGTGGACAATGGTCAACTTCTGCACAGACCTTAGAAGAGTTGGCTGCTGAAGGTCATGTTTTACCGCGTAAAATTATTGAGTGGCGTCAACTTGAAAAGCTAAAATCTACCTATACAGATGCCTTGCCTTCTTATATTTTTTCAAAAACAGGGCGAGTTCACACGAATTATTCTTTGGCAATAACATCAACAGGGCGGTTATCATCATCAGAGCCAAATTTGCAAAATATTCCAGTGCGGACTGCTGAAGGACGTAAAATTCGAACAGCTTTTATTGCTCCAAAAGGACATGTGTTACTTTCTGCTGATTATAGTCAGATTGAATTGCGTATTCTTGCACATATTGCGGATATAAAAGCATTAAAAGAAGCTTTTGCTAAAGGGCATGATATTCACGCTATAACGGCATCACAAATGTTTGGTGTTGCGATAGAAGGAATGCATTCAGATATACGACGGCGTGCAAAAGCGATTAATTTTGGTATTATTTATGGTATTTCAGCTTTTGGATTAGCCAATCAATTGGGAATTTCACGCCAAGAAGCGGGTCGTTATATTCAACTGTATTTTGAAAGATTTCCAGGAATTAAAGATTATATGGAGAAGACCAAAATCTTTGCACGTGAAAATGGTTACGTAGAAACAATTTTTGGACGTCGTATCCATTATCCAGAAATAAAAGCAAAGAATGTAAAAATTCGTTCTCTTAATGAGCGAGCAGCTATCAATGCTCCAATTCAAGGTTCCGCGGCTGATATTATTCGCCGCGCTATGATACAGATGGAAAATGCTTTAAAAGAAGAAAAACTATCAGCAAAAATGTTGCTGCAAGTGCATGATGAACTGATTTTTGAAGTACCAGAAGAAGAGAGTAAAAAAACCATGGCTGTTGTTAAAAATGTTATGGAAAATGCTACAATGCCGATTTTATCTTTATCTGTACCGCTTGAAGTAAAAGTCATGACGGCTCAAAATTGGGATGAGGCACATTAATTTTTTTATTTATTTTTAAGAATGTTGATTGCGTTGGAAAGATTAAGATAGGCTTTGATAGGCAAATGATCTGAAGCAATGCGTGCAAGCGGTGAATGATGATTTTCAATACTTGTTACCAATTGGTGGGGAAAAGAAAAAACTCTATCAAGGGCTAAAAAAGGAAAGCGAGATGGAAAACTTGGTACAACTTCAAAAGTGCTATCAAAATAGGGAGAAAAATGATTTAAAGATGAGCCTTTTCCCATCCGCCATTCATTAAAATCTCCTATGAGGAGTGTAGGCATAAGGGAGCGTTTTTGGAAAATTTCAAGGAGCATTTTTGTTTGTTGTTTACGAGAGTAACGTAATAAGCCAAAATGAGCCGCAATAATACGAATAGGGCCTGCTGCCATTTCCAACTCTACAATTACAGCCCCACGTGGTTCAATACTGGGCAGAGTGACTTGTAAAGTATCACGTACATATCCCTTTCGCAAAAAAAGAGCATTCCCATGCCAACCGTGTCCATGAGGTGACATAGTATTAAGAGGTACAGGAATCAAACCGGTTTCAGCTTTTAATAGCTGAAGATTAATCAAACCGACGCGTTCTCCAAAACGTCTATCTGCTTCTTGAAGAGCAAGGATATCAACTTGTAATTCAGTAATAACACGGACAATTCTTGTAGGATTAAAAATTTTATCAACACCTACACATTTATGCACATTATAGGAAGCAACAGTCAGATCATAATTACTATTTTGATTGATGATGTTTGATTGATGATGAGAGCGGCTGTGAATTGCATTTAAAAGGGAGCTATGGAGTTTTTGTTGGATAAAACCGGTAAACCAAGGGAATTTTTGCTTATAAGGTATTTTTGTCATTTTGCGAAAAGAATAGTCCCTAAGAGGCAAAGGGTAAAGACTTACACTAAAAACAAAAGAACCTTGTCTCTTTTAGAAACAAGGTTTTTTAATTAAGTTATGATTTCTGCAATCAATCACGGTTTGAGCCAAGAAATTGTAGCAAGAAGACAAACATATTGATGAAATCAAGATAAAGATTCAACGCGCCCATAATAACTTTACGTCCTCTGGTGTCGCTTTCATCTCCTTCATAATACATCAACTTAATGCTTTGGGTATCGTAGGCTGTTAAACCAGCAAAGATCAACACGCCAATCACAGAGATAGCAAATTGCAAAGCGCTTGATCCAAGAAAAATGTTCACAATCATGGAAAGAAACAAGCCGATCAATCCGATGAATAGGAATGAACCGATTGCCGTGAGATCACGCTTTGTCGTATAACCATAAAGTGAAAGAGCTCCAAAAGCTGCAGCGGAAATGACAAAGGTTTGCACAACACTTTCTGTCGTATAGCGCAAAACGATTGAAGACAGTGAAAGACCAACCAGAGCAGCATAACCAAAAAAGAGGCTACGAGCAGCATTTGTGCTCAATGTATTAATTTTAAAACTGAGGAATAAAACTGCTATGAGTGGTGCAAACATAACAATGTAAGAGAATGGCGATGTATAAAATGTTACTCCAAATGATGTTAAATAAACACTGCTATTGATTTGAGCTGCTGCTTGGCTCATATCTGTTGTCGTTGCTAATGATACAATTACATAAGCGGCAGCAGCTGTAATAAGCAAACCAATGGCCATTGTATTGTAGACACCCAACATATAATCGCGCAATCCCTGATCAATTGATGCATCGGCGTGAGAAGTAGGCGCCGAACGTAAATTTTTAAAATTAGCCATAATATAAAATCCTTTAGCATATGTCCCGTCAGGTATAGGGCTTTAAAAGTGTCTCTGTCATTACACAGATAAGCTTGGCATAAGCCTTAATTGGGCAAATACAAAAACCCTTAAGAATCACTGACAGAATTCCAGCATATTTGCTCTTATTATGGAGATTTATTTAAAAATTACAAGAGATTTATATGAAGAAGGAACCTTACAAATTGGTAAGGAAACGGTTCATTTTAATAAAAAATATTTCCATTTTTTGCCATATTTTTACAAGATAAAAAGACTACACCCAAAAAATTTTTATTATTCACAGAAACTATGTAATACAATCCTTTATAAAATATCCACTATTTTTGCATTTGTAAGAAGAGCGGCAAGTATCTATAATACTATTTTTCAACCTTCAATATTGCACCTGTTTTGCACGGTTAGAAGAGCTATTGAATTGGATTTATATAACATATTGATATATAGTGATAAACTGTCTTTTTGTATGCTAAATGATATTTCAAATAAAAGAGATTTAGGCTATTAAGGGCTTTTATCCAATATAAAAAACGATGATTTATATTTATAATCAATAGGTTGCTTTAACAATACACCATTGAAAATAGTTGAAAAAATGTTTTTTATTAAACAATATATAAAATAAAAAAGGAGAGTTTTTTAACGAAGCACTTAAGAAAGGCTCTGTAAAAAACAATATCTGTAAAAACTAAAAAACATATGAAAAGCAAATGTTCTAAGCAAATAATAGAACTTTAAATGCTGTAAAATATTTTCTCTCTGAATTTGATAGAGGACATATGGATAAAAAATATTGATTTCTATTTGAGTTCATTTCTTTTGCATTGACCAAGTGTAGAAGTGTAAAGTTGAAAAATAAGATTTTATAATTTTATGAAAAGAAACACGAAAAACAATTAGCTGCAAGAATTATCCAAGAAAAATCAATTTACAATCAGGCTTATGATGGTCAATAAGCTCTGTTTTCTAAGACAATGAGCATATCAATGAGAAGATGTACTGTTAGAATGACGTTTTTCTTTCATCCAAGTGCGCAATTCTTCAATAAGAATGGCAATAACACCGAGAGTTATAAAACTATCTGCAAGGTTGAAAATAGCAAAATAAAAAATATCATCAATATGAAAGAGTATATAATCAGTGACATGATGAAAGCGAATACGATCAACGAGATTGCCAATTGCTCCCCCAATAATAAGAATAAGGCCAAAGCGCATTAAAGACTTATTATGTTCAGTATTTTTCCATAGCCATAGAAGGAAGATAATCACAATGATTGTGATGGCGATGATTCCCCAGTGAGAAAAGGAAGAAAAAAACGAAAATGCAATGCCAGAATTACGCACATGATAAAGGGAAAGAAAAGGTATAAGCGAAATTTCTGTTCCTAAAGGCATATTGTGCATAACCCAGTATTTGACAGCTTGATCAAGTACTACTGTAAAAGCCAAGCCCAAGAGAAGAAAAGGGAGTGATTTACGCATCATATTTTTCCTCACATGGTTCCAGTATTAAATAGGGGCGACGGATTTCATAAAGCATAACAGCTGTTGCTACAGCTAGATTAAGCGAGTCTGCACGTCCGCTTTGTGGAATACGCGCAAGTTTATCACACCGATTTGTAAGAAGATCTGATAATCCCTGTTTTTCATTTCCCATTAAAAGGATAATAGGGCCATTTTTGAAATCAAGTGTGCGATAATCCAGAGATCCTTTGAGATGTGTTCCAACGATCATACCTTTAAAGTGAGCAGACCAGTTTAAAAAGGCGCTTTCATCAAGACGATAAAGTGGTACAGAGAAAATAGATCCCATGGTTGCACGGACCGTTTCAGGCGAGAAAGGGTCTGTTGTTTCGCCAATTAAAATAACACCTTTAGCACCTACAGCATCAGCAGTTCGAATAATGGTACCAAGATTTCCAGGGTCACGTACACGATCTAGCGCGATGTAAACATCTTTAATCTGTCCTTTTATCATTTCAAGAGAGTGCCATTTTTGCTTGAAAATACCAATAACTGTTTGTGGATTATCGCGTCGTGTAAGTGATTCCATAACCTTTTGTGAGGCTTTAATAACAAAACCACCGTTGGCTACAGCACGTGCGGCAGTATTTTCGATAGCAGCATTACCGATTTTACTTTTAGAAAAAATAAGCGTCTGTATTGTCCAGCCGAGATTGAGAGCATCAATGACCAATTTCAATCCTTCTGCCATGAAAAGACCTTCTCTATTACGGTTTTTCTTTTGGCTAAGTGCTTTAAGGTCTTTTATGATGGGGTTGCTAAGAGAGGTAATTTCTTTCACTCTACCAGTTTTGGGTCTACACATATTCAAGCAATCCAACGGCTAAAAAGAGAAGTAGAAAGAGCACGTCCTGAAACTTCTTCACGCAAAATGAGTTCTCCTGATTCGACTGTACCACCAAGATTTACAAATGCATCACGCATTAAAGCATGAAGTGCAAAAAAGGAAGCACGAATAGAATAAGCTGTAAGGACAACAGAGAGCGGTTTATCAGAGAGAAGTTTACGACAATTTGAGATCATAGCGGGTAAATGATCAAACAGTTGCCAAATTTCACCATGGGGTCCACGCCCATAAGCAGGGGGATCAAGAAGAATCATATCATAGCTTTTCTTACGACGCAGTTCACGCTCGACAAATTTCATAGCATCATCGCAAATCCAGCGAATAGAATGATCTGGTAATCCTGCTTTTTCTTGATTAGCTTTTGCCCACGCAATGGCTTTTTTAGAAGCATCAACATGGGTAACATTCGCACCCGCTCGTGCCCCAATCAAAGAGGCAATACCTGTATAGCCAAAAAGATTCAACAATTTTATAGGACGTTCGGCTTTAACAATTTGCTCTTCCATAGAGCGCCAATGAGCATCTTGTTCAGGAAAAACCCCCACATGACGAAAGGAAGTAAAACGGCCTAGAAAAAACAATCCATTCCAAGAAAGAGTCCATGTTTCATCAAGTGGCTTTTTAGGAAAATGCCAACGACCAACCCCTTCTTCATCACGGTTTCCTGTGAAAATAGCATCAACATCAGCCCATTGTTTTCGTGGTAAAGCGGGTTTCCATAGTGCTTGACCTTCTGGTCGAATAATGCGGTAAGCTCCATAACGTTCTAATTTTTGTCCATGACCAGAATCAATGAGAGCATAGTTTTCACTTACACCTGTTTCTAAAATAAGGGGCAACTTTTCCTGCGGATATCTATTGTTATGGGAGGATTGAAAGCATTGTGCGGGCATGTTTTGTATCACGGTATATGAGGTATGAAAATATATTATAAAGCTCTTAAGTGTTTCGTAAAAGTGCAAAAGAGCTAAAGCCAATTAAAACATGTATAAAAAAAAATAAAAGAGCACTTTTAAATCTGTACTGAATATAAAATAAAGAGAGAAAAGATTTAATTAAAATACCATTACACCAGATTTGTGATAGACGTTTTCAATTTCTCGATCTCTGCTTTACTTTTTTTGAGAGCTTTTTTGTATTTGTGATAGGAAAACCAACTGATCAGATTTCCTAATAAAATACCAAAACCAAAGAAAATAAAGAGCCATATAAAAAGGGGAGCATGATAAGTAAAACTTTCAGAATCTGCTCTAAAAGGATCAAGGGTTAACGGAACCATCTGACGATTAGCCACGATAAAAATAATCAAGAACGCTGTGAGAATCACACCGATACTTGTTAGAAGAATACGTTTAATTATCATAAGTTTCTCACTGATTAAGACGGTCGCGTAAATCCTTGCCAGTTTTAAAAAAAGGAATCCACTTTTCTTCAACAGAAACGGCTTCACCTGTTCGTGGATTACGTCCATTACGGGCTGAACGGCTTTTTACAGAAAAAGCTCCAAATCCACGAAGTTCAACGCGATTGCCATTTGCAAGTGCTGTTGAAATTTCCTCAAAAATAGCGTTTACAATATTCTCTACATCCCGTTGAAAAAGATGCGGGTTATGACGAGCGATAATTTGCACAAGCTCTGATTTTACCACAATAGCCTCACTTTCACACAAAAATTTTTTTGTAATTGTGCACTTCATGCATATTACAATATATAAACGGATAAAAGCAAAATAAAACCAAGAAAAAACAAATTGCAAGAAACAAAATTTGAAAATACCTTCTATAAAGGTTATACAGATTAAAAATGCGGAGTATTTAAGAGATTAGGAGAGTATGTCCGTACACAATAATTATGAAGCCTTTTCAACGCAATCATCTTTTGGAGATGTTTTTAAAAAAGCATCCCTTCATTCGCGTCGCATTAGCATATTAAAAATTTTTTTACCTCTCTTAGCGTTGATTTCAGCGCTGGTTTTTTGCTGGTTTACGTTTTTCTTGGTTCCCGTTACTTCTGATTCTATGCCTTTGAATAATGAAGAAAGTGGCGTGGTGAATTTGACAATGCTCAATCCAAAGTTAGAAGGGTATACGCGTGCTCATGAACCTTATTGGCTTAAAGCAGAAAAGGCATTTCAAGACCATACACACTCTGGAATGATTGGGTTGCAAAACATTACAGCTAAAGCATTTATGGGCCAACAAAAACAGGTTTTTCTCGCAGCACAAGGGGGGGTTTACGATAACATTAATGGTTTTTTACAGTTGGACAAGCCATTCACCATTACGACGAATGATGGGATGATGGCACAATTTATGTCAGCGAGTATTAACTTATCCGAGGGACAGTTAAAAACAGATCAGCGTGTTAATATTCAGCAAGCCGGTTTGCATCTTGCCGCAAATGCCTTACAAATTCGAGAAAAAGGAAAAAACGTGTATTTCCATGGTGGTGTGCATTTAGTGCTTCAAAAGCAATGACGTAATATCAATACGAATCTTCAAAGGATATTTATAAAGAGAAGTATGTGTATATACAAACAGAAGAATTGAAATAATGAAATCGTACAAAAGATGGATAGGTGTGACCTTGGCTTTTAGCATGGGAATGTTAGGAGGAGCAGTTTTAGGATATGCCGAAGTGGCTCATTTTGGAATAAGTTTATCAAGCGACAAAGAACCGGTAGAACTTCATGCAGATTCTTTGGAAATACGTGATAAAGAAGGGATAGCGCTTTTTAAAGGTGATGTTTCAGTGGTGCAAGGTGAACGTCTTTTAAGAACGGCAAAATTAGTTGTTTACTACGATAAAGCATATAAAGAAATTGATAAAAACAAGGAAGATACAAAGGCATCATCTGTTTCTTTATTTGGTTCGTCGGGTATACAAAAAATGGAAGCTTTAGGAAAAGTTTATATAAAAATTGCTACGCAAATTGCTACGGGTGATAAAGGCGTTTTTGATGGAAAGTCAAAAATGATGAGTTTGACAGGGAGTCATGTTGTGTTAACTGACGGTGACAATGTGGCCACGGGGTGCAAACTAACGGCAAATATGGAAAGCGGAAAGGCTTTTTTAGAAGGTTGTGAGACGCCTAAGAAAAAAGGTCGTGTTTCTATTATTTTAAAACAAAATCAAAAGAATGGCCATTAAGATTTCATGTTTGGAATCAAAAGAAAAAAACAGACCGATAAATATAATCTTGAAAGTGAAGCTTCAAAAAATCCCTTAAAAGGGACCTTGATTGCCAGTAACTTGATTAAAGTTTATCGAGGAAGACGAACTGTTAATGGTGTTTCTTTTGGCATTCGTACGGGAGAAGCCGTTGGCATTTTAGGGCCCAATGGGGCAGGTAAAACAACTTGTTTTTATATGGTTACGGGGCTCATAAAATCTGATGGAGGATCCATTAAAATTGATGGATTTGATATTACGCATCTTCCGATGTATCGACGTGCGCGTTTAGGTATTGGATATCTTCCACAGGAGGCTTCTATTTTTCGTGGTCTTTCAGTAGAAAATAACATTAAAGCTGTTTTAGAGGTCGTTGAAAAAGATCGCCTTAAACAACGTGAAGAGTTAGATAGCCTTTTACATGAATTTAAAATTGATCATTTACGTAAAATGTCTGCACTTTCGTTATCTGGAGGTGAACGTCGGCGACTTGAAATTGCGCGCGCTTTAGCTTCTCGTCCCCATTTTATGTTACTTGATGAACCATTTGCAGGAATTGATCCTATCGCTATTTTCGATATTCAACAACTTATTCGTCATTTAACTAGGCGTGGCATTGGTGTTCTGATAACGGATCATAATGTGCGTGAGACATTAGGGCTTGTCGATCGCGCTTATATTATTCATACAGGGCGGGTGTTAGTTCACGGTTGTCCTAATGATATTATCAACAACGTTGATGTACGCAGAATTTATTTGGGAAATCAGTTTTCTCTTTGATTTTACAGCTTTCACGAGTTTCCATTTAAGTTTAACCAAACATTATTACTGAAAATCTCCTTATTTATGCCAAAACTTCTTTTATGACTATAACCTTAATGTTGTTATTGAGTGGTGAAAAAGACTTCATCATTAGAGGGTTAGTTTGTTGTTTTATAAGTTTAGCTTGCTCATGATTGTATCATAGAAAAGATATCACTAGATTAACTTGATAATGAGTGATAAACGAAGCTCTCAATAAATGCGTGTGTTATTGAAAGGTAAGAGATATTTATCATATTTTTCTCTGTCGAATCAAATAATATATCGATGATGCTGTTTTAGGTATTTTGATGGGAGCACCGGTTATATATTGCGGTTATTCAATAGGAGTTGTCGTATTTTATTGGTTTATATGGCCTATTTGAAAATAGGAGCTCGGCTAAAGATATCAGGATAAATCTATAAACCTTTCAAAACAATCATTAAATCTCTAAAAACCTTTATATTCTTGTTATAAGGCGATGTTCAAGCTATACAGTAATTTTCAAAGTAAAGGTCCATTTTGCTCAGTATGCTTTTCATCTTAATTTAAGGGCTCATTTTTAAAGAAAGAAAAACTCTGATGGCGAATTATACATCAACTCTTATGACAAGTTTAATAAATTTATGAATAATGACCTTTTCTAGAGTCGTGAGGAAATTAACTTTATGAACAACTTCATTTCTTTGGTTTCTCATGCCGTTAATGATGATCCGAATACTATTTATTGTTGTGTTAGAAGTGATATGAGATGTATTGAGCCATCACCCATTATAAATTGAAAAGTAAAAACACATGCGATGTTGCGAAAAGTGAAAGAACATTAAGTATCTATACCGTTTATAGGTTTATTGATGAGCATTTTAGCGTGTAAGAGGAAAATTAAAGTATGAATTTGAGTGAGTTAATAGCACCGGAAGCGATCATTCCGGCTCTTAAGGCTAATTCGAAAAAACAGGTTCTGCAAATTTTAGCCGAAAAAGCTTCCAAGCTAACAGGTCTTAGTGAGCATGTGATTTTTGATGTTGTTTTACAACGCGAGAAGCTTGGTTCAACGGGTTTGGGTGGAGGTATTGCGATTCCTCATGGAAAATTACCTGATATTAATCGGATCATTGGTATATTTGCACGTCTTGAAAGTCCTGTTGATTTTGAAGCTCTTGATGACGAACCTATAGATCTCGTTTTTCTCCTTTTAGCACCTGAAAATGCTGGTGCAGATCACTTAAAAGCTTTATCACAGATCGCACGTGTTTTGCGTCACACTGATGTTGTGCAAAAATTGCGCAATACGCATAATGCTAATGCGCTTTATGCTTTACTGATTCAAACTTCAGAATCAAATGCAGCTTAGAAGATATTATGAGTGTATAAGTTGCAAGGTATACACCACGGAACGTAGAAAATAATATAATTTTTATCTTAAAAGACTGATAACAAAAGGTTATGTCATGCAATTTTGAGAAATCGTTTCTAAGCGAACCTTCTTTTTAAAGAGCAAGTAACAAAAACGAAGTACTTGTTTTTGTTACTTGCTCTTGTATATTAAAGCATCTAATCATTATGCTTCGTGGGTT
Source organism: Bartonella sp. MR90HLJMH (assembly GCF_042194115.1). Lineage (NCBI taxonomy): Bacteria > Pseudomonadati > Pseudomonadota > Alphaproteobacteria > Hyphomicrobiales > Bartonellaceae > Bartonella > Bartonella sp. MR90HLJMH. The sequence continues at coordinate 133,436 of NZ_JBHIMM010000001.1, forward strand.
CATTTATCCTGTTGTACTGTAAAAAGCCATCATTTGAGGTGTGGAGAGATAAGGCATGTAAGTCTTCTTAATACATTAAATGCTTTTAGAATGTGTGGTAAATATTCTTAAGCAGGACTTGTTTGTAGAGCTTTTGGTTAGGTAAATCACATAAGTGGGAAGACAAGAGGAGACCGCTCGACAAGAATCCAAACTTTTTCAGTCCAGATTGGATTAAGAATCTTTGTCCTTTGAAAGCGGGAAAGAAATCAACAGAAAAATTTATTTGTGCATCGAATTTTTTCGTAAATTGAGTTTGAGTGTTTAGGGATAATATTTTAATGCTCAAGAAGAAATAAGAGTGTATCCTCAGTATAGCAAGATATTGATTTATAAATATAATTCACTATTTTGCATGTTGTAAATGGAATTAGCGTGTGGATAAAAACTGTACAAGAAAGGGTAAAAATGCTTCCTATGAATCGTCTCAAGTATCGAGGGTTGTAGCAAAACATTGGGAGCTGGAAAATAGTGTTATGGTGCCGGTTTGCTTCTTCACAAGTGGGGAGGTCAACTATTTTATAGATATGATTTAGATGTCAGCTGTTTTATAGAGCCCATGCTAAAAAACAATTTTGTACGGTAAAAATGAAAGTTATAGCTTTAGGTTGGGTGAAACAGCTTTGTGCATGGGAAGATTTATTCAGATCCACTTTAATTGATTAAAATGTTGTTAAAAAACGATAAGGTTAAAATTGCTGTAGAAAAAGATTTTATATTTTTGTTGATAAATTACTTAGAAATAAGAGAAGGAAACTTTTCAAAAGAATTCTTAGGAAGTTTTTTATAACAGAAAGGAAAATGTCGTCTAACATATTAAAATAATATGATTAAGCTATTATAAGCTACTAAAATCATTTTAGAAATTAATAATTGGAGATAAAATATATAGGGAAATAAGATCAAAAGAAACAAAGTGGTATGTGATTATTGAGATAGAATCTGAATTCTTTATGTTTTATTATTAATATCTTGATAATATTTTATTATTTTTACAAGATATTTTGAAGATTGAGAAAAAGTGTTATCGGGACGATATTGAATACGAAGTATGAATGCACTATAATGGGTGAAAGATGGAGTATTTTGTGAACATAAATGTATTGAATGCATAAAGTCGAGAAGTGATATCCGTAAGGCGATTAAGCTTTTTTGCGGGGAGTATGGGGTGTATTTTCAAAATTTTGCATCAGATTGCTTGTGACATAAAGAGTATGGTTTATTTCTTAACAGAGTGATGGTATATTTTCATCTCGTTTTGAAGTTCTATAGCTTAAAGAAATCGTTTTTTATACAAAAACGAAATGAGTAGCATAAAATGAAGATGTTATTTTTTAATGTGGTTATTGAATAAGAAGTTTATGTTTTGGTAACGATTAAAAGGTCACAATGGAACGTGGAAATCTATTCTGGTTAGTGTGAAAATATTTCGCTTATTGAAGGAATTAAGACAATAACACATGGATATCGAGGAGTTTTTGTTGAATTTTTCCAATGAAGAGAATCTTGTTAGAGACTAAAGAAGTGAGCTAAATGAAGATGTTTGAAAAGACTGTTATTGCTGCATCTGTAATGGTTTTTGTTACAGCGGGCGTGGCATATGCACAAACGCCAAGCCGTTTAAATCAATTTGAAGCGTGGGGAGCCTATTCTTATAAATCGCCCAAAAATACGATTTGCTATGTGTTATCGGTACCTTTGAAGGCTCTTCCAACGACAGTTAATCATGGTGATAACTTTTTCTTGGTTACCAAGCGTTCTCATTCACCTATTTCGTTTGAACCGCAGTTTATGGCTGGTTATACCCTTCAAGAAGGGTCGAGAGTGACAGTGACCATTGGAGGTAAGGACTTTGATTTTTTCACGAAAGATTCCTCAGCTTGGTTGGCTTCATCAGAGCTAGAAAAGCAGCTTGTTTCTGCTATGCGTGCAGGAAGCAATATGACAGTGAAAGCGATATCAAAACGAGGAACGCATACCACTTATACTTATTCCTTAAAAGGGGTCACTGCTGCATTAAATGCAGCTCAAAAGTGCCATTAAGGTTTCGATAATTTCTAGAATAGTGATGTGAATTGGAAAGCAATGGCCATTTCCTATGACCTTAGACCAGTTGGTTCATGTTTTGCGCGAGAAACAGATAATGTGGTCGTGAAGGAGAGTTCTAAGCTCTCTTTAATTGGTTTGTCACAAGATGAGATGGTGCAAGCTTTAAAGACGGTTGGTGTACCAGAGCATCAAACGCGTATGCGTGTGCGTCAGCTTTGGCATTGGCTTTATGTGCGTGGTGTTTCAAATTTTGATGAGATGCTGAATATTTCTAAAGCAATGCAAGAAACACTTAAGTGTCATTTCTCCATTGCGCGCCCAGAAATTGTTGGAGAACAAATATCAAAAGATGGTACGCGTAAATGGCTCTTACGTTTTTCTGCACGTGGAGCTGGAAGGCCTGTTGAAATTGAAACGGTTTATATCCCTGAAGAAGGACGTGGTACTTTATGTCTTTCATCGCAAGTAGGGTGTACGTTAACTTGCTCTTTTTGCCATACGGGAACGCAGATGCTTGTTCGCAATCTGACTGCGGAAGAAATTTTGGCACAATTATTGGTTGCACGTGATTGTTTGGGTGATTTTCCTGATAAAAATACCCCTGATGGGGCAATAGTTCCCATTGAAGGTCGCAAAATTACCAATATTGTTATGATGGGGATGGGAGAACCTCTTTATAATTTTGAAGCTGTTAAAAAAGCTTTATTAATTGCTTCTGATGGCGATGGGCTTTCTTTATCAAAACGTCGGATTACGCTTTCAACCAGTGGGGTTGTTCCTGGAATTATCCGAACCGGAGAAGAAATTGGTGTTATGTTGGCGATTTCACTCCATGCAGTACACGATACATTAAGGGATATGCTTGTTCCCATTAATAAAAAATATCCGCTTGCTTTACTAATGGAGGCTTGCCGTAATTATCCTGGTCTTTCCAATGCAAAACGAATCACTTTTGAATATGTTATGCTGAAAGATATCAATGATAGTTTAGATGATGCTAAGCGATTGATTAAGTTATTGAAAGGGATTCCTGCTAAGATCAATTTAATCCCTTTTAATCCGTGGCCAGGGAGCAATTATCAGTGTTCTGATTGGGAGCAAATCGAGCGTTTTGCTGATGTCGTTAATCAAGCGGGCTATGCTTCTCCTATTCGGATACCGCGTGGACGCGATATTTTAGCGGCATGTGGACAACTTAAATCAGCTTCAGAGCGTTTACGGAAATCTGAACGTTTGCGACTTGAAAATGCCATTGGTCATTAGTTAATGCAACTTTCTGCGATATTAAAGCCTATGCTTTTTTTTCAGTAAATCAGCATATAATAGCATGTGTGAGACAGAGATTAAGATGGATAAGTGTTAGACGAACAGTTTCAGCTTTTATATGCTCAATGGGGAGAAATATTGTATATAGCAGTCTGTTTGCGTAATTTCTAAAATAAGGAGGAAACCTCATTTAGAGGCAATATGAAGTCTTAAGGGTCTTAACTAATTTCCATATTATTATCGTACATTTTAATTCTATTTTATGACTTTTAAAAGCATCTACGGTAATATCTTTTAAAAAGTGGAGATTGTGTATTGCCTCACTCTTTTGTTTATTACGTTCTTTAAAAAGATTTCGCTTCACACACGAAAACTCCCGATTCGCTTATAACGTACAAGGGAAAGATATTGTTTGATTCAAAATAAACAGGTTTGAAATGAGAGAATCCTACAATATTTTGGTTCTCATTTAAATTAAAAACGATAAATTACATTTATAAATCAATTTTTGTAACTATAAGGAGATGGAGGGCAAAGATAGTAAAAGTACCAGCAATAAGCCAGTCGAGAAAGCGAATATAAAGAGGTTTTTTCTTGAGAATTTTGGTAAGTTTATGCGCTGTAAAAACGATAGAAATTGTAATGGGAAAAGAAATAGGGATATAAGAGAGTCCTAAAAAGAGTAGCTTTTGTGTTGCCATAGGATCATCCGCATTGATAAATTGTGGTAAGAATGTCGCGTTAAAGAGTATAACTTTAGGATTTAAAAGATTGATTCCAATACCAGCAAGATAGTTACGTTTAGCGCTTTGAGATTTAGAAGATGTCTGTTCGAAGGAAAAAGTTGGATTTCTCCGTAACGCTTGAAAAGAAAACCATAAAAGATAAAAGGCGCCAGCAATTTTTAGAAGAATAAAAGTGTGTGGCGCAGCAAAAATAAGCGCTGATAAGCCAAGTGCTACAGCGGTAACCTGAATGGCAAACCCTGTTGCACTACCCAAGGCGCACATAATTCCAGCTTTTTTGCTTTGTGTAATGGTTCGTCCTACAGAAAGCATCATATCAGGTCCTGGAATAAGTGCTAAAATCAACGATGCTAAAGCAAATTGTACAACAATAGACCACTCCGGTAGAAATGACACGTAAATCTCCTTTTATTTTTAAGCAGTATTCATTATTTACACTCTAAAGCGTTTTTATTTACGTTTTTTGCGTCTTTTTAATGTTGCTTAAAGAGAATTTATTTTTATATTTGTTGCATTGTTTTGATTTCTAGGTAGAGATAAAAGAGCAGCTCATATAGAATTTTGAAATGAAGAAGTGGCAAAATATTAGAAAAGTTGTTTTGGCTTATTCAGGGGGATTGGATACGTCAATTATTCTCAAATGGTTGCAAAGTACGCTAGGCGTTGAAGTTGTAACTTTTACAGCGGATTTGGGGCAGGGGGAAGAGCTAGAATTTGCTCGTCGTAAAGCTGAAATGTTAGGTGTTAAAGAAATCTATATTGAAGATTTGCGCGAAGAATTTGTGCGTGATTTTGTTTTTCCGATGTTTCGAGCCAATACCGTTTATGAGGGAACTTATCTTTTAGGAACATCAATTGCACGCCCACTTATTTCAAAACGCCTTATTGAAATTGCTAAGGAAACAGGAGCAGATGCAATTGCTCATGGGGCAACGGGCAAAGGCAATGATCAGGTACGCTTTGAGCTTTCCGCTTATGCTCTTAACCCTGATATAAAGATTATTGCTCCATGGCGTGATTGGGATTTTAAGAGTCGGACAGATCTGTTTGAATTTGCTCGTATACATCAAATTCCTGTAGAAAAGGATAAGCAAGGCGAAGCACCTTTTTCAGTGGATGCAAATTTATTGCATTCTTCATCAGAAGGAAAGATTTTAGAAGATCCAGCACTTCCTGCTCCTGAATATGTCCATATGCGTACTCTTTCGGTGGAAGATGCTCCAGATCAAGCAACCAGAATCACTCTTGGCTTTAAAAAAGGTGATGCTGTTTCAATCAATGGAAAAAATTTATCTCCTGCAACTTTACTTGCAGAATTAAATCATTATGGGCGCGATAATGGTATTGGTCGGTTAGATTTGGTAGAAAATCGCTTTGTGGGTATGAAATCGCGGGGTATTTATGAAACACCAGGGGGGACCATTCTTTTAACGGCTCACAGAGCTATAGAATCTTTAACGCTAGATCGTGGTGCAGCTCATTTGAAAGATGAATTGATGCCACGTTATGCAGAACTCATTTATTATGGATTTTGGTTTTCGCCGGAACGTAAGATGCTGCAGGCAGCTATTGATTTATCTCAAGAACATGTTGAAGGTGAAGTCACGTTAAAACTCTATAAAGGAAACGTAATTGTTGAAGGGCGCCAAAGTAAAAAATCACTTTATTCGAGTGAGTTGGTAACTTTCGAGGATGATCAAGGTACTTATGATCAAAGAGATGCAACTGGTTTTATTAAATTAAATGCTTTACGTTTGCGTACATTAGCAATGCGTCATCAAGGTGACAAAAAAAGAAATAGAAAATTACAGTGACAAGTGTAAAGTAGGGGAAGTACTTTTGTATGGAATGCCTAACTTAAGCATTTTTATCTGTTGGTTTTTGCAGTCCTTTCATTCAATGTTAGAGGCTTCGCTTTTGTACTAAATCAGTATAATAAGCAAAATTCATGATAATAATAGCAATGAAGGCTCTGATAATCAAAACAAGTCAATTTTGCTTTATAATATTGAATGTTTTTGATTTTTATCAGAACAAAATATGTTTATAGCGAGGGCGATTTTTGTATTGTGACTTAAGAGTATAAAGAAATTTTCATCTTTTTGCTTGCTATTATTGACGAATAAATTCAAGAACCATACACCCTATTTTGAAAGAGTGTAATTTTTAGGACAAATAATGATGCGTGATCAGTGTGATACCCTTAACCTTGCGCCTGAATTAAAAGATGCGGCTTTTCAATCGAGAACTTGGCCATTTGAAGAAGCACGTAAGATTATCAAACGGTATGAAAAGACGGGTTATCCAGACAGTGTGATATTTGAAACAGGTTATGGACCTTCTGGTTTACCGCATATTGGTACTTTTGGGGAAGTTGCACGTACAACCATGGTGCGTCATGCATTTCATATTCTTACGGAGAATAAAGTAAAAACAAAATTGCTTTGTTTTTCTGATGATATGGATGGTTTGCGCAAGGTTCCTGAGAATGTGCCTGATCGCGAGAGGATGGAACATTATCTTGGTCAACCGTTGAGCCGTGTACCCGACCCTTTTGGAGATGACTATCCTTCTTTTGGGGCAGCAAATAATGCGCGGCTACGGGCTTTCCTTGATCGTTTTGGTTTTGATTATGAATTTGCAAGTGCTACGGATTATTACCATTCTGGTCGTTTTGATGAAACACTTTTGAAAATCCTTGCCTGTTATGACAAGGTTATGGCAATTATTTTACCAACATTGGGTGCAGAGCGGCAAGCGACCTATTCGCTCTTTTTACCAATTTCTCCTTTTTCTGGAAAAGTATTACAGGTACCGATGATTGAGCGTAATGTTGAAAAAGGTACAGTTACTTATATCGAACCAGAAACAGGAGAAACCATAGAAACAGAGGTTACGGGGGGCAAGGTTAAATGTCAGTGGAAGGTGGATTGGGCAATGCGTTGGACAGCACTTGGCATTGATTATGAAATGGCAGGAAAAGACCTTATCGATTCCACAAATCTTTCTTCTAAAATTTGTAAAGTATTAGGTGGGAAGTCCCCAGAAGGATTCAACTATGAGCTATTTTTAGATGAGAAAGGGCAGAAAATTTCCAAATCCAAGGGAAATGGCTTAACCATTGATGAATGGCTTACTTATGCCCCAACAGAGAGTTTAGGGCTTTATATGTTTTCAAAGCCTAAAACAGCAAAAAGGCTTTATTTTGATGTCATTCCTAAAGCGGTTGATGAATACTATGCGCATCTTTCAGCCTATGGTCGCCAAGAATGGAAAGAGCGGTTGAATAATCCTGTATGGCATATTCATAATGGTTGTCCTCCGCAGGTTGATTTGCCTGTTTCCTTTGCGATGCTTTTAAATTTGGTAAGTGCTTCAAATGCGGAGAATGCAGAAGTTCTTTGGGGTTTTATTTCTCGTTACGCTAAAGGAGCAAATGCACAAACTTATCCAGAACTTAATCAATTAGTGAAGTTTGCCATTAGATATTTTGATGTTTTTGTTAAACCAAACAAAAAATTCCGGCTCCCTGATGATAGCGAACGAGCAACATTAGCACAAATTGATGAAAAATTAGCTAATTTACCTGAAACTGTTGATGGCAATATGCTACAAAATATGCTTCTTGATGTTGCGCGGTTAACGGAACGCTATCAAGATCATAGCAAAAAAAGCCCTGAAGGTGGGCCTGGTGTTTCCAATGTTTTTTTTCAAATGTTGTATGAAGTCCTTCTGGGACAAGAGCGAGGTCCACGATGGGGATCATTTATAGCGCTTTATGGGATTAATGAAATGCGTGCACTGATTGCTGAAGCGCTTGCACGTCCTGTGGAGGAATAATGGAAAAGAGAGTGCAGGAAGTAAAGCGACGCCGTACATTTGCAATTATTGCTCACCCAGATGCTGGGAAAACAACATTGACAGAAAAGCTTTTATTGTTTGGTGGTGCTATTCAACTTGCAGGAGAAGTAAAAGCCAAAAAAGATCGTATTCAAACCCGTTCTGATTGGATGAATATTGAGCGTGATCGTGGTATTTCCGTTGTAACTTCGGTGATGACGTTTGAATATGAAAATCATATTTTTAATCTCCTAGATACTCCAGGACATGAGGACTTTGCGGACGATACCTATCGCACACTCACAGCTGTTGATAGTGCTGTCATGGTTTTGGATGCGGCACGGGGAATTGAGCCTAGAACATTAAAATTGTTTGAAGTGTGTCGGATGCGGGATATTCCTATTGTTACGTTTATCAATAAAATGGATCGTGAGGCACGTGATCCTATAGAGCTTTTAGATGAAATTGAAGAAAAGCTTGCTCTTGATACTGCGCCTATAACATGGCCAATTGGTACGGGTAAAGATTTTGTTGGTACCTATGACCTTTATCATAATCGTTTTCGTCAAAAAGATGATGAGATAACACAGCAGATAGTTTCAAATCCCAGAGAGGTTGTCCATTTACTTCCTGAATATCAACATTCAACTTTTATTGAAGGGGTAGAACTCGCTCAAAGTGTTTGCAAGAATTTTGATCTTCAAGCTTTCCGTGAAGGTCATATGACTCCGGTTTATTTTGGTTCAGCTTTGCGAAATTTTGGTGTTCGTGATTTGATCAATGCGCTTATTGATTTTGGTCAAAGTCCTCGTGACCAAAGTGCAGATCAGCGCAATGTCATAGCCATGGAACCTAAAATGACGGGATTTGTTTTTAAAATTCAAGCAAATATGGATCCTAATCATCGTGATCGTATTGCATTTTTTCGGGTATGTTCGGGAACACTTGAACGTGGTATGAAGACAAAGTTGGTTCGAACAGGAAAACCAATGACACTTTCGGCTCCACAATTTTTCTTTGCGCGTTCACGCCAAATTGCTGATCAAGCCTATGCCGGTGATATCGTAGGGATTCCTAATCATGGAACATTGCGTATTGGCGATACTTTGACTGAAGGAGAAGATATCCTCTTTAAGGGAGTACCAAATTTTGCACCAGAGATTTTGCGTCGTGTTTGTTTGGGCGATCCAATGAAAGCAAAAAAGCTCAAAGAAGCTTTGCAACAAATGGCTGAAGAAGGGGTTGTACAATTGTTTATTCCTGATGATGGGTCGCCTTCTCTCATTGGTGTTATTGGTGCTTTGCAAATTGATGTTTTAAAAGAACGATTAAAAATAGAATATTCTTTGCCAGTGAATTTTGAGTCTGCGCGTTTTAATTTATGTCGTTGGATTTCAGCGCAGAGCAAAGATGAGTTGCAAAAGTTTCTCAGCAATCACCGCTCTGCTATTGCGTATGATTTAGAAGGTGATCCAGTCTTTTTAGCGGAGAATCATTTTTCATTGAATTATGAGGCAGAAAGAGCTCCTAAAATAAAATTTTCTGCTTTTAAAGATTACCAAGTACGCTCTTAAAATAAAGAAAAATATTTTCTACAATAATTTGATTTATAATGATAATTTATCATTTTTTATATTGGGTTAAAAATCTGAATATTATAAGTTTCTTATATTGAAACAATCAAAATCGTTTGTTTGCATGTCATAAGTAGGATTGATGTGTGCGTAAAACACTGGAAGCAAGAAATACAAAGCCTCTTATAAATCTTCTCCATAGCCAAGAGCTTTCAAAATATTGGGTGAGGGTAAAAAAGTGATGATGGTGGTTTGTAGCGTTATGATGTAACGATGGTGGTGTGTGGTGTATCTTATCCCATTCACGGAAGTTTAAGTTATACTATTCATTTATATTATTTACGGGACGACATTACGAGGTAAGCTCAAGTACAATGAAAGATGTCTCTTTAAAAACAAACATATAAAATTGCAACATAATGATATTTTTGGGCATTCTATTTTGCATAAGGGATGTAATCCTAGCAAAATAGAGGCTTGCACGATAAACTTTTGCAAAACTCTCTCCATCAAAGTAATCTATTTTCGCTGTGAAGGGTGGAAATATTATTTTTTTTCCCAAGCTTTTTATGGGAAAATATTATTTATGAAACTGATTTTTTAAATCTAAAATAAAAAATCTGCTGTATAAATATAGCTTTTCAGTTTTTCCTTGTATAAATATTGTATACAGTCAAAATAATACAAATAATCAATAAGCTGAAATTTGTTATCCCAAATATGAGATCATATGACCTATAAACCGCGTGTCTTTTCTATTTCTCCGGGAACTGCTTTTTTGCCTCACTTTGTTGATGCACTACTCTCTGGTAGCCTTATTGATAATTTCGCTTCCAGTGGAGATATTCAAACTGCCCTTGCCGATAGCCTTATTTATGTTCCGACACGTCGTGCTGCTCGCGCTTTGCGTTTAGCCTTTGTTGAAAGAAGTGATACACAATCAACATTCTTGCCAACCATTCGTGCTCTAGGAGATGTAGATGAAGACAGTTTCCTTTTTGTTGAAAATCATACCAGCACTCTCGATCCGCCTATTGGAGAAAGCGAACGTCTTTTACTTTTAGCACGCCTTATTCGTCCATGGCGTGAAAATTTACCTGCGCATCTGCGTGCCATGTTTGGCACAGAAGATGTGCTTATTCCGGCTCATAGTGCTGATGCGATTTGGCTTGCGCAAGATTTAGCACACTTGATGGACGAAATTGAAACAGAAGGAGCAGACTGGTCAAAACTTAAAAATATTGCACCTGATATGGTCGCTGAATGGTGGCAAATAACGCTCGATTTCTTGACTATTGTTACGCAAAATTGGCCAAAAATCTTGACAGAAAGACAACGAAGTAATCCCGCTGAATGGCGTAATCAAGCACTCACAATGCACGCAGAGACTTTACGACGTATGCCGCCTGATAAACCGGTCATTGCAGCTGGTGTGTCAGGTTCTATGCCCGCAGTTTCTCATCTTTTAAAGGTTATAGCTTCTCTGCCAAAAGGGGCTGTTGTTCTTCCTGGCCTTGATCTTCATATGGATGAAGAACAATGGAATGCACTATGCACAAGCCATAAAGAAAAAACAGCTTGTGATTTTTTTGATCCTGCAGAAAATGTTTTTAGCCATCCTCAATATCATTTAAAAAAACTTCTAACTCTCATGGAGTGTCAACGTCATCATGTTTGCGAAATTGGCCAACAAAGTATAACAAAGAAAAGACGAATGGCTCTTTTATCAGAAGCACTCCGACCAGCTTCTACAACAGATAAATGGATACAAATTGTCCGTGATGATTATGAAAATCTTTGTGCAGATTGGTCATTTATTGAAGCTATAAATGAACGTGAAGAAGCTCTCGCTATAGCTGTTACCTTACGTAAAGCTATTGAAGAACCCCAAAAAACTGCGGCCCTTATTACAAATGACCGTAATTTAGCACGCCGTGTTGCTGTGGAATTACAGAGATTTGGAATTGAAGCAAATGATTCAAGCGGAATACCACTTGCACAAACATTGCCTGTAACTCTCTTACGGCTTATTTTAGAAAATGTGTTGCAACCCGATGATCCCATTGCTTTTCTTTCTCTTCTTAAACATCCTCTGACAACACTCCAACAAAACCGTCATCGTTTACGCGAAATGGCAGAAAATTTTGAACTTTTTATTCTTCGAGGGAATACAGGGCGCATCAATCTTTGCGAATGTGATCAATTTCTTGAAAAATGGATTGAAACGCACTTTCATAATAGTTCTGAAATCAACGCTCTTGATCAGCAGAAATGTGAAGAAGCACGTTTCCTTTGTCATCTTTTGAGGAAAGCTGTTGAACCTTTAACATCTCTTATGAAAAAAGAGAAAGAATGCACCATCACCGAAGCTGCGATAGCAACTGTTGAGGTTTTTGAAAATTTTGGTCGCAATGAAGATAATTCTCTTGCACATCTTTATCAACACGAAGCAGGACAAGCCCTATCAAAATTTTTACGTGAATTGGTCAGTGATCAATCAGGATTAACATTTCATCTTTGCGAATGGCCCGCTATGTTTTCTGCCATAATAGCAACCCGTTCCGTCACACCTTCGCCTGGAGGACATCCACGTTTATTCATCTGGGGTACTTTGGAATCACGTTTGCAAACAGTTGATACAGTGGTCATCGGCGGTCTTAATGAAGGGTCATGGCCGATATCAACCCGAAATGATGCTTTTTTATCGCGACCGATGAAAATGATGTTAACTCTGGAGCCACCAGAGCAGCGTATTGGTCTTTCCGCGCATGATTTTCAATGGGCGATGGGAATGGATAAAGTGGTGATGAGTCGCGCATTGCGCGTTAATCATACACCCTCCATTCCTTCACGCTGGCTACAACGCATGGAAACAGTTGTAGGGAAACAGGTTTGGAAAAAAATCCGTGAACGAGGTGAAATACTACGCCATTGGGCAAAGATGCTTGATCATACAAGCATAACTTCTGAGGTGGAACGTCCTTGCCCTGCTCCACCTCTTGATATACGTCCGCGTCATTTTTCAGTCACTGAAATAGAAACATTGCGGTATGATCCTTATGCTATTTATGCTAAAAAAATCTTACGGCTCAAACCACTTAAAGAACTTATTCATGATCCTAGCGCTTCAGAACGTGGAACACTTTATCACGCTATTCTTGCAGCTTTTTGCACACAAATAAAAAATCCAAATGCTGCAAATGCACTCAATGTGCTGCTTTCTATTGGACGTAAAGAGTTTGATAAATTCAATTTTCCACCCGACATTGAAGTAATTTGGTGGAATAGTTTTGAAAATCTTGCTCCACGCCTTATTCAATGGGAACAAAGTTTAGGACTGCGAGAGCGATATTCGGAAGTGGTATCACAAAAAATCCCTATAGGAACAACAGGGGTAACCCTTTCAGGACGTGCTGATCGTCTTGATGTTTTGCCAGATAAAACAGTTGAAATTCTAGATTTCAAAACTGGTACCCCTCCTTCATCAAAACAAGTTCGTGAATTATTATTTCCGCAATTGGCTTTAGAAACAGCTTTACTCATACAAGGGGGATTCCCAGATTTTCAAGATTTTACTCCCTCAAATTTATTTTACATACCCCTTAACAAAAAAGGTGAAATTAAATCCCAATCAATTCTTTTAAAGAAAAAAGACGGAAAAACTCACCTAAGTGCTGTTAATCTTGGTGAAAATGCATGGGAAAATCTTATCGCACTCATAACTTATTATCAAAATCCACAACAAGGCTATCTCTCATATGCTGTCCCCATGTCAAAACGATATGAAGGCGACTACGACCATTTGGCTCGGTTGTGGGAATGGTCAAGTGGTTTTCATAAAGAAGAGTAATCATGACGATTTTTTCTATTCCTGAAGCCGCTCTTGATGCACAAGCAACGGCAACACATCCCCAAAAAAACGTGTGGGTTTCTGCAAATGCTGGATCTGGAAAAACCCATGTTTTAAGTGAACGTGTTATCCGTTTGCTTTTAAACGGTACGCCTCCAGCACGTATTTTATGCCTTACTTATACAAGAGCTGCTGCTGCTGTTATGCAATCACGAATTTTTCGCACGCTTTCCAGTTGGAATGAACTCGATGACGCACAGCTGCAAGAAACCTTAACACGGTTTGAAAAAAAAACTGTTAATGCGCAAAAACTAACTTATGCACGACAACTCTTCGCGCGTGCTCTCGAAACGCCTGGAGGCTTAAAAATCCAAACGATTCATGCTTTTTGTGAATCTCTCTTGCATCAATTCATGTTAGAAGCCAATATTGCAGGGCATTTTGAACTTCCCGATGATATCAGTCGAAAAAAATTACTACAAGAATCTCGTCGCCAACTTTTAGCTCGTCGTGATGTACAGCCTGCTTTACAACAGTTATTTAAAGTTATTAGCGAACATACTTTTAATCAATTGCTCTATGAAGCAACGGAAAAGCAACATAAATTATCTGATTTTTTATCTTCTCTTCTATCTGAAAATGGAGAAGAAAAATTGCGTGCACTTTTTAACTTAGCGCCAGATGAAACAAACCAATGTCTATTGGAACAAATTAAACAGACAGCGCGCCTTCCTCTTTATGCTCTTAACCATTGTGAAACCAATGGTAGTCAAAGCTGCAAGGATATGGTGGAAAAACTTTCCCAATTAGAAAAGGTGCATGATGAGACAAATATTCTCAATATTATTTCTGATATTTATTTTACAATAAAAGGTGAGCCACGTAAGTTTTCACATTTATCTCGTAAAAAGTCAGACCAAATTTGGCCTTTTATTCAACAAATGCTTGAAGATAAACAAAACAAGCTTTCTATTCTTTTAGAGAAATATCAATGTGCAAAAGTTGCTACTCTCAATATGGCTGCTTTTCAGTTATGTGCTGTTTATCTCAAAATCTACACGAATCTAAAAAAGGCCAATGGCTTCTTAGACTTTGACGATCTTATTGAGCGTACACTTCATTTATTACAGCGTAAAGGTGCAAGCCAATGGGTGCATTATAAACTTGATCGTGGTCTTGATCACATTCTACTTGATGAAGCACAAGATACTAATCCTGAGCAATGGCAAATTATTCAACTGTTGGCACAAGAGTTTTTCTCAGGTTATAGCCAACGAACAAATATACGGACTCTTTTTGCTGTTGGAGATGAAAAGCAATCTATTTATTCTTTTCAAGGCGCAGCTCCAGAAAATTTTGCTGAAAATGGACGAATCATTCAAAAAAAAGTGCAGCAAACAAATCAGCAATTTGAAAAAATACAACTGCATTACTCTTTTCGCTCTACAGCGGATGTTCTTAAAAGCGTTGATATTGTTTTTGAAACACCAGAAAACTACAAAGGACTTTCGGCAGAAAATACAAAAACGGTGCATGAAGCTATTCGTGTTCATAGTCCCGGTGAAGTTGTTATATGGGATGCTATTTCCCAAGAGACGAGTGAATTTCCTCATGATTGGCATTTAAGCGTTGATCATTTAGATACCCCTGAAGTTCGTTTAGCAGAAAAAATTGCTGAAACTATTGCCAACTGGTTACAAAAAGGTGAAATGCTTCCAGCAAAAGGACGCTTAATACGTGCAAGTGATATTATGATCTTGGTTCGTAAACGTGATCAATTTGTCTCAGCTCTTTCTCGTGCTTTTAAACACCGCAATATTCCCGTAGCAGGGGCTGATCGTTTACAGCTTACCAAACATATTAGTATTCGTGATTTAATGGCGCTTGCGCGTTTTATTTTGCAGCCACAAGATGATCTTTCTCTTGCTTGTGTTTTAAAAAGCCCCCTTTTTGCTCTTAGTGAAGAGGAACTCTATCAGCTTGCTGCACACCGCACCGGCTCTCTTTGGCAAAGCTTATTTACGCACGCATCATCGCAGGCATCTTTTAAAGATGCTTTTGAAAAGCTAAACCATTATCGCGCTTTAGTGGATAAAATACCGGTTTTCGAGTTTTATAGCCATATTTTGAATAATGATAAGGGAAGACAAAAAATTCTGTCTCGTTTAGGATCTGAAGCAAATGATGTGCTCGATGCTTTTATGGATTATACGCTCACTATTCAAAAAACAGGATTACCAGGATTACAAGCTTTTTTAGAAACATTAAGTGCAAGCGAACCAGAAATTAAACGTGAATTTGAACAAAATAATGAAGAAATCCGCATCATGACTGTTCATGCTGCAAAGGGACTAGAGGCTGCTATTGTGTTTTTGGTCGATCCTGGTAGTGCGATTTGGCATCCTCAGCATGCGCCTCACTTGCTTAAAGTTTCTTTAAACAATGCACAATGGAATGGAAAACAAGCCTTTATTTGGCGCCCCAATGAAAATTTTGATACAAAACCCTCTAAACAAGCAATTTCACATTTAAAAGAGCGTGCAGAAGAAGAATATAGGCGCCTTCTTTATGTAGGAATGACACGTGCTGAAGATCGCTTGTTTATTTGTGGATATAAAGGCCAGAAAACGCAATCTCATACATGGTTACAACTGGTAAAAAAAGCCCTCGAACCGCATGCTCTTGCTATAAAAGATTCTGCGGAAGATATTGCAGCTTGGCGTTATTGTATTACATCTCCTTCCTCTGCTTCTATAAACCCAAAAGTCCCTTGCGCTGAATGCCAAACCTTACCACCTTTGCCTGCTTTTTTCTCCCATAAAGTACCAGAAGAACCAGTGCTACCAAAACCGTTAAAACCCTCAGTCGCGAGCCTTTCCATTGAAGCTGATACAGAGCTGTCCTCAAGTCCAAAACAGCTTACCACCTCCCCTGTTTTAGGAGCAACAAATACTAACAGAGCTTTTTCCATTGAATATGGTAATATCGTTCACCGATTGTTACAATATTTACCCGATTATCCCCTACAAAAACGTCGAGACTATGCTCGAAACTATCTCAATATCAAAGCCTCTCATTGGTATGAGAGCCAAAGAAAAGATGCTCTTCGCCATGTTTGGAAAATATTAGATCACGTTTACCTCAAGCCCCTTTTTTCTGAGCATTCACGTGCTGAGGTCTCCTTAATGGGTATAGTGAAAATTCGTGGAAAAGAACAAGCAATTTCTGGTCAAATTGACCGTCTCTACATCACGCAAAACAGCATTATCTTTGCTGATTTTAAAACAGGAACCCCGCCAGAAAATGAAGCTGCTATTGCTTCCCATCACTGGTTGCAAATGGCTCTTTACCGAAAATTGTTGCAAGCTATTCATCCCGATAAAGATATCCAAGCTCTGCTTATCTACAGTAAAGAAGCCAAAATTTTTAAACTTTCTCCAGAAAAACTCGAGGCATTTCTTGGTGAAGTTGCCTTATAAGTTACTCCTTTCCTTCAAAGTATCCTTACACTTTTTTACTTTCATAAAATCGCCCAAACAAACACAATACACAATCTCTGGTGTAAAAAAGTCCTTTAATAATTTATCTTTGCAATAACTTGATATGAATTGTTATCATACCAATCTATAAAAAGTGAATATAAAGGATAAATCAATGACGTGTATAAAAGTTGATAAGGACAATTTCGAAAGTGAAGTTCTAACCTCTTCCACCCCTGTTGTGGTTGATTTTTGGGCAGAATGGTGTGGCCCTTGCAAAATGATTGCTCCAATTTTGGATGAAATTTCAATAGAAATGCAAAATCAAGTTAAAATTGCTAAGGTAAATATTGATGAAAATCCAGAACTGGCTACCCAATACGGAGTACGTTCTATCCCTACATTATTAATGTTTAAAAATGGAAATATTTCATCGAATATGGTTGGCGCTACCTCTAAAGGACGTCTTTCTGAATGGATAAAAGATGGGCTTAGTTAATTCCACATATAATCACTATAAAGGAGAGAAGCTTTGTCTCTCCTTTTGATTTTTAAACATTCTTTTTTGCATTATACTATAATAAAAAGATAATAAAATCAAAATGTTAAATGAATTTAAGAATTCATACTTTTATGCATGATTCAATTGACTATTTTTTATAAAAAATTGCCCTGTATGAAGAATATAGGCAATTCTTTCCTTATATGCGCGTCAAAAATATTGGGTGAATGATAATTTCATAGAGGTATTTTCTTCTTGAATAAGACTATTGAGATAGATAGTGCTTTCAACACATAAAAAGGCAATATCAATCTAGAAATAAGGAGATTTTAAGAAAAAACTTTGCAAATTACTTTTCTGAAGTTCACAATTTTTAAGCAGAAAGAAGTAAGCAATTCACTACAGATTATATAATGCTCTTCTAAAGGGTTACCACTTCAATTTAAAATTCTCTTGTACTATTCTCTAGAATCAAAAGATTTTTTTGGAGCCTTTACCAAAAATATGAAAGGCAAAAAACATTCTCTAAAATAAATTGATAAATTCCTATAAATTAACGGATGTCCTTTGCAATTTATGTCATTGTTATATAAAAGAGTCAGTATTTCGTCTCATCTTCATGGTTGATCCGCCATGAGGGACTTCTTTATGTTGTTCATCATTTCAAATTTCGGTACGTATTAGAGGTATTATCAATTAAAAAATGATGAGGTCCATGCTCATGTCGATGTTTTTTTAAAATGTACGAATTGCAAAAGACTGTTGCAAACGTTCAATGGAATGTTGTGCTGATCTGAGTGTTACATGACGCCCATGTTCTTTATAGTGTAAGGTGAGTGCAAAAGTGGCAAGCTCTAAAAGAGCTGTATTTCTTTCTGGCCATTCAACAAGCAAAATATTTTTCTCACGAGCTTCATGAAGCCCTAATTCATCAATTTCTTCTGCCATAGAAAGGCGGTAAAGATCAGCATGAATAATTTCAAACTGTGGAAGTTGATAGCTTTGCACAAGAGTAAAAGTAGGGCTTGGAACATCCATAGTGTTATCATTCGCAAGTGTTTGGATGATTGTACGTGCAATAGTTGATTTTCCAGTTCCAAGATCTCCTTGCAACGTTACAAGATCCCCCGGCTTTAAAGAAAGGGTTAAATGTTGTGCAAAAAGCTTTGTTGCCTCTTCATTTTCAAGAAAAAAACTAAAATTCATTAAGAGTTCCATGAAATGGATGAAAAATTTTTGTTATAATAAAGATTGAAATTAAAAAATCTTATCTCCTTTGGGAAGTGGGAAAAAACATTTAACTGTTGTTCCTTTTCCAGAACCGGTAAGAATCTCAACATGTCCACCGTGTAGTTCAACGAAACTCTTCACAAGGGAAAGGCCAAGACCCGCTCCTGCACGCCCGCCATGGTGTGAATGAGAAGAAAAACGTTTAAAAATACGATCAAGGACGTCTTTTGGAATATCAGAGCCTTCATTGTGAACGCTAAAGACAATATTATCATCTTGTTCATCGACGCAAAATTCAATAGTGCTCGCTTCCGTTGCAAAATTAATAGCATTACTCAGCACATTCACAAAAATTTGATGCAAGCGTTTTTCGTCAGCAGAAATGGAATTTAAGGAAGGAGAAATTTGTTGTAAAAGCGTAATATGGCGTCCATTAAGGCGATCTTCTATACGTGTTACTGCTTGTATCATAGCATCTGCAATATTAACCGATTTTATGTCCAACTCCATAATGCCTGCATCAAGGGTAGCAAGATCAAGAATATCGTTAACAATATTTAAAAGAGTTCCTGATTCTGAATGAATATGCCCAAGATATTCTTGTTGACGTTTATTGATAGAGCCGAAAATTTGATCACGTAAAATATCCGAAAATCCAATAATATTGGTGAGAGGTGTACGCAATTCATAGGAAACATGTTGAACAAATTCATTACGCAAACGATCAGCACTTTCTAATGCTTCATTTCTTTCTTGAAGAGCACGCGCAACATGGACAGTGTCCGTAACATTCACAAAAGTAAGCATCGTTTGTCCATCGGGAAGAGGGACCAGAGTATAGTCAATAATCATATCATTTTTAAGATCTATACGACCTGAATATGTTTCACGTTTTTCAGCAAAACCGGTAATGAATTTGGTAAATTGATCCCATTCTTGTCCTAAGGTTAAGGCTGAACAATGGCTTTGTAACTGTGTAATATGGGTCCCTTCTACCAGTAAATTATAGGGAAGCGACCACAATTTCGACAGGGCAGGATTCGATAAACGAAGGCGCCCATCAGTACCAAAAACAACCACGCCTTCGGAAAGTTTATCAAGTGTTTCACCTTGTATTTTAATAAGTGTATTATAACGGCGTTCAAGATCAATTTTTTCTGTAAGGTTTTCGTAAAGCCAAGTGACACCTCCTTGTGGATGAGGGTTCGAGATAACACGCACCGTACGCCCATCTGGAAGATTCCAAATTTGTTGGTTCGATTCTGTTTGTCGATAGGCTTTAAAAAGTTCTTCTTTCCACGCGCGCCAATCGGGGTGTTCAGCAATGAGCCCTTTTTCACGTAAACGTTCAAGAAATAATGTATGGCTTGGTTCACTTTCTAAAAAGGAAGTCTCCAACGGCCATAAAATTTTAAAAGCATGATTACAGAATTTTAATTTTTGGTTTGTATCAAAAATAGCTACAGCTGTTGAAATTTGGTCAAGTGTTTCACAATGGCTTTGAAGAACATAACTTAATTCATGAGCAAGATTTTCATATGCGCTGTCATCACGCGCAAAAGCTGCCATCCCTTCGGCTGTTGTAATACGTGTGAGATGAAAACGATGTCGTTCTCCATCAATAACTGTGTGAACATGTTCTTGAAAAATTGTTTCTGTTTCATCTGTTTTACGTTGTGTATTTTCATTGAAAAGATCCCCCACTTCATCACTGTCTTCACGAAAGTCTGTCATTTCTCTAAAGGCGCGATTTATAAAACAAACTTTTCCTTCACAATCTTTTATCCATACGGGCTCTTGAATAAGATCAAGAAGATTACGCTGCATTCTCAGTTCAGTAAGAAGGCGGGCGATATCTTTCTGTAAACGAGCATTTTCACTCTGTTGTTTTGAGATATCTTGAAAACGAGCAATAGCGACTGTTCCTGCGATAACTCCTGTAACTTGCAGCAGTACATTGTTTGTGGTGGTGATAGAAAGATCAAAAGGGTGACATTTACAACGTAGTTGAGTCAATGCATAATCAAGTTCTCGCAGAGAATTTTCTTCAACCCAGAGCTCAAAACGCTGAAAATCTTTCTGATCGATTCCTATTTTTTGCAATGCAGAAAGGGCACCAACGACACGGGGTAAGGTTGTTGGATTTTCCCAAATAAGAAGGAATTGCTCGGTTTCTTCCAGAAGCCATTCATAATATTTAAGTTTTTCAGAAAAATTTGCCTGAATTATCTTCAAAGGCTTCTGTGCAGTTTTTTTTGCACGCATAATAACAGCTAGGCACGTGAGAAGTGAAGCACAAGAAATTCCTCCACACAGCGCTAAAAGCAGCCATGGACCATCTAGTAAAGTGAAGAAAAATGGTAGATAACCTTCCAGTGGCTGAGCAACAGCGCATGTTGGAGAAAAAAAGAAAAAAAGGCAAAATATATACGCATAGATTCGAATCATTTTTTGAGCTTTTTCTTTGGGGTTATAGTCACCAAAGCTGCGCACGACATCTTTCCCTTTTTTAACCCAAGGAAATGTTTAGTAACGGTAATGGTTTGGTTTATAAGGTCCTTGTGGTGTGACTCCAATATAAGCGGCTTGTTCTTCTGATAAAACACTTAATTTTATTCCTAACCGGTCAAGATGTAGACGTGCAACTTTTTCATCAAGATGTTTAGGCAAAACAGTGACTTCATTTGTATAGTGTTCTGCACGGGTAAAAAGTTCAATTTGCGCTAAAACTTGATTAGTAAACGAGGCTGACATGACAAAAGAGGGATGCCCAGTCGCATTCCCGAGGTTTAACAAACGCCCTTCAGAGAGCAAAATGATGCGTTTTCCATCGGGAAAGGTGATCATATCAACTTGTGGTTTAATATTTGTCCATGGCAAATTTCTAAGGGCTGCGACTTGGATTTCGTTATCAAAATGACCAATATTTCCAAGAATACACATATCCTTTACTTGTCGCATATGGTCTAAACGAACAACATCTTTATTGCCTGTTGTCGTGATGATAATATCAGCACTGGAAGCAGCATCATCCAAATTAACAACTTCATAGCCATCCATAGCTGCTTGAAGAGCGCAAATAGGATCAATTTCTGTTACTTTAACACGAGCCCCAGCACCAGAAAGAGATGCTGCTGAACCTTTTCCTACGTCACCATAACCACAGACAATGGCAGTTTTACCAGCGATCATCACGTCTGTTCCACGTCGAATACCATCGACCAATGATTCTTTACATCCATATTTATTATCAAACTTTGATTTAGTGACGCTATCATTGACATTAATAGCAGGAAAAGGCAGAAGCCCTTCTTTTTGTAACTGATAAAGACGGTTTACACCTGTTGTGGTTTCTTCGCTTACACCTTTAATTGTTGCACGCTGTCGTGTAAAAAATCTTGGCGTTGCATCCATACGCTTTTGTATTTGTTTGAAAAAAATTTCTTCTTCTTCTGTTTTGGGATGCGATAGGATATCTTTATTTTGTTCTGCACGACTTCCCATTAAAATATAGTTTGTGGCGTCAGCTCCATCATCTAAAATAAGATTGGAAGGATTACCATCTGGCCATTGGAAAATTGCATCTATATAAGTCCAATATTCTTCCAATGTTTCACCCTTAACGGCGAATACAGGAATACCAGTTGCGGCGATAGCTGCTGCTGCATGGTCTTGCGTAGAAAAAATATTACTAGAGCTCCACCGTATATCGGCGCCAATAGCTTTTAATGTTTCAATTAAAACAGCTGTTTGAATTGTCATGTGCAATGAGCCAGAAATACGCGCTCCGCGCAAAGGTTGATTAGAGGAAAACTCCTTACGACAAGCCATCAAACCAGGCATCTCAGTTTCAGCAATATCAAGTTCTTTACGACCATAAGCGGCAAGTGCAATATCTTTGACAACAAAATCTTGAGCTGCCATTCTTTATTCCTTTAAAATAAGTTTTTCCAAGACGGTAGGAGAAATTAAAAAAAAATGCAAGACAAGAAGAGGACTTCTTTATGTGAAAAAGCTCTTTTAAAATCTTCATAAATTTGTGCAACAAATATGCATTTATGAATCTGAGTGATGATGTTACTGACAGAATAAGAGATCTCCATGATAAGTCTTATTATATAAACAAAACTCTATCCTTTTCACGTAACGTTAAAGCTTTTAAAAATCTCCAGAGAGAATACCTTTTAAATAATAAAAATTGTGCATTGCTTCACAGTTTTTATATCGATTTTTTATGGGATAATATCGAAAGTAGTATACGAGTATTCTACTCGCTTATGCGGTTGTTGAAAAAGGAAGTATTACCTTACTTTAATCTCATTATTAAGCTTTCTACCAAAATAATATAATGCAAAGCCATAGGTTATCATATTTATGAATAGGCAATTCAGAATCGGTTCTTTAGGATTCCAATGTTGCATCTGTTCTTGGATAAAGACAGTTTATAGGAAGTGCTTTTCTCCTGTTTTCAACGATTTTTATCAAAATACTATAGATATACGATTAAACATTTTTTGTGATACTGAATAGAGCATTAAAAATGCAAAGACATTACTCTATTGAGCACTCTGATTTTAGAACCGCGAACAACGAGCTATGAATTATAAATCAAATAATTAACTCAGTTTTGGAAAAATTTATTCTAGACGAGTAAGTTTTGGGAAAATTGACCATGTGGACGAAATCGCCAAAGATAACTTGGCAAGAATGCAGCCATTGCTCTGGGGGTAATTCCCACACCTTCTAGAGTATATCCATTCTCTATAGCCTCTTTAGAAACAATGTTATCCATTTGCAAAAAACGTATCTGATTGGCTGTTACGAGTGTTGGTACAAAAGGCAATTTACCGATAGTTCCCAAAATTCCTCCAATCAATAGACCAGCAGAAAGGGGCATGGATAGGATTGTTTTTTTACGGTGAATAATTTTGAGTATATTTTCAAGAGTATTTTGAAAGGTGATAATCTGGGGACCACCAAGATCATAATTTTTTCCCCAAGCAACCTGTCCATCTAAAGTGCGCGCGATAAACTCAGCAACGTCACCAACATACACGGGTTGCAATTTGCTTTGCCCACCCCCAAAAAGAGGCATAATTGGTAAAAAACGTGACAAATCTGCTAAGGTGTTAAAGAAACAATCCTCTGGTCCAAAGATAACGGATGGACGGATAATAATTGCTTGAGGATGCTTGTTATGAATGATTTGTTCACCCATAAACTTAACACGTGCATAAAGACATGAAGCATTCTCGTTAGCCACAAGTGTGGACATATAGATGAGTGGAATAGCAGCTTGTGCTGTTAATTCAGCAACATTGTAAGCACCATCAATTTGTGTGTTTTTAAAATTCGATTGATTTGCTTGTTTTAAGCTACCAGGTAAAAACACTGCCGCATCAGCTCCAAGCAACGCGCGTGCAACAGAGGCACGATGCTTGATATCCGTTTTAAGCATTTGGGTTTGTCCTACTTCTCCTATTTGGAGCATGTAATAAGCTTTTTGTGGATAACGAACAGCGATACGAACGCGATATCCCCGCTTAGTCAAAGTTTCAACGACATGTCGTCCTACAAAACCAGATCCGCCAAAAACAGTAATAAGTTTAGGATGTTGATAAAGTGCACAATCAAGTTGCATGATTAAAAAGTCTATCTTTCAAAGCTTTAAAATAATCAATTTCTAGCATGGAGGTGTTTTATTGTCACGTAAAATATCGCCCGCAAGATAAAGGGAACCACTAATAAGGACAATTGCCTCTTTATATTCGGCTCTAATCTTATGCAAAGCATCTTGTAGATGTGCTTGTGGAGTAGCAAAGATTCCTGCTTTTTGCGCTGATTCAGCTAATTTTATTGGAGAGATACTGGCATTATTGTTAATCAGCGGTATCGTATATATTTTATCGACAAGGTTCGCTAAGGAACGAAAATAACCGACAGCATCTTTGGTATTGAGCATGCCAGCAATCATAATAATGGGACGATCTGTTTTTTTTCTCCATTGTGTAAGTTCTGCCGCAATAACTTTTCCAGCAGCAGGATTGTGACCACCGTCTAACCATAAATCAATATTAGGAGACAGTTGATCAACCAAATGTCCTTGGATAAGATGTTGCATCCGTGCGGGCCAATAAATATTTTTCAAAGCGTCATTTATGGTTTGTTCTGAAAGTTGAAAACCTGCTTGACAAACTGCTTCAAGAGATGCGCCAGCATTGGCAACTTGGTGGTCTCCAATAAGGTTAGGAAGTGAAAGATCCATGAGACCTTGATTGTTTTGAAAAACCATACGTCCATGTTCTTTATAACTTTGATAATCTTGATCAAATAGAGAATAAGGTGCTTTATTTTTATCGGCAAGGGGTATTAAAGTAGCAAGAGTTTCTTCATAATTTTGCTTCCCGATGACTACTGGAACATTTGGTTTGATAATTCCCCCCTTTTGAAAAGCGATTTGAGCAATTGTGTTTCCAAGAAAGTTCTCATGATCATAATCAATGGGCATAATAAGCGATACAGCTGGTTTGTTAATGACATTGGTAGCATCAAAACGCCCTCCCAACCCAACTTCTAAAATGACAACATCAGCTGGATGTGTACTAAACAGCATAAAGGCAGCGGCTGTAAAAATTTCAAAAATAGTAATCGGCTCTTGACGATTTACTTTTATAATTTCACGGATTGTCTCAGCCAATTGGTTTTCTGTAACAAGTTGACCACCTCCTTTTTGACCTAACCGGCAGCGTTCATTCCAGTTGACGAGATGAGGTGAGCTATAGACATGAACGCAGTATCCTGCACTTTCTAAAAGAGCACGGCAAATCGCTGAGGCAGATCCTTTGCCATTTGTTCCAGCGATGTGAATAATAGGGGCAAGTTTTAAATGTGGATTACCAAGACGCTCTAAAAGGTGAATAATACGCTCTAAAGAAAGATCAAATTTTTTCGGATAATTTTTTAGTAAATCATCCACCACCCTTTGTATCTGGTTTTGTTGCATAAATTTAAGCTGCTTTTGTTGTAGAAAGCGATGTTTGAGAGTCTGTTGGGGATGGATCGGAAGGGTCAAAAACAGCAGGGCGTTTCATCATCAAACGTAAAAGACGCGCAATTGTTGTTTTCATTTCTAAACGTGATACAACCATATCAATCATACCATGTTCGAGCAGATATTCACTACTTTGAAAACCTTCTGGTAGGGTTTCGCGTATAGTTTGTTGAATCACACGTGGACCAGCAAAACCAATCATAGCGCCAGGTTCAGCAATGTGAATATCACCAAGCATGGCGTAAGAAGCAGTAACACCACCGGTGGTTGGATTAGTCAGCACAACAATATAGGGAAGTTTTGCTTCTTTCAACATTTCAATCGCTACGGTTGTACGAGGCATTTGCATCAACGAGAGTGTTCCTTCTTGCATGCGTGCGCCACCAGAAGCAGAAAAAAGAACTAACGGGCGCCTTTCGGCAATGGCAGTATCAAAAGCTTTAATAATAGCTTCTCCTGAAGCCATACCGAGTGATCCACCCATAAAGGCGAAATCTTGAACGGTCGCAATGATTGGTAAGCCTTCAATCGTACCACGTGCACTTAAAATATTATCATCAACACCAAGTTTAGAACGATAATCTTTTAACCGGTCAATATAGCGTTTTTCGTCACGAAATTTTAAAGGATCTGTTACAACTTTTGGATTTTCAAGAGCTGTATAAACACCATCATCAAAAAAATGCATGAGACGATTTTTAGCGCTGATACGCATATGATGGCCAGAATTGGGAGCTACAAATTGATTAGCTTCCAGATCTTTATGGAAGATCATTTCACCACTGGTAGGATCTTTAATCCATAGATTTTCTGGAATTTCACGGCGCCCCAATATAGAGTTAATTTTAGGACGAACATAATTTGTAATCCAGTTCATCTTTATAACCTTCCTTTAAATATTACACATCTTTCGCATGATTTGAAAGAATATGAACCTAAGCAGTCACATTTGCTTTACCGGTGGAACAA
Organism: Bartonella sp. MR90HLJMH; assembly: GCF_042194115.1. Taxonomy (NCBI): domain Bacteria; kingdom Pseudomonadati; phylum Pseudomonadota; class Alphaproteobacteria; order Hyphomicrobiales; family Bartonellaceae; genus Bartonella; species Bartonella sp. MR90HLJMH. The sequence continues at coordinate 160,031 of NZ_JBHIMM010000001.1, forward strand.
AGGAGTCTATTTAATACTTTTATCTGTGTACGTATAGCTTGTTTTTTAATTTTTATTTTTTTACTTTGGTATTAAAATTCACTCCTTGCGATGGTTAACAAACCCCTTATTTTTTAATAAAAATGAAAATCCAATTAATCATTCGTATCAACAGTTTTTAAGAAAAGAAACCTTATAATATAAGGCTTTAACAAGGCTAAAATAATCCATTTAAGATAATGTACATGATAACACCATATTAGCGAAACGTTATCATCAGAGCAAGATTTTTTTCAAAAGGTTTCTTTAAAGCGCGCGCTTTTCACAATTAAAATTGAATACCCTCAAAAATGCTATTATATTACTCATTCATGTGCTTGTTTTACAAAGACATTTTTCAATAATCACCAAAACTCTCTTAATGACTGTCCTCAGAAGAGTATATACTCTCCGTAAATGGTATAAAATACATTATGCTCTTCATTTTTACTGAAATAGAAGGTACAAATCGATACCATCATACTCTTTTCCAGTTTTAATGTGACGATAATGTTTGCATTGAGAGGATTCATAAAAGATATTTCACGCCTTTTTGAAAGTACCTTTATCTACACACCACCTCCGTTTATGACATATTAACAAACGATTTCAATTAATCCAATATGAATAGGATTAAAATGAGAAAGCCTCATGATATTTAGGTTTTTCACTCATGTTGTGAAACAATAAATTATCGTTATAAATCAATATATTACTTTAATAAAAGATAAAGCATAAAATTTTATATTATGCTTTTTTGGCTGGCAAGTTTTATTAGCCTTAAAGTCAAGTAACATTATTTTTGTGTAATGCGTGCCATGGTCTTTTGGGAAAGCATTTTGTGTAAATATGTCATAAAGGCGGCTGCAAAAAGCGGTGTTGTTAAATTAAGAATTGGAATCGAAACAAAAAGCGCTATTAATAATCCTGCACCAAAAACCGTTGTGTAATGAGTATGTAAAAAAGCACGTGCATCTTGCTCTGTTCGAAAACGATAAGCAGCAAACAAGAAATATTCATGACCAAGCAAATAACCATTAATAACGTAAAAAGCGATTAAATTAATACCTGGTATGAAGAATAAAATAAAAGCAATTCCATTACCAAGAAGGCTTAAAATAACAAATTTAAAGGAAATGATAAGAGAACGCTGAAACGGCAAAGCTTGTCCAATAGGCTCGTTTGGGTAATCCTCTTTTTCAATGATTTCAGCAACAGAGTCAATGAAAAAACCACCAATCATAGCTGCGATTGGTGCAATCAAAAAAGCCAACAAAAGAGCCAAACCAAGATTAAAAATGATAAGCATGCTAAAACCAATCCATCCCGCCCAACTAGGGAGTTCAGGAAAAAACTGAGCAATCCAAGGCCAAAAGTAAGACATAAAAAGTTGGTGCACACATAACCATAAAATGGCGAGAATGAAAAAAGTAATCCCCAATGCTTTCAGTATCATAATACTATATTGCGAGGTCAGAAGACGTTGTAAAGCACGATAGGCAGCAGTAAAAATCATAAATTAATAAACTAAGGAAAGAAGCAAAAAAAACAAGAAATATATTTAAAGAATGTACGGTGTAGTTTTTTCTTTTTTGAATTACAAGATTTCTTTTCAAGAACATTATAAAAAACGGCTAAGGCTTCTTTGTTTAAAATAAAGTTTGAATAGATAGAAATTTTGATTTTTAAAAATCAAGAAGAATTTAAAAAGCAGCTGTTGTAGAAGAAATTTTTAATATTTTTGTACAGAGTGTAGGTTATTGCGTTTATATGATATATGTAAAAATTAAGGAATAAGAACTATTTGGGAGGAAAGTTGTTGACTTCTATTTATTCAGTAGAGTTGTCTAATTTCGTTTATCTACGTGCTTAATTGTTTTGCACAATTCCTAATGCTCTGTACTTTTATACTATTTGGCGGCATGCTTTTGCCTCTCGCTTTTATTCAAAACATATTGAGTTCAATGGAATAGGAGTAACGTAGTAGCTTGTAGATATTCTGATTTGGGCAACAGAATGATTAATATGATAGAAGTGGAAAAAATAAGCTTAGGCGATTGACTGTCCATATCCCATGGAAGGGTAATTTCTTGAGAAGAAGCAAAGAGTGGGAGACACCACTGATGATTAAAAATGATGAGATTTTGAATTTTAAAAGCTATAAGTGCAATGAAGTAAGAATTCATTGAAGCACTTTTCATATAAGTGGTGCACTGTATCAAATAATTTTTAGATAATAACACCACTAATTTATGAAGAGAATTGATCATTTTCAACTTGAATAAGAATCCAAAATATAGAAATATTCTTTAATTTCAAAGCCTTTATTCAACATCAAAAAATTATTTACTTGCACATTATAGGCGAGACCAGTGTATGGATACAAAGCTTTCGATAAAGGACTAAAAATGCTTCTCATGAAACATCACAATGTGAGGATATCATGGATCAAATCCTAGTCTTTGTGGTCTTGGTATGCTGGAGAGAGGACACACACATTTAATTTTAAAGACCGATCACTGAGGAAAATAATAAAGGCGTCAGTTTCATAAACTTATAGACAGTGGTGCAATGAATTTTGTTTACATTCTTTATGAGCATCAGTGTGAGATATGCTTCAAATTGCATTGAGATGTTATAATACATTGATTTATACATTATTTTTCATAGTGAATAAGAGCCCCAAGTAAAGTTGTCATATTTTCTTATTAGCTGCTCTCATCATGAAACAATCAAAAGCATTTATTTGCACATCATAAATAGGACTAATATGGGGATAAAAACATTGAAGAAAGAAAATGCTTTTATAAACTCTATCCAGTGCAAGAGCTTTCTCAAAATTGATGGTAGGCAAAGTAAATAATAGCTTGTTTTTTATAAGCTGGGGAAACAGAGGTGCAATAGATCCTACTTTTTATGATGGCTATGGGTGAAATAGAATTTTTTAAAGAAACATTTCCCAACGCTCGTCACACCCATTTCCCAACAGTGCTTGTGAATGGTATAAGGGTAAAGCTCTCGTGAATAATATAAAACTTATAGGGCACCACTATCTTTACACTTAATAAAAGAGCACTGCGGGCACCATCATTCTCTCAGTATTGCTCGACAGCTCTGTTCTTGAGACGGTCCATTATAAGCGTTTTTAGTTCTTTCTTAAACGTTTTGTATTCATACGGCTATCCTTCTTTGCAACGTGCAAGAAAATGGTTTTTATTGATTCAACATGAGAGAGAGTTGAAATGAGAGAATCTTACGATATTCAGGATTCTAATTTAATATGAACAACGCTAGATGATCATTATAACTCAAAATATTGTATACTAATCGAGATAGATAGACACCTATTGTTAGTTCTATTTTATAAGGTGTTTTAATATGAATGCATTTGAAGAGTTATTATTTGAAATGGGGTATATTTTCCTCATGAGGAGTAGGTGTCTGGGGGGCAAAAAATGATACAATCATGTTTGCTAATTTTTGCGCTACGTGTTGTTTACTCATATGGGGCCATTGTTCAACTTTTTCCTTACTCACGAGATAAACTTGATTTGTATCAGCACCCATGACACTTGTGCCATCTAGTTGAAGAGAAATATCATTAGCAAGAATGAAATCAGCTCCTTTTTCAACACATTTTTTTTGCGCATTGGCAATAATATCACATGTTTCAGCAGCAAAACCAATGACCAATGAGGGGCGATTTGGAGCGTGTCCAATCATTGCTAAAATGTCAGGATTTTCGACCATATGAAGGGATGGTGGTATTTTATGAGCATTCTTTTTAATTTTGTGTAAAGACTGCGTTTGACTGCGCCAATCACAAACAGCGGCGACAAAAATGGCACCATCAGCAGGCAATGCGGTTTGAACGGCTTGTAACATCTGTTGTGCTGTTTCAACATGAATGGTTTTTACTTCTTGTGGGTCTGCAAGATTAACAGGTCCACAAATAAGTGTTACTTTTGCACCCAAATGCGCAAGAGCAGTTGCGATGGCATGACCTTGTTTACCTGAAGACCGATTAGCAAGATAACGCACTGGATCAATTGGTTCATGGGTAGGGCCAGAGGTAACGATGAAATGGCGGTCAGAGAGAGGTTTTTCATGCACATTCAAAAGAGCCTCTATGGTAGCGACAATCGTTAAAGGTTCGCTCATGCGCCCATATCCTATCTCGTCACGTTCAGCCATATTTCCGATTTCTGGTCCAATGATATGAACGCCATCTGCGCGCAGTTGTGCAACATTGCGAATAGTGGCTGGATGCGCCCACATGGACGGATTCATAGCGGGTGCAATTAAGAGTGGACAGCGTGCCGCTAAAAGGATGCAATCAGCCAGATCATCTCCTATGCCATTGGCTATTTTTGCAATGCGATTGGCTGTAGCAGGGGCTAAAATAATAAGGTCAGCATTACGTGCTAATCGGATATGTCCAATATCGTGTTCTTCTTCGCGTGAAAATAAATCAGTATATACAGTACCACTGCTTAAAGCTTCAGCAGCTAAAGGCGTAATAAATTTTTGCGCTGCTTTTGTCATCACAACTTTTAAGTGTGCTCCACGTTCTTGTAAACGGCGAATCAAATCAAGTGCTTTATAGGATGCAATACTTCCCCCAATAATAAGAAGGAGAGATTTTGATTTCAATGATTGCACTTCAACAGCACTAGTATGAGAGAGTTGTGTGGTGAGAGGAGTGGGATTGCTTAAAAGGCGTCGGACTTCTTCTTCCATAGAAATACCATTTTGCGCGGCACGTATGCGCAAAGCTTCTTTGGTTTCAGGAGACAGGTTACGAATAGTAATACTGGCCATAAAATACCTCCAAGAAATAAAATGATTGCAATGATTTCATCGTTGATATTTTTAGCATATTAAGGAAATTAGAAAAGATGAAAAAAGTAAAAAGTGAGACAAACGCAACAAAGCGCAATGATGAAAAGACTATAACGACCATAACGGTTTCTACGACTTTGTTCGACAGCAATTTGTTTGATGGTGGCAGGAGAAAGATTAAAACCTGTTTTTCTCATTTGATCGAAATCTTCTTCTATCCGTTGGAAATTTTGAACCAATTGTGGTGTTTTGCGTGCCAGCGAAAGGAGAGCTTGCGCTCCTTCACTAAAGTCTTTTGCAACGCCTACAGGTCCCAAATTTTTACTAATCCATTCTTTGACAACAGGTTCAGAAGCTTTCCACATATTAAAAGTGGGGTCTAATGTGCGGGCAACACCTTCCACGACAACCATCGTTTTTTGCAGCAATAAAAGTTCAGGTCGCGTTTGCATGTCAAATAATTCAGTGACTTCAAACAATAAAGTGAGCAATTTAGCCATGGAAATACTTTGTGCTGATTGTCCATGTATTGGTTCGCCAATAGCGCGGTTGGCTTGCGCAAAGCTTTCAATGTTATGGTGTGAAGGAACATAACCGGCTTCAAAATGGGCGCGTGCAACCCGATGATAATCACGGGTAATAAAGCCATAAAGGATTTCAGCAAGGAAATGCTTTTCTTTTTTGCCAAGCCTTCCTGTAATGCCTAGATCAACAGCAACAATACATCCTTTTGCATCTACAAATAAATTACCAGGATGCATATCAGCGTGAAAAAAACCATCACGCAATGTATGACGAAGAAAAGATTGAATAAGCGTAATGGCAAGCGCCTGCAAATCAAATCCTGCTTCTTTGAGTTTGGAAATTTCGGATATTCTGATACCATCAATCCATTCCATTGTAAGAACATTACGTCCTGTCCGTTCCCAGTCAATACGTGGAACCCGAAAGCCTGTATCATGTTGAATATTTTCAGCCATTTCAGATATAGCCGCTGCTTCTAAACGTAAATCCATTTCAATGCGTGTTGTTTGTGCTAAAGTATCTACCACACGAACAGGACGAAGCCTTCGAGAGGCAGGGATATAGCGCTCTTGTAAGTGAGCAATGAGATAGAATCCTCTAAGATCTTTAGAAAAACGTGCTCTGATATTAGGACGAATAACTTTTACAGCACATTTTTTCGTATGACCAGTTTCATCACTGTATTCAGCTGGATGAACTTGAGCAATAGAAGCTGCAGCAATGGGGGGATAAAAATTTATGAATAAATCATCGATAGAGCGACCAAGAGAACTTTCAATTTGAGCAACAGCAGCAGTGCAAGAAAATGTTTGGACACGATCTTGTAGTTGTGACAAATCTTCCGCAATATCACGCCCAACAATATCAGGTCTTGTGGCAAGAAATTGACCAAGTTTTATGTAAGAGGGTCCAAGCTTATTAATGGCATACGAAATATTTTCAGATCGCTGTTTTTTTTTCGTTTTGCGTCGTGCTAATGCACTCGCTATACGATGACATAGCGCTGGAAATCCTTGAAGATCATCATGAGGAAGAGCACTTAAAACACCTTCACGTGCTAAAACCCATCCTGCATGCATCAATTGAAGGTAAGGGGAAATTTGCACCATTTTTAAATTTTCCAACCTGAATGCAGCGCTGCAATCGCACCGGTGAGATTGCGGTACGATACCCGCGAAAATCCTGCATGCTTGATCATATGGGCAAAATCATCTTGCTTAGGAAATTTGCGGATAGATTCAACCAAATAACGATAAGCATCACCATCATTTGCAATAAATTGACCAAGCTTAGGGATAGCATGGAAAGACCAAAGATCATAAATTTTATCCAGCAGAGGCGTCTCGACATTTGAAAATTCTAAACATAAAAAACGTCCACCGAGCTTTAAAACACGAAAAGCTTCTCTAAGAGCTTGATCAATATGAGGAACATTGCGAATTCCAAAAGCAATAGTGTAAGCGTCAAAGCTTTGATCTTCAAAAGGTAGATTTTCTGCATTGGCTTCAACAAAATCAATCAGAGGGGCAAGACCATTTTTTTGTGCGCGCTTTTTGCCAATGTTGAGCATTGAGCCGTTAATATCAAGCACTGTAGCATGGGCTTTTTGGCGTGAAGCATTAAGAATACGAAAAGCAATATCACCTGTACCGCCAGCGACATCAAGAACTTTCCAATGAGAAAGTGCTGGTGGGGAAAGCCAAGCAATCATGGAATTTTTCCACACACGGTGTAACCCTAATGATAAGATATCATTCATCTTGTCATAATTTTCAGCAACAGAATGAAACACACCATCCACCATGGATTGTTTTTGTGTTTCATCTACTCTTGTAAAACCAAAAGAGTGCTCCATGCCACCCTTGGCTCCTACACGTTCTGTTTCAACTGCCATGTGTATGACCTTCCTTATTTTTCTTTTATCGTAAATGAAATAAAGAGGGAATGTTCAAATACGAAAAAACAACGTATAAAACTGCGACATTTACACAGCTAAAAACAGAAGAGTACCTTTAGATATCAAGATTGGCAACGCTTAAGGCATTGTCTTGAATAAAAATACGTCTAGGTTCAACTTCATCACCCATGAGACGAGAAAAGAGTGAATCTGCATCGGTTGCATCATTAATTTTTACTTGTAAAAGAGAACGTGCATTAGGATCAAGCGTTGTTTCCCAAAGCTGTTCAGCATTCATTTCCCCAAGACCTTTATAACGTTGAAGAGTAATACCTTTTTTACCGTTTGTAAAAATGCTCTCTAAAAGGCTCATAGGACCAAAAATACGCTCTGTTTTATCTTTGCGACGTAAAAGAACAGGAGGATGATATATGTCGATAAAATTTTGGGAAATGCGATCAATTTGGCGTGCGTCAGTTGAATTTATAAGTCCCACATCAAGCGTAACAACATCTTTAACACCACGCAAAATACGCTCAAAACATAAGTTTCCATCTGCTGTATATTGTCCACTCCAACCTTGTTCCATATCATCAGCAATCAGATTAAGGCGGTGTGCTATAGTATCTGCTATTTTTTGCGCTTTTTCTTGTGTTGCAAAGACTTCAAGATTAAAAGCGCCAACGATTGCTGCTTGTTCAACGATATTACGGTCATAACGGGTATGAAGACCATCTAAAAGTTGACGTAATATACGAGCATCTTTAGCGAGTTGATACAAATCAGCCCCTGCACGAACTTCTCCCGTTGAAAGCTCAAGCGTTGTTTCTTCTAATCCAGTATCGATCAAGAATTCTTCAAATGCTGCTTCATTTTTAATATATTGGGAAGATTTTCCACGCGATACTTTATAAAGAGGAGGCTGAGCAATATAAAGATGCCCACGTTCAATCAACTCGGGCATTTGTCTAAAAAAGAAAGTGAGCAGCAGAGTACGAATATGGGCTCCATCAACGTCCGCATCTGTCATGATAATAATCTTATGATAACGTAATTTATCCGGTGAAAATTCATCTTTACCGATAGACGTTCCAAGAGCTGTAATAAGTGTTCCAATCATATCAGATGAGAGCATGCGGTCGAAACGTGCTCGTTCAACATTGAGAATTTTACCACGAAGGGGTAAAATTGCTTGATTTTGACGTGAGCGCCCACTTTTTGCTGAACCGCCAGCCGAATCCCCCTCGACAATAAAGATTTCTGATTTTGCAGGATCACGTTCTTGGCAATCGGCAAGTTTTCCTGGTAAAGAAGTGATATCAAGCGCCCCTTTTCGTCTTGTGAGTTCACGTGCTTTGCGTGCTGCTTCACGTGCTGTTGCAGCTTCTACCACTTTACTAATGAGAAGTTTTGCTTCATGAGGATGTTCTTCCAGCCATACTGAAAGACCTTCATTGACCAAATTTTCAACAATAGGACGCACTTCAGAAGAGACTAACTTATCCTTTGTTTGTGAAGAAAACTTTGGATCAGGAACTTTCACAGAAAGAATAGCTGTTAATCCTTCACGGCAGTCATCACCGGTTAAGTTTACTTTTTCTTTTTTAGCAATACCTGAAGATTCAGCATAGCCATTAATTTGGCGCGTAAGGGCACTTCTAAAACCTATCAAATGAGTTCCACCGTCACGCTGAGGAATATTATTGGTAAAACACAGGACCTTCTCATGATAGGAATCATTCCACCATAGGGCAACATCAACGCTCATACCATCTTTTTCACTTGCAATGTAAATAGGATTATCAAGCAGAGCTTTTTTTGATTGATCAATATATTTGACAAACTCCGTTAATCCACCTTCATAATGTAATTCAACTGATTTAGTATCAGCATGACGCTCGTCAACAAGGAGAATATAAACGCCAGAATTTAGAAAGGCTAATTCCCGTAAACGGCGCTCCAAAGTTTCAAAATCAAACTCAACCATAGTAAAAGTTTCAGAACTTGGTAAAAATCTGATTTCTGTTCCACTTTCTCTATCGCAATCGCCAATAACTTTTAATGGAGCATCAGCCACTCCGTGGGTAAATGATATTTCATGAATTTTACCATTCCGTCTGATTTGCAATTTAAGCCAAACGGATAATGCATTCACAACAGAGACGCCAACACCGTGTAATCCACCTGAAACTTTATAAGAGTTTTGATCAAACTTTCCGCCGGCATGAAGCTGTGTCATAATAACTTCAGCTGCAGAAACACCTTCTGTTGGATGGATATCTGTCGGAATTCCACGTCCATTATCACGAACAGAACAAGAACCATCAGCATGGAGTGTAACGTTTACAAGAGTAGCATGACCGGCTAAAGCTTCATCGATAGCATTGTCTACAACTTCATAGACCATATGGTGTAAACCCGATCCATCATCAGTATCACCGATATACATACCAGGACGTTTGCGTACAGCATCAAGGCCTTTGAGGACTTTGATAGAAGAAGCGCCATAATCATCACTTTGTGCCGCTGAGGTTATTTCATCACTCATAAGTTAGTCCATTCCTGTGTTCAATTTACAATATTCTATCTGCTTTTTTAAAGCTTAATGTTCTGATCAGTTATTTATGGAATAACCACATTAAACATTTACCGTATATCAGAACTAGATTCAATATCTGTCGATATATAATGAAGAGAATGATGAAATGAGATTGTACTGTTATGTCGTAAAACTCCGTCATTTAGGGCGGTGATATGGTGATATAAGGAAAGTAAGCACTACCTTGATACATTAAGTATTTTTAAAGTGTGTGGTGAATATTCGGAGCAGGGTTTATTTGTATAACCTTTAGTTAAGTAAATTGCATGAGTGGATAGCCCCAAGGAATTAGTCGAGAGAAGCAAGACTGTCTAGACGTCAACGCTAGTAGGAATCCTTTTCCTTCGAGGTGTGGGAATGAGGTCAACTAAGCTTTACAATAATGATGCTATTTATTTTGTTTATTTTTGCATATGCGTAATGTTTCAAAATTAGTTATACATTTTTGTGTTAGACTAACAAAGGTCTTACTTGTTTTATCCATAAATCAATTTTCAATTCTAATGCTGCCGTATATTTAAAACAAAGGTTACGAGCTCTCTAAGCAGCTCAAATTTTTATATATTAGATTGAGGCGAAAATATTGGGTATATTGGTTTGTGGCATCTTTAAAATGTGGAAAATATAAAGGCGTAAATGTAAAAACACGTTTCCACTATCATTCTTTTATTCAGTTTTACAACTTTTAAAAACGTCTACGGCGATGTTTTTAAAGAATGGGGGTGATGACGCATTGTCTTACGCTTTTGTTTTTCTCATTCCTGTAATGGAGGTTACGTCCCTTATTTAAAACAAAGCCCCATTGCGCTGTTATTCACGCGCTTTTTTAAGAAACATCTCTCAATGTTCCTAAACTCATTTTACAACGATGTTTAAATAGTATAACGCACAATACCCTGTGAATACTACAAGATTCATGTCCCCTATCTTGCCCATATTGACAATAAGGTGCAAACCAGCGGCATCATTTTATTTTCCAGCTCTTAAATGTTGACACAACCTTAATGTTGAGAAACCCCTCGGCATTTGAAGGGTATTTTTACTCTTTTCTTTAATAGTGTCTATATACTCCTTCTGGTTGTGATACGCAAGAAAATGGTTTTGATATTTTGATAAAATGGAGTGTGCCACTAAAGTATGTAAAGCTTATTTCTTATATTTAAAAAATCAAATCGCCTTTCTCTAAAATTACATTTTTATATATTCATTTGGGAAAATTAACACCAAAAGCTTAGGCATTTTCAATGGTTTTTAAAAATAGCAAGAATTTTATTTATTAAACGCCAGATATTTTGGTGAAGAGCGTTAGATAATAATCGAGAAGAGTTGCATCTTAGCTTTAAAAATGGGGGAGAGATTTTGAAAATAAAAAAATCTATATATATAAAACATCTTCAATTGCGTTTATGGTATTTTTTATTCAATAATCCATACAATATTTTTATTCGTATTATTTTTATTCGTATTTTATTTGTAGCAGGGGGGGGTCTATTTTCCTCTTACGCAGAAGCTGAAAGGTTGCCTTCTTTTTTTGATTCGCATGAACATTTGGTACAACCTGATACGACGGATATTCTTCGTTTGCGTTTTGTAACAACTTTTGATTTTCCTCCTTTTAATTTCCTTGATCAAACGGGGCATCTTGCAGGTTATAATATCGATTTATTGCGCGCTATTTGCTCAAAATTAAAATTAGAGAAGCTTTGTGAAGTAGAAGTAATTCCTTGGAAAGAGCTTGTAGAATATGTTAAAAATGGTGGTGCAGAAGTCATTATTGCGGGTTTAAAAGAAACAAGTAAAACCCAGCAAGATCTTGTTTTTACAAAGTCATATTTGCGCTTTCCAGCGCGATTTGTTGCTTCTCGACTTTTAGATCTCGATGAGCCAATAAGCGATCAATTGGTACATTTAACCAGTGGTGTTTTGTCTAAAAGTATTCACGAAAAGCTCTTTCATCATTATTTTCCTAAAGCAAAATGGCAAGAATTTAAAAAGAGAGAAGAGCTCTATAAAGCATTACAAGAGCGTAAAATTGACCTTATTTTTGATGATGGATTTGCTTTATCGTTATGGTTCAAAAAACAAAAATCTGTTGATTGCTGCCATTTTGTTGGGGGGGCATATATGGCGCCACAGTTATTGGGACAAGGAATGCAGCTTGCTGTTGCAAAAAAGAATGAAAAATTGGTTGATATACTCAATTATGCGCTGAAATCTCTAGAAGAGGATGGTAAACTTACAGAACTTTATTTGCGTTATTTTCCAATAAGTTTTTATTGATGAATAGTTTTTTAGTTAAGGGCTGTTAATCTTTCTGCGCCTAGTCGATAGGAAATAGCTTCTGCGAGATGATAGCGTGAAAGATTATCTGATCCGTCAAGATCAGCAATTGTGCGTGCAACTTTGAGAATGCGATGATAAGCGCGTGCAGAGAGGTGCATTTTTTCACTCACATCTCGTAAGAGTATGGTCGCACTTTTATCAGGAATGGCAATCTGTTCTATAATTTTGGCAGGGCAATCGCCATTGGTGCGAATATGATCAAACCCCATTGTTGCAAAACGTTTAGCTTGAATGGTACGGCATCGTGCGACGCGTTTGGCAACATCGCAGCTTTTTTCTGATTGTTCTGGTTGCATAAGGTCCATAGCTGTCAAAGCAGGGACATCAATCCGTAAATCAATTCGGTCAAGCAGAGGACCAGAAATACGGGACTGATAATCGATTTGGCAGCGTATTCCTTTAGCGCAAACATGGTCTTTTTCGCCTGCCATACCACAACGGCAAGGATTCATTGCGGCAATGAGTTGGAAGCGAGCAGGATAGCTAATATGGTGATTAGCGCGGGCGATAACCGATTCCCCACTTTCTAAGGGTTGACGAAGAGAATCAAGAACCTGCGGAGAAAATTCAGGCAATTCATCAAGGAATAACACACCATTATGGGCAAGAGAGACCTCTCCCGGTCGTCCTTTAAGTCCCCCACCAATCATTGCGGCCATGGAAGCAGAATGATGTGGGGAACGAAAGGGGCAATGAAGTGAAATGGTATTATGAACCGTTTCTCCTGTAATAGAAGCAATCAGAGAGACATCTAAAAGCTCACGGCTATCAAGAGGTGGCAAAATGGAAGGTAAGCGTTGCGCTAACATAGATTTCCCAGCACCAGGAGGTCCTACAAACAAAAGGTTATGGCGTCCAGCAGCACAAACTTCTAAGGCACGTTTGGCTGTTTTCTGTCCTTTGATTTCGCAAAGATCTGGGAGTTCAGTTTCGATAGTATATTGGCGTGGTTGTGGACGTTTTTGAATTTGGGTTCCTTTGAAATGGTTGACTATAGTGAGCAGAGTCTCTGGGGCAAGAATATTTATTTCTGCATTTGCCCAAGCAGCTTCAGGTCCACATTGGAAGGGACAAATCAGTCCTTTATCGAGTGATAAAGCTGTCATGGCAGCTGGTAAAACACCATTAACAGCGGTAAGTGAACCATCCAGTGATAATTCTCCCAAAATGATATAGTCTTGTGCTACTTCAGGAGGGAGGATTCCCATAGCAAGCATTAAGCCTACAGCGATTGGCAAATCATAATGCGAGCCCTCTTTAGGCAAATCAGCTGGTGCAAGATTAATCGTAATCCGTTTAGTAGGCATAGAAAGTCCACAAGCGTGGAGGGCTGCTTGCACACGTTCACGGCTTTCTGCAACTGCCTTATCAGCTAATCCAACAATAGCCATTCCTATTTTACCAGACGAAATCATAACCTGTACATCGACAGGGACTGCTTCTAGACCGCGAAAAGCAACAGTTGTAACACGTGCGATCATTTATTTATTTTCCCCTTTAGACTTTGTAGAGACAATCATATCTATGCATAAAAATCAAGAAGCATCTCTATGGTTTTTTTTATAGAGAGATCTATATACATAGGCAGTTTTTTAGCGTCCTCATGGAAAGTCATTTGTACAAATTTAACCATGATAGTATGGGACGCAATAAAACATTTATAATAAGCTAAATAAATATGTTAAGGAAAAAGAATGAGGCTGTTCGTGTTATACAACAGTGCAAAATTTTATGAAAATATAAGGGGAGGGTGACGTTATGTATCGCAGAGTGTTATTTGATGTGATAAAACGTGTAAAATGTGCAAAGTAATTACATTTACCTTTCTTATTTTTATATTATTTAAAGTATAGTAGATGCAAAGTGTATTATAAGGTATCTGATTTTATGGTATACCAGGCAAGAATTTTGTTAAAATCAGGGACTGTGCGCTGTGTATTTATAGGCTTGTGTTTCGCTTTTGCTTTTCCACAGCCACTTGCTGCATTTGATTTTTTCGGCATACCTTTTTTTGGTCAAAAGAAAACAAATTCTCCTTCAAATTATGCCAAAAGTACAGAGAGATTTTATAAAGTTGATGTTGTTGCACCGCCAGGCGCGCCATTAGAAGGTATAAAAATAGTTAAATCTGTTTCTTCTCTTGTTGCTGATAAAGAGAAAGCATCCGCCAGTTCTTCTGGTTTGCTAGCCAAGGCGCGCTCAGATTATCGAGCAATTCTTTCTGCTCTTTATGCTGATGGGCGCTACGGTGGTGTTATTAGTATTAAAATTAATGGCTTAGAAGTCGCTGATTTAAGTCCGGTAACTCAACTTCCAGCACAATCCAATATTGCTATTACAATTAATGCCGGTCCACAATATGTTTTTAGTATTGCAGATATTGATAAAGTAGCTCCGTTTGAAAAACGTAAAGCGCATAAAATGCCCACAATTGAAGAATTGGGCTATAAAGTTGGGGCTATTGCTAAATCTGAAACCATTTTGAAAGCAGAAAAATGGGCGATAGAAGGATGGCGTCAACAAGGTTATGCTAAAGCTAAAATTATGAAAAGTGAGGTCGTGGCTGATCATGCTGCGTTGCGTGTTGAAGGACGGATTGTTGTTGATCTTGGACAAAAGGCTCATTATGGTCCTTTAAGTGTGCGTAATATAAGTAATAAACCACGTGTAGATTCAGCTTATATCGCATGGATGACCGGATTGAAGCAAGGTCAGAAGTACGATTCCGATGCGTTAGCGAAGGCAAATGAACGTCTTGCGCGCCTTGGTGTTTTTCGCGCTATCAATATACGTGAGGCTGATACCATTAATCCAGATGGCAGTTTACCGCTTTCACTTGTTGTACAAGAACGTAAACCGCGCCGTTTTGGTATAGGCGGTAGCTATTCAACATTAGATGGTGCTGGTTTTGAAGCTTATTGGATGCATAACAATCTTTTTGGTCATGCAGAGGTTCTTAAAATTGAAACAAAGATAGGCGGTGTTGGTAGCAATAAAAAGCAATCGTATAATTTTAAAAATTTTGATTATCTTTTCGGTGGCACGTTTATAAAGCCTGGTGTACTTACGCCAGATACAGATCTCAGGTCAGAATTAAAAATACAACAAGATGTTCTAGAAAATTATACGACAAAAGCCATCAAAGGAAGATTAGGGATTACGCATATTTTCAATGGTAATCTATCGGGACAGGCTGCTGTAGAAGTTTCAAATGGTTATTCACGTGATATTTATTTTGGGAGCCGTAATTTTACAACAATAGGTTTTCCTAGCGGTTTGATTTACGATAGTCGTAATAATAAGCTTAATGCAACAAAAGGTTTATATGGTGAAGTTTTCATTGAGCCTTTTTATGAGATGCGTTTTAGCAACTTTGTTGCAAAAGTAACAGCAGAAGGTCGTTCTTACTGGGCGTTGGATGAAGGGAATCGTTTTGTTTTTGCTACGCGGGCAAAGCTTGGTACAATTCTTGGGAATGATACAGCACAAATCCCCGCGAATACGCTTTTTTTTGCTGGTGGTGGGGGCTCTGTTCGTGGTTATGCTTACCGTAATATTGGTATCAAAACAGAAAATGATGCGGTTGTTGGTGGACGGGCAGTTGTTGAGGGATCGGCAGAATTGCGTGTTTCTTTAAATGACAAAATAGGGTTTGTCGGTTTTCTTGATGGAGGTTTAGTAGGGGAAAAGGCGAATTTTGATTTTTCTCAAAAAATTAAATGGGGAGCCGGTATAGGAGGTCGTTATATGACGGGTCTTGGTCCTTTACGCGTTGATTTAGCCTTTCCTTTAAAGAGAGAGAAGGGTGATCCTCGCATTGGTTTTTATGTGGGTATAGGGCAAGCATTTTAATGAAAAAAGGTGTACATTTATCAGCTTTCTTCTTTGTATTTTTGTTTTTTGGGGTGGGTGGTTTTGTTTTTGCGCAAAGAGGAGATACTCTTCCCTCTAGCGAAATGAAAACAGATGATCGCTCATGGTTTGTTTCTTTAATTGAACGAAAGCTTTCAGCGCCCAATCGTCAAGTTCGTTTACACAATATGCAAGGGACACTGTCTTCTCAAACATCAATTGATGCTATTACGGTCAGTGATAAAAAAGGGGTTTGGCTTAAAATTACCAATGCTAAAATGAATTGGAATCGTCTAGCGTTGCTAAGAGGGCGGATGGATATTAACCAGCTTTCGGCAGAACAGGTTACATTTTTACGCAAACCGCAAGGCAATTCTTCTTTTGTTTCTTCCCTTGAGACGGGTAAGTTCTCTTTACCAAAATTGCCGCTTGCTCTTTCTATCAATACGCTTACAGCTCAACATGTGATATTTGAACAGAATCTTTTTGGTTTTTCTGCTGATATGTCCCTAAAAGGCAATTTCACTTTAGCTAGTGGTAATTTTGATGTCGATATAGCGGCGCATCGTTTAGATGCACCGGGTTCTTTTTCTGTTCTCACCAAGATATCTGATAGTAATCGTACAGCTCAAATTGATATTTCTGCTAACGAACCACAAAATGGTATTTTGGCGAATATTTTTAACATTGAACAACGTCCAGCACTAAATCTCGTCGTGAAAGGTGATGGTACTTTTGATGATTTGGTTATCAAACTTTCTTTAGAGTCTGATCATCATTCTATTTTAGATGGTAATGTTATTCTTGCAAGTGTTCCAGAAGGACACAGTTTTTCTACAAAACTAAAGGGAACACTGAGCCCTTTAATACCTTCTCAATATCGTAACCTCTTCGAATCTGATATAACATTAAAAGCAAAGGCAAGAAGAACAAAAGAAGGTGTGACACACCTTGATCAGATGGTTATTCAGAGCAAAGCAATGAATGTTATAGCCAATGCTGAAATAACTGCCGATGGATTTTTGCGGCGGCTTTTTGTTGATGGCAAAATGGCTCTTGATAACGAACAGGAGTCTGTTCATTTACCTGTATCAGAAGTGCCAAAACCTGCCAATACTCTTGCTCTGAACATTGACTATGGTCGCGAAGGGCAACAATCTTGGAATGGGCGGTTGGTTGTAGGTAATTTAAGCAATAAAAATATTTATATTCGCGATGCAATTTTTGATATGGGAGGAGTAAGCGAAAATCTTGATAATTCAGCTTCTCGTCATGTTGGTGTTCAGGTTAAAGGGACGCTTCAAGGGGTTAAAAAGATTAAGGGAGCGTTAGTAGAAAATTTAAGCCAAGCGGTTCATGTGCATTTAGATACGGATATTGTTTCGAATAAACCAATTTTGATTCATGATTTGAGTGTTACGGCTCAGGGTTTTTCTTCTTGGTTAAAAGGGACAATGGAGGGTTTTGTTTTTAAAGGCGACCTCGGTTTAAAAGCTCAGACATTAACTCCTTTGGAAGCGTTCAGTAAACAATCACTTTCTGGTAGTGCAGATATTAAAGCCAAAGGAACAATCAATTTATTGAGTGGCATTTTTGATCTCCAATTATCAGGAATGGCTGACGATATGAAAATAGGCGTGCAGTCTTTTGATCGTTTATTCAAAGGAAACATCACTCTTTCAGGTGGTGCTACTCGAAATACGAAGGGTTTCATTTTTCGTCATTTTAATTTGAAAAATCAATATACAAACATAAAGGCTAATGGTTATTTTTCAGATGAAAGCGCTAAAATGGATCTATCTGCTGAAATATCTGATTTGTCCAAATTAGATCCAAAGATAAGCGGTGCGCTTACAATTGAAAGTACGGCGAGAGGGCGCAATAGCCATATAAAACTAAATACACGTGCCCATATTGCTGAAGCATTAATCGTAGGGAAGAAACTTCAAAATACAACATTTAACATAGATGCACTTGTAGATAATACAGCACCAGTTACTGCTTTAACGGGGGTGATAAAAGGTGAAGGGATTTTTGCTAAGAAACCTTTGCATTTATCGGCCTCTTTTAAAGATTCTCATAAAATTCGAAAACTTGAAAATATCGATATTAGAGGGGGAAGTGCAAAAATAACGGGTGCTCTTTCTCAACAACTTGGCGGTTTTTTGAAAGGAGCGCTGCATATTGATGCCGATGATATTTCCGTACTGTCAACGTTATTTTTGCAGGATGGTAGTGGAGAAGTAAAAGGAGATTTTATTTTTGATGAACAAAATGGCAGACAAAAAACCAATGTGAAGGCGCATATTAACCATTTGAATTTTTCCAAGAATAAAATAAAAAAATTGGCAATAGATGCTGATATATTCGATCCTTTTGGCATGACACAGTTTGAAGGAGTTATCAATGCAGAACATATTCAAACACCTTTGATAATGGTCAATCGTTTAAATGCTCACGCTGATAGAAATAATGGACAAACGGTTTTTACTGTCCAAGCGATGTTGCATGATACTCTCAATGCACAGCTTTCTGGTCGTTTAATGGTTGAGGAACTTCCAGAAAGTATAAAACGAGAAGTGCAAATTGAAACTGTGGATCTAAAACAACACACTTTTCATGCAAAATTGCTGAAACCATCCATAATTGCTTTTGATAAAGATGGAATGGCAATCAATGAATTAGGAATTGCAATAAATGGAGGCAACATCATCTTAGCAGGGAATATTCAAGATACCCTGAATTTGCAACTTACAATGAATGCGCTTCCTGCTACTTTAGTTAATCTGTGGAAAGCCGATCTTGGAGCAGCAGGGAGTGTAACAGGGCAGGTTATGATTCGTGGTCATTTAACAAAACCTGATATAACTTACGATATAAAAGGTGAGGGACTGACAACCGTTGCTTTTCAAGATAAAAAAATTATGCCTTTTTCTTTTTCTGCTACGGGGAAAACCTTAGATCAAAATCTTACTTTGAATGCAAATTTAACAGGAGAAGGAGTACAAGCACAAGCTCAGGGGCATGTATCTCTAGAGAAAAATAAGCTTGATCTTCATATTAATTTGCAAAATTTATCTGCACATTTGGCAAATGGTTTTATTGCAGGACAAGCGCTTGATGGGACAATGATAGGCAAAGTTGATATTGATGGAACAATGAAGGATCCATCTGCTCATTTTGAGCTTTCTAGTCAAAATTTAACCGCTATGACGCATAAAGGACCGATGTCAATCAATATAAATGCTCGTGGTTCTTATAAAAAATCGACTTTTCATATTGAAAATATGATAGCTACAGGAGATAAAGGATTAGATCTTTCCATCCATGGGCCTGTATCTCTTAATGGTTCAGAGGCAAAATTAAACGTTAAAGGGATAATGCCTCTTGATTTTGTTAATCTCTTATTAGCTAAGCGTGGTGCACATATAACGGGTACAGCAAGAATTGATACAACTCTTAATGGGGCGTTATCAAAGCCACAATTGATAGGAAATATTTCTATAGGCGACGGTAGCTTTTTTGATTCACAAACAAATGTAGGGTTGAATAATATAACGCTTGAAGGCAAATTGAACGGTGATCATATCCTTATAGAGAAAGCTTCAGCTTCTTCGTTTGAGGGGGGGAGAATTTCTGCTTCAGGTCGTATCTCTAATGATCTAGAGACAGATTTGATATTTCATCTTGATAATGCCAATTATAATGATGGTTCTATGATTCTGGCAACATTATCAGGTGAGATGACAATGACAGGTCATTTTTTAAATGATCTTGTTCTTGGTGGTGATATCATCGTTGAAAAAGCTGAAGTTTTTGTTCCTGATCATTTTAAAAGTGCTAAGTTTCTTGATATCAGAAATAAGAATTTAACTAAATCGATTCAAACAACACTTGAACGTGCTGATGTTAAGAACACGAACAAAAGCAAAAGCCGGATTGTTACACAAGAATCTTCATCTGTTGTGCTATCAAATATGCGTATTACAGCACGCAATCAATTTTTTGTACGCGGAAAAGGGTTAGATGCTGAACTGGGAGGACTCATTAATCTAGCAGGTCCATTGAATGATGTGCATCCAGTTGGTGAATTTAGAATGATTCGTGGACGTTTTGATATTCTTTCGCAACGTCTTAATTTTGATCAAGGACAAGCGAGTTTTAGCGGTAATCTTAATCCTACGGTTTATTTTGTAACCAACAATAACAGTGGTGATATTCAAGTCACTGTAACTGTAAGTGGGACGATTGATAATCTTGATATTAATTTTTCTTCACAACCGAACTTGCCTCAGGATGAGATTTTGGCGCGTTTGATTTTTAATCGCTCTCTTAATGAATTATCACCATTTCAGATTGCTCAACTTGCAGCAGCAGCGGCTGATCTTGCAGGTGCTGCTAATACATCTTTGTTGAATACTTTACGAACTAAAATTGGGCTTGATGATCTTGATGTTATCGTTAATGAGAAAGGTAATACAGGCTTACGTATTGGACGCTACATACACAATAATATTTATTTGGGCTTTGAAGCAGGGTCCGATGGAACGACGAAAGGGACAATTAATTTAGATATTTCGCGTCATCTCAAAGCTAAAGGTGCCATAGGAAATGAACAAAATTCTAGTATTGGTCTCTTTTATGAAAGAGATTATTAAAGATTGAATCTAAAAAACAAATTCTTCGTTTTTTGTCTCTCATTTCTAAATCTGAGGAAGAAAACATAGGCTAAAAGTCCTATAAAAAAAGAAGCTTTTTGTTGAGGCGTGAAGAAACATATCTAAAATACTCAATTTTTGTTTATACTATCCTCTAAAGGGATAAAATCTTCACGAAAGACAGTATGTTATTTGCTGTTATATATTTATTTTATAGAAATACTTTACCTTGTTCTCAAAACCATTCGCCTTGTATGTTACAAGCGGAGAATCCTGTGTGGATAAAACTATTGAGAAATGATTAAAAATGCCTCTTATGAATTATCTTGAGAGCTAAGAGCTGTCGCAACATTAGGGGCTAGCACTATAGTGTAAATGGTGCCGGCTTGTTACTCCATAAGCGTAAAGATGAGGGGCTTAATGGATTTATCGTTATACAATTCACGAACGTTATCGCGAAATGGACTTGGGGAGGACTTTGAGAGAGGTCTCTTTAAAACAAGCACCTGAATTTGCAATACAATGGCATTCTGTTCTTACGTGAAGGGCGTGATTCCATTAAAGAACGCGATAAACAAAAGCATGAGATAAGCGTAGAATTTATAAAATATCGATTTTATTTTCAAACGCATTTAAAGCAATATTTTTTAATAATAAAAATTATCTATTATTTTAGATTTTTGTTTATTGTGTTTTTGAATTAGATCACTTTTCTTATAACGAACAGCTCCCCAAACAGAACACTCCAAAATATAACACTATTGTGTTGCAAATTCATGTGCTTGTTTTAAAGAAACATTTCTCAGTGTGCGCTTGAGCCTATTTCATAAGATTGCTTGTGAAATGATATAAAGTACCCCTTATGAATGGTATAAAATCCATACTACCATTGTCAATAAAGGTATAAGTATTTATTAAAGATATAAGCCGGCATTATCATTCTATTTTCCAGCTTCTCATGTTGCCGACAATCTTTTCACTTGAAAATGTAGAGGTATTTTTATTGCTTATCTTAAGAGTTTTTATGCATACACCAATATCTCTTATGACGTACAACAAGTGCTTTTGATTAATTCATCATAAATATAAAGAAAATTTGCAATAAGTAAATTACATCTTATCTTTTATTTAAGATGTAAAGTAATAAATTATGATTATAAATCAAAGTATTAAAATGCAGGTCAAAAGATATTTTTTGTAAAAATGTTTATCAGAGTTATATGTCATATTTTTCTATTTAGGCGGTTAAAAGAAAGAGGAATGTCATTTTACTTTTCATCTGTTTTTTTGCATGTTGAAATCATAGCCTTATATAAGCACTAACGTTGTGCATTTATAAACTCTTCAAGAAGTTAAGGTATTGGAGGAATATCACTTTAGTTTCGGATGTAGAAAAAACAGCAAAGCTTGCTTTAAAGCAAGCTACAACAGTAAAAAAGTTTTATAATAAATCTTCTCTTATTTTTTCAATGTTTTTCTTTTATGCTGAGTGTATCTATAATTTGCAGTATAATTATAATTGTCAGCCTATCCTGTTGTACCATAAAAGACCGACATTTGAGGTGCGGTAATGTAAGGCATGTAAGTCTTTTTGACAAAGTATTTTGAAAGCACGTGGTGAATATTTAGGGTAAGCCTTGTATAAGTGAATCACATAAGTTGTTATCAAGTGGAACGAACTCAATAAAAATCTGGATTGTTTACAGATCCGATTGGGTAGAATCTTTGTTCTTTAGGATGTGTGGAGAAAAAAATTGTCAGTGCAGGGATAAACACGGATAAAGATTGTATTAATCCAGATTCATCATCATAATCCGCGGCAATTTTTTCAAACCTTGATGCTCTATCTTTTAGGATTCGCAACATTTATGAATGTTTCAACACTTATTTGAGGAAGGGAAGGGGTTTTTGAAGTTTCATTGTTAAAGTCAATTGCATTCAACAAAATGACGAGTAAAGTTTTCATCTAAATCCAAGAAGTTTATTTTCAATAAACCATAAATTCTTTGCCAATTCTTGATTGAAGTAATACTTTTGCTTGGTAACAAGACTTTTTTATAAATGGAGCATTACCTTCTATCCATTTTTATTTCAAATCTTATTTAAGAATCTAGAAATTAGGAGGTATGTTTTTGAACTGGATATTATGAAGTTTTTTATAAAACCCATGTTCTTTTGCTAGCAATTCTTTCTGAGTACCTTGTTCAATCAGTTGTCCATTTTGTATGACCACAATTTTATGAGCACGAGCAATCGTTGAAAGGCGATGAGCAATAATGATCGTTGTGCGTCCTTTGGTAAGGTGTTGAATGGCTTCATTAATTTGTGCTTCGGTGTGTGAATCAAGCGCACTCGTTGCTTCATCAAGAATCAGAATTTCGCTATCGTGAATCATTGCTCTAGCGATAGCGAGTCGTTGTTTTTGCCCCCCTGAAAGGTTACAGCCATTATCACCTATCTGTGTATCATAACCATTTGGCAAACTCATAATAAAGTCATGAGCATTTGCTGCTTTTGCTGCTTCGATAATTTCGTCATCACTAGCCCCTTCTTTTCCAAGCCCGATATTATATTTAACAGTTCCTTGAAAGAGAAAAGTATCCTGTCCTACATAGGCCATCAGGTTTCTCAGAGAGCGAAATGTTGTGTAGCGAATATCTTGATCATTAATCAATATGCGTCCTTTTGTGGGGTCATAGAGGCGCATAATAAGGTTGATAAGGGTTGACTTTCCCGAACCGGATGGTCCCACTAATGCTGTCATTTTTCCGGCTTCTATTTCTAGGTTGATATCTTTCAATATCATTTTGTTATTAGTGTATGCAAAAGAAACATGTTCGAAACGAATAGTTCCTTGCGTTTTACTCAGATCTTTAGCTTCTTTATGTTCTATAACTGTAAGGGGACAATCGAGTATTTCAAACATCGTACGGATATTGACCAAGCCAGATTCAATTTTGACACGTACATTTGCTAGCCTTTTTGCGGGTTCATACGCTAAAAGTAAAGCAACAATAAAGGACATAAATTCACCTTGAACACCTGCGCGTTCGGTTGCAAGATAACCGGAAAAACAAATAATACCTGCAATGGCAATACCCGTGAGTGTTTCCATAATCGGACTGGTAATAGCTTCGAGTGTTGCAATATTGTTTGTTTGTTTTTCAACATCACAAATGGCTTTGTCCATTCGTTTTTTCATGACTTCTTCTAGTGAAAAGGCCTTTATGATTCGAATACCAACAGCCGTTTCCTGTACGATTTTGATAATTTCACCAAGTGAAAGGAGCTCTTTTTCCATCAGGCGGCGAACGCGTTTTAAAGCCATTCGAACGCCTAAAAAAGCTAGTGGTCCTACGATTAAAGTAATGGAGATTAACACAAAGTTTTGAATGAACATGACAAGCAACAGACCACTAACGGAAAGCAAATCACGTACAAAAGTTGTGATAATAGTATCAATTATATTACGTACAGCTGTCGCATTATGAGTTACACGAACAAGAAGATCAGATGAAGTGTTATTATGATAAAAAGAGACTCCTTGTTCCATAAGTCGTGCAAAAATTTTACGCTGTTGTTCAGCAATGATACTATTGCCTGCTTTGTTTAGAAAGTAAGTTTGGGAAAAAGTTGCAACTCCTTTGAGAATAAAGATAAAAGCAATGAAGCTAGAAATCAAAACAATTATAGGAAAATTTTGTGCATCAATAATCTGATTAACAACATCACGCATAATCCATGCACTGGTTGCTGTGGTACAAGAAATGATGATCATTGAGAAAATAGCCGCACTGTACCAACGCATATGTTTACGAAAATTTTCTCGCAAAAGGCGGATAATAAGATGTTTATCAAAAGAGGAAATTTGTTTTTTAGCCATGAATTGCTTCCATATTCTCTCATTATTTTATGCAAGATTGAAACATTCTTAATTAAAAAGCCCCTTAATCTTTTTTACAAAAATAGCCTTTTCTTTCAAGGTTCATCACATCAATTTCACGACGGCGAGAGTGAAAAATGTAGTGCAAAGTTTCTGTAAAAGGTATAGTGAAAATTCGTTGTTCATCATTATTTTTAATTTTCAATAAAAGGTAACGGCGAGTTTCACCATTGTATTTACCAATTTCCATATTGTGATAGCCTTTGGCACTTGAAATAGCTCACAAAAAACATTTCTGCTTTTTTAATAATTTTTATGTATCATCTCCGTTTGTGATGTGTAAGCAAACAATTTTGCCGCATTGCATGATAAGAGAGCTTGAAATAAGAAGACCTTACGATGTTTGAGCTTTCTCATTTAATATGCAAAATAACGAATTTAATATGCAAAATAACGAATTCTTCTTATAAATCGATAAAGCATTATTAAACTCTTAAAAGGATTTATACACATTTATAAAACCTTAAAAGCACCACAAAAACTCTATGTGGTGCTTCTAAATAATGCCATACGCCTATTTTGATGAGTTGCATGCAAATATTATTCTAATGCAAAACTATTTAGGTGCTATCACCATCATCATTTGCCGGCCTTCAAGCTTTGGCTCCAATTCAATTTTGGCAATTTCACTTGTATCTTCTTTCACACGCTGAAGAAGCTTTAATCCAAGATCTTGGTGAGCCATCTCACGACCACGAAAACGCAAAGTAATCTTTACTTTATCACCATGATCAATAAAGCGATGAACAGCCTTGAGTTTGACTCCATAATCATGGACATCAACATTTGGGCGCATCTTAATCTCTTTGATTTCGATGACTTTTTGCTTCTTACGTGTTTCAGCAGCTTTTTTTTGGGTTTGATATTTTAATTTGCCCAAATCGATGATTTTACATACGGGTGGCTCCGCATTTGGTACAATCTCAACCAAATCAAGCCCCGCATCTGCAGCCATAGCAAGAGCTTCTTGTATCGCAACAACCCCCTGATGTTGTCCCTCATCATTAATAAGCTGAACATGAGGTACTCGGATATCCTGATTTGAACGTGGTCCGTCTTTTTGGGTAGGTGTCATTTTAAACGGTTTACGAATGGTTTATGCTCCTTAATTTTGATTCAACTACAGTTAATTTAATATACAATTATGCACCTAAAAACAACTATAATTCGTGTCTTTTTCATTATTTGATTTATTACTTTTGGGAATGATTTAGATTATAAAAGTTTTTCTCTTAATTTAAAGGAATTGTTTTATGGAGGATAAAGAATCATGGATCAAAATATTCCTTGTCAGTTTTTTTCGTTTGAGAACACCGCACTTGCAGTACGTTATCGCAAAGGCAGCCATTCTCTAGGTTTAGTTTGGCTTCATGGCTATCTGTCCGATATGTCAGGGGATAAGGCGATGTTGGTTGATAGTTTTGCTCAGAAGAATGATTTGTCCTGCTTACGTTTTGATTACTCTGGACATGGAGAATCTGAAGGTGATTTTTTTCAAGGAACGATTTCACGCTGGGTTAAAGAAAGTTTAGCGGTTTTTGAAAATTATTGTGAGGGGCCACAAATTTTGATTGGCACCTCTATGGGCGGGTGGATTGCGCTAAAGCTTGCTATGATGCTAGCACAGAAAAATAAGAAGCTTGCTGGCATGATATTGATTGCTCCAGCACCTGATTTTACACAAACATTGGTGGAACCAAAATTAGGCCCAGAAGAATGGAAGATTTTGGAGGAAAAAGGCTATATTGAACGACCTGCAGTTGATGATACAGAGCCAATGCCCTTTACAAAAACATTGATTGAAGATGGACGCGAAAATTGTGTTATGAAAGGATGCATTGATGTTGGGTGTCCAGTCCATATTTTACAAGGGATGGAAGATGAAGATATTCCCTATCAGCATACATTGACTTTACTTGATCATTTACCTCTCCATGATGTAACATTGACACTTGTTCGTGATGCAGGTCATCGCTTTTCTCGTCCGCAAGATTTAGATTGCCTCGAAACGGTATTGAGATCTTTTATTAATCAGATTAATGCAAAATAAGGGGTACATTTATTGATGAAGATAAAAATATATGAGCATTTCTAAACAGCATTTTATTTTTTCTGATCGCTCTGTACCTGTACGGGTGCGGGAAAATAAGTGCGCGCGCCGTCTTACCTTACGTATTGATGCGAGCGGACGGAGGATTTGTGTAACAACACCACCAGCGATAAGTCTCTGTACGATTCAAAGTTTTATTGAAAAGCATCGGTCTTGGATTGAGGCACGTCTTGCTCGTGTACAAATCTCTCATGAAAATGCTTATCTCAAAGAGGGGGCAACGATTCCTTTATTGGGTGTTTGCCATTCCATAAAGCATAGAGAAGGACGTGGGGTGACGGAAATTATTGCAGGAGATGCAGAACAAGACCCTCAAATTATCGTTTATGGTCAATTAGAATATTTGCCAAGGCGTGTTGCTGACGTTTTGAAAAAACAAGCAGCACGTATTATAACACCTTTGGTGGCACATTATGCCCATAAAGTAGAGCGTAAAGTCAAATCAATTTGTTATAAAGATACGAGAAGTCGTTGGGGGTCTTGTTCAATAGATAAGCGTCTTTCTTTTTCTTGGCGCCTTGTTATGGCACCAAAAGAAGTTGTGGAATATGTTGTTGCTCATGAGGTTGCTCATCTTGTTGAAATGAATCACGGTCCAAGATTTTGGGCTCTTTGTGAAGAACTATGTCCTGATAGTAAAACGTATCGTGCTTGGTTGAAGGAAAATGCTCATAGATTGCACGCAATTAATTTTGATTCATATAATTTAAAGGCGTAAAAAGCTTTCCAATGAAGGCAATATTTAACGGAACTTTTTGTCGAGTGTTTTGTTGTGTGTGTACTTGCTCATGCATAATGAGGAAGCCATTGAAGCTCTCAGCACGATTGTTCTCCCCTGCTTGGTTTGCTGAGTGTCTTCAATGTTTTTGCTTTATCTTTTTTGTAATTCAGCGTAATAACCTTAAGTTCCGATAACTTATAAAAAAATGGGAAGGGGAGCTTATGCCTGTTCTTACAGATCCACTTCAGCTATTACAAAGACTTATCCGTTGTCCTTCTGTTACACCTCATGAAGCAGGGGCTTTATCAACTTTGGAACAATTTTTGAAAAAAATGGGATTTCATGTTGAGCGCCCTATTTTTACGGATAAAAATACAGATAATGTTGAAAATCTTTATGCAAAAATGGGAAATGAAGGACCCCATCTTATGTTTGCAGGTCATACAGATGTCGTACCACCAGGCGCATTGGATGAATGGACCTATTCACCTTTTGAAGCTGTCATAGATCAGGGAAAATTATATGGGCGGGGTGCTGTTGATATGAAGGGCGGAATCGCTTGTTTTATTGCGGCGTTGGCTCGAGTTCTAGAAAAACAGTCTATTAAAGGAACAATAAGCCTTTTGATCACTGGTGACGAAGAAGGTCCTGCACTTAATGGTACGGTAAAACTTCTGAAATGGGCAGAGCAAAAAGGGGAAAAATGGACTGCAGCTCTTGTCGGAGAACCAACAAGCGTAAAAACTGTTGGGGATGTCATCAAAATTGGTCGCCGCGGATCGATTTCTGGTATCATTACCGTGAGAGGTCGCCAAGGTCATGTTGCTTTTCCTGAGCGGGCAGCCAATCCATTGCCTTTAGTAAATAAGCTTATTCAAGCATTGACACTAAAAGCCTTAGATCAAGGTACAGAAAATTTTCAACCCAGTAATTTAGAGCTAACAACCATCGATACGGGGAATCCCGCGGTGAACGTTATTCCAGCGCAAACAACAATCCGTTTTAATATACGCTACAATGATCTTTGGACAAAAGAAACGCTTATGACAGAAATTGAAAAACGCCTTGCTTTGGTGCAGCCAAAAAATAAGAATGATCAATTACCCTACTATCAGCTTGAATGGATTCCAAGTTTGGGAGATGTTTTTTTGACCAAAAATGATAAACTCGTTAAAACTTTATCCAATGCTATTGAAGGTGTGACAGGGAATATACCAGAATGTTCAACTTCGGGGGGGACTTCGGATGCGCGGTTTATTAAAGATTATTGCCCAGTGGTTGAATTTGGCTTACCAGGGCAAACGATGCATATGGTAGATGAGTGTGTAGCCCTTGATGCAGTGGAAACGCTTACTACTATTTATGAGCGTTTTATTGTTGATTTTTTTGCATGAAGAAATGATTGCTGGTTCAAAAATACCTTTATCTTGTTGTGCCATAAGATATTGCCATTTGAGGTGTGGTAATATGAGACACGTAAGACTTAATATATTAAGTGGGTTTAGAATAAGTGATGAATATTCTTAAGTTGTGATTCTTGCCTGTAGAGTCTTTAGTTAAGTGAATTACATAATTGGAAAGCCAAGTGGGACCTGCTTTAAGAAGCAGAACTGTTTACAGTCCATATTGGATTAAAAATATTCGTTCTTTAAAGTGTAGAAAGGAAGTCAATACGCAATCATATATGGAAAACAGTGAATATTTATATCATAATTGTGTGATGACAGGTTGAAGCCATAAAGACACACAAAAACATGTTGCTATTGTAAAAAATTCGTACAGCATAAATGCGCTCATTCACAGCTCATGCCTTAATATGGTTTCTGCACTCTCATAAAAGGCACTTCTTGTTTCAATTAGCCTCTCTTAGAGTAAAGCCCATAGAGATGCGCTTTAAGTTTGTTTTATTTCATATATTTTCCCCTTCTTTTTTGTCCCCAAAAATTTCCATTGCAAAATCATTACGAGATAGAAGGTGAGCTTATTTAATCAGCTTTAATATTGGTTATGATAAAGATACACAGAAATTCTTTTGTAGCAGCACGTTGACCTCTTTAGACAAGGATTTTCCTAGTGTTATTCTCAATTTTTTAATAAAATAACCTTAAAGGACGCGTACAGACACTCATAAGCATGTACGCAAGTAAGATCATATGGGATTACTATCATTTCGCTCGCTAACAAAGCAATCTCGATTCATATCTGGTATATTTGCCATTTAAGTGCATTGTTTGTTTAATAAAGTTCATGATTTTCCTGTGACCTATAAATCAATACCAATCATACAGCCGCGTATCTCAAATAAATATTGGTTCAGTATTTTTTGCGACAACAGCTTTTATATGCCAGAATAGGATAAAAGTATTGTGTATATCTATTCTTTGTAATCTCTGAAACAGACATACAACCACAACCTCATTGAGGGAAAACATAAAGGTATAAAGGTGAAAATCAACGTGCTTTTTTACTCTCCTTTTTTATTCGGTTTTACGATTTTCAAAAGTATCTAGAGTAATATCTTTTTAAATAATCAGAGCTTAATGCATGGTTTCATGCTTATTTCTCTGGTCCTTTAAATGGTGCCACGATTTCATAAAAAACAATACATTATCGTATTATGCATTCACATACTTGTTTTAAAGAAATTTTCTCAATATTTGTCACATTCGTGCAACTACGGTGCTTATGAATAGTGTAATATAAAATTTTCCGTGAAATGTATAAAGTCTACAGTGCCTCACCATCTTTACGTTTATGAAAAAGAAAGTTAGACCACCATACACTTTCTAGCTCAAAATATTGCGATAGCTTTTAGTACTTAAGGGTGTTCATAAGAGTCCTTTTTACTTCTTTTTTATAGCTTTTATCCATACGCTTCTCTACTTTTAAGGTGTAAGCAAATGGTGGTAACTAATTTACTATAAATAGTTTTGAAATGAGAGAATCTCACGATATTCTAATCTCGCCTTTGCTAGGAAAAATGATAATTATGATTAAAATAAGTATGTTGTTATAAAAACTTTAGTTTGCGAGTTGGCTGATGATGTGATCAAGAACAATACGTCCTTTGGTTGTCGCTTTTAAGCGTTGGTTATCCACCATTTCTATCAATTCTTGGTGTTGTAAATCGATCAGTTTTTCCATTGGGATGCGTTTAGGGCTTAAGGTTTCATAGCGTATAAGTTCTAAGCCTTCGCAAAGGCGTAATCCCATAAGGAGCATTTCATTTGCCTGTTGTTCAGTGGTTAAATGTTCCGTTTCAATACAGCCATGTCCTGTTGTTTCTACCAAATTAAGCCACTGTTCGGGATGCTTTTCATTTATTGTGACATAACGTTCGCGGTTTTCAAGATGTGATGACAATGTTTTTGAACAGGCAGAGGAATGATTCGGTGCGTGCTCAATGAAACGTCCATGTGCTCCTGGACCAAAGCCTGCATATTGGTGATAGCGCCAATAAAGAAGATTGTGTGCTGATTCAGCACCGAGCATTGCATGGTTTGAGATTTCATAGGCAGGAAGTCCATGCAGTGCCGTTATTTCTTGGGTAAGATGATACAGATCTGCTGCTAACTCTGATGGGGGAAGGATAAGTCTTCCTGCATCATGAAGCCGTTTAAAGGCAGTTCCTTCTTCGATCGTCAATTGATAAAGAGAAAGATGGTCCGCTGCCAAATCAATTGCTTGTACAAGTTCAGATTTCCATTGTTCAAGGGTTTGTTCGGGGCGGGCATAAATGAGATCAAAGGATAAACGTGGAAAAATTTGCCGTGCTAAAGCAATGGCACAAAGAGCTTGTTCCACATTATGGAGTCGGCCAAGTTTGCGCAATGCTTTATCATTGAGCGCTTGTATCCCTAGAGATAAGCGATTAACACCTGCTGCACGGTATCCACGAAAGCGTTCTACCTCCACACTGGATGGATTAGCTTCTAATGTAATTTCAACTTTATCATCGACTACCCATTTTTTTGCAAGTGCTTGCAATAGGGCATCGACAGTTCGCGGCTCCATAAGAGAAGGAGTTCCCCCACCAATAAAAATACTTGTAATATGGCGTGGGCCTATTTTGTGGTATTGCGTTTCTATTTCGCGCTTAAAGGCGGTGACAAAACGTGGTTGATCAACACCATGGATGCGAACATGCGAATTAAAGTCACAATAAGGACATTTAGCTGCACAAAAGGGCCAATGAATGTAAATGCCAAAAGGTTCATTCATGAGAATGCTAAAAGGTTTTCTGCCAAAAGTTTGAAAGCACGTGCGCGATGTGAAAGAGGGGGAATATCATTACATTTCCAGTTGTGTTTTTGCTCTGTTGACATTTCTCCAAAGGTATTTTCATATCCATCTGGTAAAAAAATAGGATCAAAACCAAAGCCTTTGTCGCCCCGTGGAGGCCAAAAGAATGTTCCTTCAACGCATCCGCGGAAGTAATCTGCATGAGCATCAGGCCATGCAATGCAAATGACGGATATAAAACGGCATTTTCGTTGGCTTTTTTCTCGCGCTCCGACTTTTTGGAGTTCATTTTCTATTTTTTTCATAGCTTTTGGAAAATTACGTGTGCCATCGGCTTGAATTGCCCAATCAGCGGTATAAACGCCTGGCGCACCCTCCAATGCATCTACCTCTAAGCCTGAATCATCAGAAAGGGCAGGAAGTCCTGTCTTTTTTGCTGCTGAAAAAGCCTTAATATAAGCATTTTCTTCAAATGTTTTTCCCGTTTCTTTTGGTTCTGGCAAGCCCAGTTCTTTTGCCGATTGTATTATTAAATCGAAAGGCGTAATTAAAGTAGTGATTTCATGCAGTTTGCCGGTGTTATGTGTAGAAATGACAAGTTTTTTATCTGCTATGCTTCTCATATAGATTTCTCCAAAAATGAAAGGGGAACTATTTTTGTGCTAAAAACCAGCTTAAATACTCATATACACACATTCTGCTTGATTTTACATGATATGATTATTTTACACGTTTTATGATATTTTATTCCAACAAAATTTTTTATCTTGTACAAAGATAACCTTGCAAAAATATGAAAGGCATGTCTTTTTGATGATAGCACTTTTATGGTAAATTTCCAATTTCCGGCTTGCTCTAAAAGGTGAAATTTTCTACTTATAGCGGTTTTTAAACAATCCAGATTCTCTTAGTCAAATTCTCTTGGCAAGTCCCTACAGCAGACCACTTTATAGATCAACTCTTATCTTAAATATTTTTCACACACTCTAACAAAAAATACCTCCTGCGTAATTTATCAATCATCATTCTGAAAGGTAGCATTTTACGGCTCAATAGGATAATATGCTTTTATACTACTTTAGACTATTTGACCAAACCTTGGCAAAACTTATATAAGAGATGAGGATTTTAAAAGTAGTGAAACAATTGTGATGAAGCACAAAACTATTGATAATGAACTAAAATATCTTGATGAACGTTCACGTGATATTTTTCGCCATATTGTTGAAGCTTATCTTAATGATGGTGAACCTGTAGGGTCACGCAATCTTTCACGGCTTTTACGACAGACATTATCACCTGCGACGATTCGCAATGTGATGAGTGATCTTGAACATCTCGGTTTGATTTATGCACCACATGTTTCTGCGGGTCGAATGCCGACACAATCAGGTTTACGCTTTTTTGTAGATGCATTTATGGAAGCGGGTGATTTGCCAAACGAAGAGCGAGAAAATATTGAAATGCAAGTCAAAGAGGCTGGTCATGCACAATCGGTTGAACATTTTCTTGTTCAAGCAAGCCGAGTTCTTTCAGATCTTTCACGTGGGGCAGGGCTTGTTTTAGCAACAAAACAAGAAGGAACATTGAAACATATTGAATTTGTGCGCCTTGATAGGGAGCACGCTCTTGCCGTTTTGGTGACTCAACAAGGTGAAGTTGAAAATCGTATTGTTCATTTGCCAGAAGGGGTTACTCATGCACAACTGACGGAGGCAACGAATTTTCTCAATGCTCATATTCAGGGGCGAACATTGAGTGAAGCTAAAGAGGAAATTGCACGTTTATGCTCAGAAACACGGGCTGCACTTGATGATTTATCGCATCATCTTGTTGAAACGGGATTAGCTCTTTGGGGAGGAGAAGGTGCTGATCATAAAATACACCTCATTGTTCGCGGGCGTAGCAATTTACTTGAAGATGTGAAAGCAGAAGAAGATTTAGAACGATTACGCCATTTGTTTGATGATCTTGAAACGCGTGAGAGTATGGCACAGCTTCTCGATTTAACGGATGAAGGTTCTGGGGTTCGAATTTTTATTGGTTCAGAAAATAAGTTATTTTCACTTTCTGGTTCTTCTTTAGTTGTAGCGCCTTATCGTGATTCACAACAAAGAGTCATTGGTGCTTTAGGCGTTATTGGTCCTACACGGCTTAATTATGCAAGGATTGTGCCCATGGTTGATTATACAGCTCAACTTGTGTCACAGTTATTGCGTTAAAACGATGCAGGTAAGTATTTGTACTATAAAAGCTCATTGTATTATATACATCGATACCCCTTGATTTTTGTCTGTAGAATTTCGATATCGAGAATAACGAATCTTATGAAGGAATAAAATTTTTATGTCTGATGAAAAAAACAAATTTACTGACGCTTCATTTGAAAATTGTGATTTAAAAAATCCAGCTGATCGTAATACACTTAAACAGGCAGCCGATGAATTTTTAAAAACACATAAAACAGAGGAACACGAAGACGTTGAAAAAGAAAGCAATGAGGTTAGTGATCTTTTAGCGTCTTTGCAGGATGAAAATAAAGAACTGAAAGATCAGCTTTTACGTCTTGTTGCAGATATGGAAAATCTTCGACGCCGTACTATGCGAGATGTGGCGGATGCAAAGGCTTACTCCATTGCTAATTTTGCACGGGATATGTTATCGGTTTCTGACAATCTCAATCGTGCTTTGGAAGCTATTCCAGAAGGGGCGCGGGAAAGTGATGCTGGTTTGAAATCATTGGCAGAAGGTGTTGAAATGACTGAACGTGCCATGATGGCAGCATTAGAACGTCATGGGGTGCAAAAAATCCATCCAGAGGGGCAAAAATTTGATCCTCATTTTCATCAAGCGATGTTTGAAATTCCTAATGCCGATGTTCCAGATAATACTGTTCAACAAGTTGTTCAGGCAGGCTATATTATCGGGGAAAGGGTGTTACGTCCAGCTATAGTGGGTGTAGCCAAAGGAGGAGCAAAAGAAGCTTCTGTTGAAACTGATTCTGCTTAAAACACATCAATAATAAATCTCCAACATAAAATGCAGTATTCCCTGCAATTACACATATATGAGGTCTTTTCTCAAAGAGTTTTTAAAGGGTGTTATAAACACCCTTTTATCTTTGAAGTGCCCAACTTCCTTTTATAAGATACACGGCCTCGCTTGAGGGAGATGACGATGAAAATAAAACAAAGTGATCGACCTCAAAAGGAGGGATAAAAAAATCATCTTGAAAAGATAGATAAGAAGAAAGATCTTCAAGATTGATATCAAATATTCGTGCAAGAGTAATATGCGGAATAAATTGTCTTTCATCAGGCTTTAACTCTAATTTATTCCGGATATATTGCATCTTTTCATGTAAAAGATTAAGCTTTTCACAAGGTTCAATGCGAACTACAAGAGAATGGGGAGCATTTTCTGAACCAAAAACTTCAAAACCATCTATTTGTAGCATAAAAGGAGAGAGCTTTATTGTATCAAAGGCGTGCATAAGTGCATCTGCGGTAGCACTTTCAACTTCACCGAAAAAAGATAAGGTGACGTGAAAATTTTGCGGGTTGATCCATTGCGCTTTTGGTAAGCCATTTTGCAACGATACAAGTTGTTGTGTTGTTTGTTGAGGAATCTGAAGGGCACTAAATAGACGACCCATAATATTATCTCCTTATAATGAAAGATGCTATTCCAAACACAATATAGATAATAAAAGCGAGGCATGTACCATAGAAAATAAGGCAATAGTATTGAAAAAGAATGTCTAAAAAATGCTTACTATAATTATGAGCGTACAAAGCTTATTCGTTTTAAAAAATGGTTATGATATCGATAAGAATTGCGTTTTCATGAGCTGTATCACAATGATGTGCAATGGAAGATTCCTTGTGTATTATAAAGACTACAAATTTAGCAGAAAATAAGAAAAGTTGATAGATTTTTGATGTGCTAAATTATTTTGACATCTATCTTTAGCTTAAAATAAAGCATATTCTAATACAAGGTGAAGAGTTCTCTTTTTCTGTAAAGATTTAATTATACGATTAAGTCGGGTAATAGCCGTAATACGCAAAACTATTCAAATTGATCAAATAATGTTAGGAAAGGAAGGAAAAACTCCAGTATAATAAAATTACTATAAACTTTTACATTTATGATAATTATGCTAATCTATAATGGATATGAATATTGGTATAAAAGCGGGAAGAGAAATTAAAATTCAAAATAATGATGGACAATTCCTATTTTCTAAGAATCATCATCCTTATTTTATGGTGAGAAAGCGTTAGTTTTCCTCTCCAAAGTTGTTATTGATAAGCTTTTCAAGAGCATTAAGAGCATCTGTTGCTTCTGGTCCTGAAACACGAATGGTGAGGTTACAACCGGATGAAGCCGCTAGCATCATAAGTCCCATAATTGATGATCCACCAACGATTTTTCCATCCTTTTCAACTTCAACAGTAACATTAAAATTGTCAACAGTTTGTACAAATTTTGCAGAAGCACGTGCATGCAAGCCACGTTTATTACAGATATTGAAATGACGACTTATACATGGGAGGGTATCTTTGGAAAACATTGGTATTTTATTATCCGCTATAAAATCATACTTGGTACATTAATATATTTACGCCCTGCTTCTTGTGCTATTCTTAACGCGTCTGATAATGAAATATCAGGACATTTGCGAATAGAAATCAGTTTAATAAGCATGGGCAAATTAACACCCGCAATCATTTCAACGCGTCCTTTTTCAATAGCAGGAACAGCTATATTCGATGGTGTTCCACCGAACACATCTGTTAATATGATTACGCCATGATCCGTATCTGTATCGGTTACTGCGGCTATAACATCACCTCGGCGCTGATCTATATCGTCATCGGGATAAACGCATATTGTTGCGAACTTTTCTTGTACTCCAACAACATGTTCCACGGCATGTAAAAATTCGACAGCCAGCTCACCGTGCGTTACAAGCACGAGTCCAATCATTTACGCAAACTCCTGTTAACTAATAAGATCCGACCATATTGGTGGGAAACACATTTTACAAGGCTTTGTCTTGCTGCCAAGAAAAATTTGCAAAAAAAAGGCAAAAATAGTGATTTTTTTATCTTTAGAAAAAAATTAGACAGATTTTTGCCATATTTTTCTAAATAAAAATGCTTCAATAGCTTGACAAATGGCTGTACAATCGGCTTCACGAAGAGAGGGAAGTTTTAAAAGAGGAATGTGCAAATTTTCAAATTGAAAAGTTTTATTTGTGGAAAAACGTTCATATTCCGGACCGAGAAAAATAACACAATCGATAGTTGTGTGCTTTTCAAATTCCATCATATAAAGACCAACGCCACGAATCTCGATACCGCCCTCTAAATTATCAGGAGTGTATCCGTGAAGCTTTCCATTTTCCGCACGCAACATTGTATAATCATCACTGATAAGCTTCGCTTCACGTTTTGACCACTCAGCACGATCGAGCAAAGAAAGGGTAATGGTTGATTTTCCTGATCCCGATGGACCCATAATTAACAGCCCCTTGCCGCCCAATTGAAGGCAATTTGCGTGGAGTATTTCACATTTTGTTTTCATGCCTTTTACTTTGGATAAAAGATTTATTTAGCGAGGGGAAGCATAATAATAAAACGTGCACCAGTTTTACACTTTCCAAGTGTAGGATCAATAATATTTTCGGCTGTAATTGTCCCATTATGAGCTTCGATGATTTGCCGACTAATAGAAAGGCCAAGTCCAGAGTTTTGTCCAAAAGCATCTTCGTTTGGTCGATCTGTATAAAAACGCTCAAAAATGCGTTCAATATTTTCTGAACGAATACCTGGGCCATTATCTTCAATGGTTAAAATAAGGGTTGAAGCATGACTTTTCATAGTAATGCAAATTTTGCCACGATTACGAGGAATAAAAGAACGTGCATTTTCAAGAAGATTTGAAATCACTTGCCCTAAACGGAGTTCATGTCCCAATACAAGATAGGCTTTTCCATGAGGACGTGGGACAATATTAAGGCTTATATCAATGGTTTGCGTATTACGATACACTTCCTGAACAGCATGAACAAGACTTTCCAAAAGCGGTGTCATATCAACAATCTCTGCGGTTTCTCGTGCAAGCTCTGCATCGAGCCGCGATGCATCAGAAATATCTGTAATCAACCGATCAAGACGGCGCACATCATGTTGAATAATTTCAAGCAATTTCTCTTGTGCTTCTTCATTTTTAGCCAGAGGGAGCGTTTCAACAGCACTGCGTAGAGAGGTGAGAGGATTTTTTAATTCGTGGCTTACATCAGCAGCAAAGCGTTCAATGGCTTCAATACGCATATAAAGGGCATTAGTCATATCACGAATAGAGGTTGAAAGGTGACCAATCTCATCTTCACGCATTGAAAAATCAGGAATTTCTACACGCTGATTATTGCCATTACGCACTCGATTAGCCGAGGCAGATAATTTACTTAATGGATGGGCAATCGTATGGGCCAAAAAGAGAGAAAGAACCAAAAGTACGCTGCCTACAACGGCAAAAACTTTAAAGATAACCAGTCTTTCACCTTTTACAATGTTATCAATATCAGAACCAGTGGTTGAAAGAAGAAGAGCTCCAACCACTGCGCGATAGCGTTGCACAGGAACGGCAACAGAAACAATTAATTGACCTTGTCTGTTGCGTCTTTTAGCTGTAGCAAGAG
Organism: Bartonella sp. MR90HLJMH; assembly: GCF_042194115.1. NCBI lineage: Bacteria > Pseudomonadati > Pseudomonadota > Alphaproteobacteria > Hyphomicrobiales > Bartonellaceae > Bartonella > Bartonella sp. MR90HLJMH. The sequence continues at coordinate 198,490 of NZ_JBHIMM010000001.1, forward strand.
ATCCGTTTAATGCGCGGTACACTTCTGGATAAGCAGCAATACCACTGGTTTTTGTTTGTTCTCTGTCAAGAGCAATACCTTTACCATAAAATGTGCTTGAATACCATGAAGTAAGGCGATCCCACATGCTTTGTTCTGTTTTAAGTGGGGGTAAATCATAACTAAAAACTTCTCCACTAGAATAAAGAACGCGCGAATCAAGAAGGAGAGTAGCATCACGATCATAGATACGTGCTCTTGTCGTTTTAGGTGTGATGAGACGCCGTAAAAGAGGGGCAACTTGCTCAGGGTTAATAGGGAAATCCCAAGAATCGGTTGATTGAGGGGCGGGTGTAACGCTTTCACCAGTTTGTAACTCTAAGAGTTTTTGGGGATCAATGAGGATAGAATTTGTATCTACTGTTGCAGAAGCAGCAATAGCCCCAGCAATAATTTTTCCTTGGGTACATAAACTTTTAATTTTTGCTTCAATTAAACCATCGCGAAATTGGTTAAGGTATAAAATGCCTGTAACTAAAATGGCAAGGGCAGCAATGTTTAATATAACAATGCGACGTGTGAGGCTGGAAAAAAGCAATTGTCTAAAGAGACGTTGTGTTCGGAGATGCAAACGGGCAAACATAAGAAATGGCGTTGAGGATGTACCATTAACGGTTGTTTTTTGTAAAGTTTCCAGTTGAGAATTGTCTGTCATCGATTTGATTGCCGTTCAAATTTTTGCGACAAAGTAGTTTTATACCTCGTGGAAACGATAACCTACACCATAAAGTGTTTCAATCATTGCAAAATCATCATCCACTTGTTTAAACTTTTTACGCAGACGTTTAATGTGACTATCAATGGTGCGATCATCTACGTAGACTTGATCACTATAGGCAGCATCCATTAAAGCATCACGACTTTTTACAACTCCTGGTCTTTGTGCTAAGGTTTGCAGAATCAAAAACTCCGTAACGGTTAAAATAACAGGTTTATCTTTCCATGTACAGGTGTGGCGTTCTTGATCCATCACAAGATCTCCACGTTTGAGAGAAGAGGTGGAAGAAGTTCCTGTAGAAAGTGGTTGGTTACGTGCATTAGAACGGCGCAAAATGGCTTTCACGCGTTCAATGAGAAGACGTTGGGAGAAAGGTTTAGTAATAAAATCATCAGCTCCCATTTTGAGACCAAATAATTCATCAATTTCATCATCTTTAGAGGTAAGAAAAATAACTGGAAGATCAGATTTTTGACGTAAACGACGCAAGAGTTCCATCCCATCCATTCGGGGCATTTTAATATCAAAAATAGCTAAGTGTGGAGGGTGAAGTGTGAGACCCTTGAGTGCAGATGCTCCATCTGTATAGCTTTCAACTCGATAGCCTTCTGTCTCAAGCGCAAAAGATAAAGACGTCAAAATATTGCGATCATCATCAACAAGTACAATCGTTTGTGTGATTGTTGGTGTATCTTTCATGGTTTCTTAGACCTTTCTATTGCTGTGGTAGCAAATTACCCACACTTATTTATATGGGAGTTCATATTTTTTTTGCAAAACAAATATGATACAAATTGTAGCAAAGTAAAAAACCTTTTGTCATTACTGTAAAATCTTGTTTTGCTTTCATAATTTATAATGTTTCTACGTCTATTAAGATCCCTTCGTTTGAGAGAAAATTTTCATAAAGGCTTTTTTTATCAAGGTTTATTACCAAGTTGATTATTGTATTTGTCCCATAATTGAACAGGTATAGTTTTGATTGTTGAAGTTTAGAAAATATGCCTATGTGTTTTAAGAGCAAAGAAAAGAATGTGGCAATATATGCACAAAAATTTGTTTCTGCTACACGAAAGGAGGTTGTAATGGGATTTTTTAATTTTATTAAAACTGTAGGGGAAAAGTTAGGTATTGGGGACCATGAACCAAAAGAAAAAGATTTTAAGACAGCATTTGATCATTTTCAACTCGGTACAGAAAAAGTAAATATTCAAGTTGAAGACGGTAAAGCTATTTTAAGTGGTGAAGTTCCAGACAGGGAAACACTTGAAAAAGCATTGCTGGTTGTTGGCAATTCACAAGGTATCTCTTCTGTAGATGTTGATCAATTAAAGGTTATAGATACAACGCCCAGAAAACCTTCTCGCTTTTATGAGGTTAAATCTGGTGATAATCTTTGGAAAATTGCTGAAGAGGTTTATGGAAAAGGGCAAGGTAATAAAAACACGTTTATTTTTGAAGCCAATAAGCCAATGCTAAAATCTCCCGATAAAATTTATCCTGGACAAGTTTTACGTATTCCTGAAATTGACCATAGTTAATTCATCAAAGGGGAGAATTTTTTACTGATGGCATTAAACAAAAAATAAAGAAGCGTACAAAAATTTCACGCTTCTTCATTTTAAGAGTGTGTATTATAAAAAAGGAGCTTAGTGGCTAGGAGAGGATTTAGAAGGTGATGGTGCTTTCATAGCGTTTACAGAGAAATCAACATCAATCGTTCCTGCTTTCTCAAATGTCAATTTTGCGCTAATTTTATCACCTAACTTGAATGGTTGTGAAAGCCCCATAAACATAATATGATCACCGCCAGGCTTAAGCGTGATTTCGCCATTTCCCGGAATTTCAATGCCATTGTGCATTTTTTCCATTTTCATAATATCATTAACGACAGCCATGGAGTGTATCTCTGTTTTTTTTACTCCGTTTGTGGAAATAGAAACCAAACGGTCTGGGGTATTACTGTGATTAATAATGTAGAGATAACCGCTACCAACTCTTATACCTCTAAGTGTTTCGCGTGTCCAAGGATTGAGAATTTCTATGTCGCCAAGTTGATATTGCTGAGCACCTGCAGGCAGGGTTATACCAGCAAAGAGAAGAGCACACACGATATTTATGATAACCTTTTTGTATGGATATTGTGTATTTATTATATTCTTAAAGATAAGATTTGTTATTTTCTTAATAATAGATGTCATCATTGATTTACCCTCCTTCATAAGATTCACACTTTGAATAACTTTTCATTTTAGCAGAGCTTTTATTTAAAATAAAAGAAAGAAATGCTAAAATGAAATTGATTTGAATATGAGAATAAAAATCATAGAATTCTTTGATTTTAAAGGAAGACAATAAGGTTTACAATGACAACACACCTCTTAACGCTTCCGTGTTCATCTCATAATAGTGTTTGTAAATGGTATAAAATCTATGATGCACTACTATTTTACTTAATAAATATATAACACAGAGCAATCATCAACTACTTTACCAATTTTTAATATTACGAAAGCTCTTGGTATTTTAAAGCATTTATACAGAGGCATTTTTATATATTTTCAAGTTCAAAATTATACAGTTAAGAAAAAACGCTTTAGGTGAGTTTAAAACACATCTTTCAAATAGCAGTAAACAATGAGACCGTTAAAAGGAGAATTTTTGAAAGGAGATCGATAGATAATACCTCTACTGATATGAGCATTAGATATGATGACTATTTTAGTCCAAGGAAAATTTATAATATTCGTGATATAAATTATTCGCCTTTTAAAAAGCTTTTACGTGAGTATCATTTTATTAATGATGAGAAGATCAAGAGCGAGAGTGCAATCACTCTTTTGTTTTTTTAATTTTTATAGAAAGATATATTTATTGAGAATTGCAAGAAAAATATATTATGATCTCAAGTTTCTCATAAATATGGTATTTATGGGTCATTAAAGCGCCTATTTTAAAATAAATTTTTTATTTTGGAGATGTTTCTCTCATTATTCTCTTGTAGCAATAAAAGCCTGTTCTTATATACGAGGCAGCAAGGCTTATTGCGACTTGCAATTTTTTATTATTTTATGTTGCTTGAAGCAATGTATGGGCTTTGAGTGTTATGAGGAGCTGTCTTAAAAAGATGCTTTATGAAGGTTGAGGTAGCTTGCTGAATGGAGATTATAATATGGCAAAAGTAATTGGTATTGATTTGGGGACAACGAACTCTTGTGTGGCTGTTATGGATGGCAAAAACGCAAAGGTTATCGAGAACTCAGAAGGAGCACGAACAACACCTTCCGTTGTTGCCTTTACTGATGGGGGAGAGCGGCTTGTTGGACAGCCTGCTAAACGGCAGGCGGTAACAAATCCCGAAGGGACAGTTTTTGCAGTTAAACGTTTGATAGGGCGTCGTTTTGATGATCCTATGGTTGAAAAAGATAAAGCACTTGTGCCTTATAAAATTGTTAAAGGTGACAATGGTGATGCATGGGTTGAAGAAGCGGGTAAGAAATATTCTCCATCGCAAATTTCAGCTATGATTTTGCAAAAGATGAAGGAAACAGCAGAATCTTATCTGGGTGAAAAAGTTGAACAAGCGGTTATTACTGTTCCTGCTTATTTTAATGATGCGCAACGTCAAGCGACTAAAGATGCGGGTAAAATTGCTGGACTTGAAGTTTTACGGATTATTAATGAGCCCACTGCTGCTGCTTTAGCTTATGGTTTGGACAAAAAAGACGGAAAGACAATTGCTGTTTACGACCTTGGTGGTGGTACATTTGATATTTCAGTACTTGAAATTGGAGATGGCGTTTTTGAAGTTAAATCAACCAATGGAGATACGTTTTTAGGGGGTGAAGACTTTGATATGCGCTTGGTCGGTTATTTTGCCGATGAGTTTAAGAAAGAGCAAGGAATTGATCTGAAAAATGATAAATTAGCTTTACAGCGCTTAAAAGAAGCGGCAGAAAAAGCAAAAATTGAGCTTTCTTCGTCACAGCAAACAGAAATCAATTTACCATTTATCACGGCAGATCAATCAGGTCCCAAGCACTTAACAATGAAATTGACTCGGGCAAAATTTGAATCTCTGGTTGACGATTTAGTGCAGCGCACCATCGAGCCTTGTAAAGCTGCGTTAAAAGATGCTGGATTAAAGGCCGGTGAGATTGACGAAGTTGTTTTAGTGGGTGGTATGACACGTATGCCCAAGATTCAGCAAGTCGTGCAAAGCTTCTTTGGTAAGGATCCACACAAAGGCGTTAATCCTGATGAAGTTGTTGCAATGGGTGCTGCCATTCAAGGGGGTGTATTGCAAGGCGATGTCAAAGACGTTTTGCTTCTAGATGTAACACCTTTATCCTTGGGGATCGAAACCTTGGGTGGTGTTTTCACACGTCTCATTGAGCGTAATACCACTATCCCAACAAAAAAATCTCAAGTTTTTTCAACAGCTGATGATAACCAGAGTGCTGTGACCATTCGTGTTTTCCAAGGTGAACGGGAAATGGCGAGCGATAATAAGTTATTGGCTCAATTTGATCTTGTTGGTATTCCTCCAGCACCACGTGGTATACCTCAAATTGAAGTTACTTTTGATATTGATGCGAATGGTATTGTTAATGTTTCGGCCAAAGATAAGGGAACTGGTAAAGAGCATCAAATTCGTATTCAGGCATCAGGTGGTTTAAGTGATGCTGATATTGAAAAAATGGTACAGGATGCGGAAGAGCATGCAGCTGAGGATAAAAAACGCCGTGAAGGTGTTGAAGCCAGAAATCAAGCGGAAGCTCTTATTCATTCAACTGAAAAGTCACTCAGTGAATATGGCGATAAAGTATCAGCTGAAGAAAAAGGACAGATTGAAACAGCAATATCTGATTTGAAATCTGCGCTTGAAGGCAGTGATACTGAAGAAGTAACAACAAAGATGCAAAAATTAGCTGAAGTCAGTATGAAGCTTGGACAGGCTATGTATGAAGCCTCACAAGCAGCGGGCGCTGACACTGAAACAGATGCAAAGAATGATGATGTTGTTGATGCTGATTTTGAAGAAGTTAATGATAAGAAGAAATAGTGTCAGCATGTGTGTTGATTAATTTATAAACCCGGCCTTTGAAATATAAGGCTGGGCTTTATTATTTGAGTGAGTTGCAACTTTGTTGCTAAAAATATAAATTAAAAGCAATCTTATCCATAAGATGGATGACAGAGAAATTATCAGGAATACATGATGAAGGTTGACTATTATGAAATTCTTGGCGTGACTCGTGAATGTGATGATAAAAAGTTGAAATCTGCTTTTCGTAAGTTGGCAATGCAATATCATCCTGATCGCAACGCCGGGGATAAAGAGGCAGAGCGAAAATTCAAAGAAATTGGCGAAGCCTACGAAGTCCTCAAAGATCCCCAAAAGCGTGCTGCTTATGATCGATTTGGTCATGCGGCTTTTGAAAATAGCGGTAGTCAAGGAGGAGCAAATCCCTTTGGAGGTTTTGCTGCTGGTGGTGGATTTGCTGATATTTTTGAAGATTTTTTTGGCGAAATTATGGGAGGTGCGCACCGTAAGCGTGGTGATGGTCGCGAACGTGGTGCAGATCTGAGTTATAATATGGAAATAACCTTAGAAGAGGTATTTTCAGGAAAAACTGCAGAAATTACTATTCCCAGTTCCGTTACGTGCGATGTTTGTGAAGGATCAGGAGCGAGAAAGGGTTCTAAGCCGCAAGTTTGTGGAACATGTCATGGATCTGGTCGTGTGCGTGCTGCACAAGGTTTCTTTTCTATTGAGCGAACATGTCCTTCATGTCATGGACGTGGTGAAACTATTACGGATCCATGCCCAAAATGTCAGGGGACACGACGCATAGAGAAAAAACGTTCATTGAGCGTGAATGTTCCAGCTGGTATTGAAGATGGAACGCGTATTCGCCTTTCTGGTGAGGGTGATGCTGGTATTCGTGGTGGCCCCAATGGTGATCTTTATATTTTCCTTTCCGTTAAACCGCATGAGTTTTTTCAGCGAGAAGGAGCAGATCTTCACTGTCGCGTTCCTATTTCAATGGTAACAGCTGCTTTAGGAGGAGAGTTTGAAGTTTCCGATCTTGATGGTGTTAAAGCACGTGTTAAGATCCCAGAAGGGACACAAAATGGACGTCAATTCCGCCTTAAGGGTAAGGGTATGCCCATGTTGCGTCGGCAGCAAGCAAGGGGTGACCTTTACATCCATATCACGATTGAGACACCACAAAAATTAACGCAAGAACAACGTGAACTATTGCAAAAATTTGAAAAACTTTCAAATCATGAGAATTCACCGCAATCACATGGCTTTTTTTCACGTATGAAGGAATTTTTTGAAAATATTTCTGGTTAAATATGTGAATGTTCTCAGAATAGATTAGAAAAAACTTTTGGAAGGTTATTTTAATTAAGCTTTCTATAGTCTTATTTATCTGTGAAAAGCATTTTTTTCTTGAAAAGAAAAGAGAGAAACGATTAATTTAGGGTAAGTAAGTGCCTGCCGCTGATAGTTTTTTACATTTCACGAGTTTTATGGATAAGTCTTATTTTTGAGTATCTATGATATTTTAAAAAGGGCTTATCCATACAAGAAGAACGCAATTGAGTGACTAATTTCCAGTGTCATGATAACTGCCTTTATGCATTCAGCATTTTTTGTATTTATTGTTTTACTCAAAATGTCTTTTTAAAAGCCCTATACTAAAACTGTCAAATAGGTAGTAGCCTATCAAGAAGTAGCTAAATAAGCTGTTAGACAATCCATCTTTTTCAAATAAAATATCAATTCCTCATAACCAATTTTATTTTTGGCATTTTTGATAGTCTTAAAAATTGCTTGGATAAGGTTACAGAGCTAAGTCAATCTACTTCTTATCTTGGTGATCTGTTAATTTTATTATTATTTTATTATTATAAGAAAATTTTGTTTTTATCTTACAAAATCAATGGTTGTATATATTCTTATTCATTGTTAAGTATCCATAAGCATAAACTAACGAGTCGAATGTACGGCATAGCTTTAAAATTTTTTCAGAACTTTGCTTTTCAATTTTATACATAAAATCATAAAATAATAACGTTTTGTACGCCTGTTTTGTTTAATTTTTCGCTGTCAGTTTTTTGAGGAAGTTGTTTTCTTGTTTCATTTCGTTATTACTTTTCCTAAATTCCACTAAGAGATGGTAAAAAGTGATGAGGAGGCTCTATTAATGGATGATGCTAAAAACGGTGCTGTAGATGTTTTAGAAAAACAAGCAGCATTTCTATCGTCTGCTTTACCATATATGCAAAAATACGAAAATGAAACGGTTGTGGTAAAATATGGCGGTCATGCTATGGGTGATCCTGCCTTGGGGCGAGCATTTGCGCGTGATATTGCTCTATTAAAGCAATCGGGGATTAACCCTGTTGTTGTTCATGGTGGAGGACCTCAAATTGCTGAAATTTTGATGAAAATGGGGATTGAATCACGATTTGAAAACGGTTTACGCGTAACCGACGAGCGGATTGTTGAAGTCGTTGAAATGGTTTTGGCCGGTTCCATAAACAAAGAAATTGTCGCTCTCATCAATGCAGAGGGTGAATGGGCAATAGGATTATGTGGTAAGGACGGCAATATGGTTTTTGCCGAAAAGGCTTATAAAACTGTCATTGATCCTGATTCGAATATTGAACGTGTTTTAGATTTGGGATTTGTTGGTGAGCCTATTGAAGTTGATCGCACATTGCTGGATCTTTTAGCATGTTCTGAAATGATACCAGTTCTTGCTCCTGTGGCTCCAGGACGCGATGGAAAAACCTATAATATTAATGCTGATATTTTTGCTGGGGCTATTGCTGGTGCATTAGAGGCTAAACGCCTTTTATTTCTCACTGATGTTCCTGGTGTTTTGGATAAACAGGGCCAACTTTTAAAAGAATTGACAGTTTCTGAAGCAGAGAAACTTATCAAAAATGGGACAATTTCAGGAGGCATGATTCCAAAAGTAGAGACTTGTATAAAAGCCCTTCAAAATGGTGTGGAAGGTGTTGTCATTTTAAATGGTAAAACTCCTCATTCTGTTTTACTAGAACTGTTTACCGAACAGGGAGTTGGAACGCTTATTGTTTCATAAATTGTGCGGAAAATTGGAGGAGAAAGCCTTTCATGACAAATATAAAACAGCTTAAATATCCTTTATTAAGTAAGCCAGAATTGGCAATATTTGCTGCAACAATATTGTGGGGTATTACATTTTTAGTCATTCATATTGCGGTACGCTATAGTGGTCCCCTGTTTTTTGTTGGATTTCGTTTTATTATTGCATCTCTTATATGTGGAGCAATTTTTTGGCGCTCTATAAAAGGTATAACGGTTTATGAAGTTTTCGCTGGGATGGCGATTGGTTTAGCCATGTTTTTAGGTTATGCTTTTCAAGCAGCTGGACTTCAAACGATTATTAGTAGTCAGTCGGCTTTTATTACAGCGCTTTATGTACCGATGGTTCCAATCTTGCAATGGATTGTTTTTAAAAAACCTCCCCGTTTTGCTTGTTGGGTTGGTATTGTTTTCGCTTTTATTGGGCTTGTTCTTGTTTCAGGACAAAAGCCGGGGAATTTTGATTTTTCAAAAGGCGAAATTTTGACTTTGTTAGGCGCTTTAGCGATTGCTGGAGAAGTCATACTCATCGGAATTTTTGCCAATAAGGTTGATAGTCGGCGTGTGACCATTATTCAGTTATTTTTTAGTGGTTTTTTTTCATTTTCTTGTATGCCTTTGATGGGTGAAAGCATTCCTGAATTTTCGTGGGTATGGTTTAGTATTGGCATCGGATTGGCATTAATGAGTGCCATCATTCAATTGGCTATGAATTGGGCACAAAAGTCTATTTCTCCTACACGTGCAACACTCATTTACGCAGGTGAACCGGTATGGGCTGGTATTGTTGGGCGTTTGGCTGGAGAGCATTTATCCCCGTTAGCATTATTAGGTGGCTTGCTTATTCTGATTGGGATCATTGTGGCTGAATTACAACCTTCACAATGGCGTAAAAAAAATAAAGCAATTGAAAAAATTGATTAGCTATGCACCTTTGCTATTATGATTTTATTACATGAGATTTTTGCTTGCAAAGTTTTCATTTTTGAGGCTTTTTTAAAATATGAAGATAAGGAGGCTTTATAAGCTATTCCAGCTTTTGTATAGCAAATTGGAGTAATAATATTTATCTGTTTGCTTAACCTCTGAAACGGGAAGCCAACCTTCATTGAGTCAAAGCATGAAGTGGTAAAGACAAAAAACAACACTCATCTTTACTGTTATTGTTAAATTTAGCTTTACAATTTTCAAAAACATCCATGGTAATTTTTTTGAATAATAAAAATTACGCACCGTTGCACGTTATTCCTTTTGTTATTTCATGGGATCACGCTTTTCACGTAAAATAGAACGCCTAAAGCAGCTTCCCATAATGTTGTATATTAACGCGTTTTTTAAAAAGACAATTTTCTTAATATACATCATATTCATTGACGGTCCGCGTGAAGTATAGAAAAACCACAGAGCATCATCGTTTTACTTAAATAAAAGGCACTAGCATTTTCTTTGTCAGTTCTCAATATTACGACAGCCTTTGGCATTTAAAAGAGAGAGGCATGTTTACTCATTTCTTAAACGTTTTTATCCATATACTAGCCCTGTTTTATAATGGGGAAGCAAAAAATTTGATTGATTCATTATGAAAAGATTTAAAATGAGAAAGGCTCGCGATATTCAGAGTTTTAATTTAAATTGAAAAACAATAAACGATCATTATAAATTAATGCATTATCCAATGAATCGAAGAGGATTGGTGTTTTTTATCTTTAATGGACGGAGGAAGGAGTTGTATAAAAAGTACATAAAAAGATCACTCAATAGAGCATATTTCTAAAGTTTTAAAAATTGAGAAGAAACTCCCTCGATATTCATGTTATTTTATATAAGATTGCTAAAAAAGCAGGTTATTGCGTATAAATAAAAAAGCACTTCCTGCGAATTTTATTGCAAGCTTAAGTGATATACACGCCCATCATATAAATATTATAACATATTGATTTATAATTAATATAGAATTATTCACATTGAATTAGAATCCTGAATACCGTAAAACTTTCTCACTTCAAATCGTTTTCATATTAAATCAATCCAAATCTACTTGCTTACACGTTACAAGAAGGTGGTCCATGTGGGTAAAAACTGTACAAGAAAGGCATATCTCTTATAAACTCTTTCAAGTGTAAAGGATTGTTGCAACATTGGAGGTTGGCAAAATGTGTGATGGTGCCGGTTTATCCAGCATATGAGTCATAAAATAAGATGTGAAAATATCATTTTAGTACCGTTGGATTTAATTTAGCAAATAAAAGCCTCATTTTTTAGGTTATGAAAAGTTGTGTTTTGAGAAGCTTTTTAGGTTTATATTCTTTTGATAGAAGCCGGAGCATAATTGGTCTTTGCGTTTTGTATTATTCTTTGCTAAATCGCCTTATATGACAATAGATCGTAATTATATTCGTAATTTTTCCATCGTGGCGCATATTGATCACGGCAAATCCACTTTAGCTGATCGTTTGATTCAAATAACAGGTGGACTTGATACACGTGAGATGAAAGAACAAGTACTCGATTCCATGGATATTGAGCGTGAACGTGGAATTACTATTAAAGCACAAACGGTACGTTTACACTATAAGGCAAAGAATGGTGAAACCTATATTTTAAATCTTATGGATACACCTGGTCATGTGGATTTTGCTTATGAGGTTTCGCGTTCATTGGCAGCTTGTGAAGGTTCTCTGTTGGTGGTGGATGCAAGCCAAGGTGTAGAGGCGCAGACGTTAGCAAATGTTTATCAAGCCATTGATAATTCCCATGAGTTGGTTGTTGTACTCAATAAAGTTGATCTTCCAGCAGCAGAACCTGAGCGTGTTAAAGAACAAATTGAAGATGTGATAGGCATTGATACATCTCAAGCAGTAGAAATATCAGCAAAAACAGGTTTGGGTGTTCCTGATGTTTTGGAGGCAATTGTTACACAATTACCACCTCCACATACAGGCGATGTTGCAAATCCCTTGAAAGCAATGTTGGTTGATAGCTGGTATGATGCATATCTTGGTGTCATTGTTTTGGTACGAGTGATAGATGGTATTTTAAAAAAAGGCCAAACCATTCGTATGATGGGTACGGGAGCAAAATATCCAGTTGAGCGCGTTGGGGTGTTTACACCTAAAATGGTACAAGTTGATGAGTTAGGACCAGGCGAGATTGGTTTTATCACTGCCTCTATCAAAGAAGTAGCAGATACACGGGTTGGGGATACGATTACTGAAGAGCGCCGTCCTTGTGAAAATGCTTTGCCTGGTTTTAAGCCGGCGCAACCAGTTGTATTTTGTGGTCTTTTTCCAATTGATGCTGCCGATTTTGATGATTTACGTGCAGCCATGGGCAAATTACGCTTAAATGATGCGAGTTTTTCTTTTGAAATGGAAACATCCGCGGCTTTGGGATTTGGTTTTCGCTGTGGCTTTTTGGGACTTCTTCATCTTGAAATTATTCAAGAGCGATTAGAGCGTGAGTTTAATTTGGATTTAATCGCGACTGCACCTTCGGTTGTTTATCGCATGAATATGAATGATGGTTCTGTTAAAGAGTTGCACAATCCAGCGGATATGCCTGATGTGGTTAAAATTTCTTCAATCGAAGAACCATGGATTCGGGCGACAATCATGACTCCTGATAATTATCTTGGGTCAATTTTAGAGCTATGCCAAGAGCGGCGGGGGATACAAGCTGGTTTGTCCTATGTTGGAACCCGTGCTATGGTAACGTACGATTTACCACTGAATGAAGTTGTTTTTGATTTTTATGATCGGCTAAAATCAATCTCAAAGGGTTATGCTTCTTTTGATTATCAGATGGCAGATTATGCAGAAGGGGATTTAGTTAAAATGTCTATTTTGGTAAATGGAGAGTCTATAGATGCATTGTCTATGCTTGTGCACCGCACGATTGCAGAAAAGCGCGGGCGTTCCATGTGTGAAAAGCTGAAAGATCTTATTCCCCAGCATATGTTTCAGATTCCAGTTCAAGCGGCTATTGGTGGTAAAGTTATAGCGCGCGAAACAATTCGTGCTTTGCGTAAAGATGTAACAGCGAAATGTTACGGGGGTGATGTCACGCGTAAGCGCAAACTTTTGGAAAAGCAAAAAGAAGGCAAAAAGCGGATGCGTCAATTTGGAAAAGTAGAAATTCCACAATCGGCATTTATTCAAGCACTCAAAATGAACAAATAATGAAAAAAGGAGTATTTCTCTTATTGATTGCGCTTTTGCTTTTATTAATTGATTCAGGTGCTTAAAGAACACTTTTAAATAGAATTGCGCTGTGCTTCATGTTTTTGTGTATTGCGTAATGATGTCATGCTTCTCACGTAAAACAGAATGCTTTAAACGAAATACATTTATGTTGCATATTGGTGTGCTTGTTTTAGTGAATCATCACTCAATGCATCAAATTCCATTTCACAATGGAGGCTGTGAAAAATATAAAGTAACATACACTGTGAATGATATAAAATCCATTTGGCATCACCGTCTTTACGCGTCATAAAGGTGCAAAGCGCATCTATCATACTCTTTTTTAGCTCAAAATATTATGACAGTCCTTATCATTTGAGAGAATTTTCATTAAAAATATTTTTACTCTTTTCTTAAAGTGTCTCTTGCCCACACACCAACTGCGTTTGTAACACGCAAGGAAATGATAGTGATTAGATTCACTATGAAAGGATTTGAAATGAGAGAATTTTTGTATTCGAGGTTATTATTCAAGTAAAAAAACGATGAAATATTATTGTGAATTAATCTTGTGTCTAAGAACGTAAAAGATCATTAATGGATGTTTTTTCTCGTGTTTTTTGATCAACGCGTTTTACAATAACAGCACAATAAAGGCTTGGTCCTGCTTCACCATTTGGTAAAGGTTTTCCAGGGAAACAACCTGGCACAACCACTGAATAGGCTGGTACTTCACCGATAAAAATTTCACCTGTTGTACGATCAATAATCTTTGTAGATTTTCCAATAAAGACTCCCATTCCCAAAACAGCACCTTCACGGATAATACAGCCTTCAACAATTTCAGAGCGAGCACCGATAAAGCAGTGATCTTCAATGATTGTTGGGTTTGCTTGCAGTGGTTCCAAAACACCTCCAATACCAACACCGCCAGAAAGATGGACATGTTTACCAATTTGTGCACAAGAACCAACGGTGGTCCATGTATCAACCATTGTACCCTCATCGACAAAAGCACCAAGATTAACAAAGGATGGCATCAATATAACGTTGGGTGCAATGTAAGCAGAATGACGTACAATGGCTCCAGGAACGGAACGGAAAGCAGCACTTTTAAAATCGGTCTCTTGCCAACCAGAGAATTTTGAAGGAACTTTATCCCACCAATGTGTTCCATTGATTCCACCAGTAATAATTTGCATAGGATTAAGCCGAAAAGAGAGCAAAACCGCTTTTTTCAACCATTGATGAACATGCCATTGTCCATTTTTTTGTCGTTCTGCAACACGGATTTCACCGTTATCAAGAAGGTTCAATGTATGTTCGACACTCTCACGGATTTCGCCTTTTGTGGTAGTATCGATAGAATCGCGATCGTCAAAAGCTTGTTGAATAATCATTTCAAGTTGTGTGAGATGGGGCATGACGAGAGTTCCGTTAAACAAGTTGAAAGCTTCAAGGTTTATTCTCTATGAACTACGCGAAGAAATGTGTTCAGTCAATAAAACGATGAGGAAGTAGGACAGGTGCATGAAAAAAGGCTGTAAAGAAAAAAGAAAAGGAGAACAAGAAAATTGGACACCACTTCTCCATACGAAGGATGCTCTACAACAAATACATAAAATCTCTAATTCAGCACAAATGCGTTCGTCTACTTATCGTTTAGCCTATATCGATCAAGATTTTATGATGCGTCCAGAGTTGCGCTCACAACGTATTGGTCTTGAATTTTTAAAGCCGGAAATAACCCTTAAAGAATATGATATTCAATCAACAGTTGTTTTGTTTGGTGGTGCGCGTATTCCTGAATCTGGGCAAGCGGCGTGGGCTGCAAAAAATGAAATACAAAAGAAAAATTTGCGTGCTATGTCACATTATTACGATGAAGCGAGAGAATTTGCGCGTTTGTGCTCATTTTATTCTGCTACGACAGAATATCGTGAATTTGTGGTTGTTACGGGGGGCGGACCAGGAATTATGGAGGCGGGAAATCGTGGTGCTTGTGATGTTGGTGCCCCAACGATTGGTTTGAATATTATTTTACCACATGAGCAGGAACCTAATTCGTATGTGTCGCCGCATTTGTGTTTCAATTTTCATTATTTGGGGATGCGCAAAATGCATTTTTTAGTACGAGCGAAAGCATTAGCTATCTTCCCTGGAGGATTTGGGACTCTGGATGAATTGTTTGAGACGTTAACTTTAGTACAGACGGGGCGTATGAAACAGGTACCAATTTTATTGTTTGGCAAAGAATTTTGGAGCAATACTATCAATTTTGAGTATCTATCTGAACAAGGTACAATTTCTCCTACTGATGTTAATTTTGTGAAATTTGTCAATACAGCAGCAGAAGCTTTTGAAGAAATTCGTTCTTTTTATAAACTGCCTTAATGACTTTTAAGACGTTCACTCTTGAAGGATAATTAATACTCTACTTTGGTTAAATAAAGTCCTGAAGGAGGAGCAACAACACCACAATGTTTACGATCTTTAGCATGAAGAGCTGCTTCGAGATCTTGAGCTGTCCAACGTCCAATACCCACTTCCATGAGGCTTCCTGCGAATGAACGGATTTGATGATGAAGAAAAGAACGGGCTTGCGCATAAAGGAAAATTTCTTCACCTTCTCTTTGAATATCGAGGCGGTCAAGGGTGCGAATAGGGCTTTTTGCTTGGCAATGTGCGGAACGGAAAGTGGTAAAATCATGTTTTCCTACAAGCTTTTGAGCAGCTTCATGCATGGCTTCAGCATTAAGAGGCTTTGGCAACCACCACACGCGTTTGGCATTTAAGGCTGGTGGAGAGCGACGATTAAGAATTTTAAAAAGATAATGGCGTTTTACAGCGGAAAATCGTGCATCAAAGTCATCAGGGACATTTTGTACGTTTAAGATTGAAATCGCTTCTCCCTGTTTACGTAAAAGAGCATTGAGCGCATCACGTACAGTATGGGGATGCCAGTTTTTTATGAAATCAACATGCGCAACTTGTCCCGTAGCGTGTACGCCCGCATCGGTTCTTCCTGCTGTTGTTATGGTCAATTGTTGTCCACTAAAGGAAAAGAGTACCTTTTCAAGAGCTCCTTGTACAGTGTGAAGTTTTACTTGACGCTGCCAACCAGCATAATTTGAACCATCATATTCAAGAGTGAGTTTAAAACGTGGCATCTTAAAAAACAGCAGAAATATAAGCACCTCGTAAAAAGGTTGCGCTATCAAGGACTTTACCACCCGATCTTTGGAGAGAGGTTATTTCTATCCGCCCTTGTCCACAATGGACAATCAAAGAATCTGGTTCGATCCGTCCAATTTCAAGAGAAGGACCTGTTGTTAAGCGACTATCAAGAATTTTTACACGTTCTTCTCGTCCCCCAATATTCATATTGCACCAGCAACCAGGAGAAGGAGAGAGCGCGCGAATATGCCTCTGAATAAATTCTGCAGGTTTTGTCCAATCAATGCGGGTCTCTTCCTTTTTGATTTTGGCAGCATAGGTGATGCCTTCCTCTGATTGTGGGGTTAGTTTAAGTTGGTCTTTTTCAAGAGTTGATAGGGTTTCTATCATAAGTTCTGCGCCAATATGTGAAAGTTTGTTTGAAAGCTCAGCAGTGGTGGTGTTATCAGTAATGGGGATGGAGCGAGAAAGAGCGATAGGTCCCGTATCAAGTCCTTCATCCATTTTCATGATCATGATACCTGTTTCTTTATCGCCAGCCATAATTGCACGCTGAATAGGTGCAGCACCACGCCAGCGTGGTAAGAGTGAAGCGTGGGCATTAAAACAACCAAAACGGGGTGTTTCAAGAATAGCTTTGGGTAAAAGGAGTCCATAGGCAACAACAACAGCAACATCAACAGAAAGTGCTGCAAATTGCTCCTGTTGTTCGATTGTTTTGAGTGTTTGTGGCGTAAAGATGGGAATAGATTTCTCTTTTGCTACATTGTGAACAGGTGAGGGGATTAATTTAAGTCCTCGACGTCCTGCTGGGCGAGGGGGTTGACTATAAACAGCAACAACATCATGACCTGCATCCAATAAAGCACGTAAAATAGGAACAGAAAAATCTGGTGTCCCCATAAAACTTAATCGTAAAGCCATTACAAAACTGCTTCCTGCATGTTTTTTTCTTTTGCGCGTTTTTTAAATTTTCGTATCACCATATCGCGTTTGATCTTTGAAATGTAATCAATAAAAAGGCGCCCATTTAAATGATCAATTTCATGCTGCAAGCAAGTTGCCAAGAGATCGTCTGCTTCAATTTCTGTTTGTTTTCCTTCACGGTTCTGGTAGCGAACACAAAGGCGTTTAGGACGTTCAACCTCTGCAAAATAGTCAGGAATAGAAAGACAACCTTCTTTATAAATATTACGCTCATCTGAAAGCCATAAAATTTCAGGGTTGATAATAACAAATGGTTTTTTCTGCTCATCTTCAGAATTTCCAGAGACATCTATAACCAACATACGTAGCGGTATACCAATTTGAATAGCAGCAAGACCAACGCCCTTAGCACTATACATGGTTTCCAACATATCATCCGCAAGTTTTTGAAGAGCTGAATCGACCTGATCAACGGGCTTGGACACTTCCCGTAAAATCGGATCAGGTAAAGTAACTAAAGATCTCATTGGCATAAGTAGAGATTAATCAATGGTTTGTTATTGGTCAATATTGAATAACGGATTCTTGCGTTTTTTTACAATAAGAGCGTTATATTACAATTTATGTTTGATTCGTTTTTTTCCATACTCGCTGGAGAGTTTTTTTCTAAACTAATGCTTTTGCTTTTATTTATACTTGTTTGTTGGGCATTTTTTATGTTGATACATTCTCATCGAAAAAAAGCATTTTTGGAAAATGAAATTGCTGAACGCGCACGTGAGGCACAAATGCAGATGGCTACCTTGCTGAAAACACAAGCTGAAATGCAAGGGAGAATGCAAACGATGGCGGAAATTTTTGGTCAACGGCAGGCTGAATTGAATAAATCACTCAGTGAGCAACTCAATGGGATGACAACAAGCTTAGGCCAAACACTTCAGGTACAGACCAAATCCACTTATGAAAATTTGAATCGTTTGCAAGAGCGTTTAGCAGTGATTGACGCGGCACAAAATAATATTCAATCGCTTACGGGACAAGTTGTTCAGTTGCAGTCCATTTTAAGCAATAAGCAGACACGTGGTACTTTCGGTCAGGGGCGGATGGAAGCAATTATTGCCGATGCCTTACCAACAAATGCTTATGTTTTTCAGGCTGTTCTTTCCAATGGAAAACGCCCAGATTGTCTCATTCATATGCCCAATAAAGCCCCTTCTCTTGTTGTTGATGCTAAATTCCCTCTGGAGGCTTGGAATGCTATGCGTAAGGCAGAATCAGCGCAAGAGCGTCAAGAGGCAGAACGCCAATTTCGTACCGATATGGAAGTCCATATTCGTGATATTGCACAAAAATATTTGATTCCTGGAGAAACCCATGACACTGCTTTCCTTTTTGTGCCATCTGAATCGATTTTTGCAACAATTTATGAGGACTTTGAGGCATTGGTACAAAAATCCAATAGAGCTCATGTGATTATTGTTTCACCATCTTTGTTGATGCTCTCTGTCCAAGTGGTACAAACCATTATGAAAGATGCACGGATGCGTGAACAAGCGCACTTAATTCAATCAGAAGTAGCAAAATTGATGGAAGATTTTGGACGAATGGATATACGTGTTCGTGCGTTACAGAAGCACTTTCACAAAGCAGGTGAAGATATAGAGGGAATTTTGATATCGTCTTCCAAAATTATGAAACGGGCAAATCGCATTGAAACTGTCGAATTAAAAGAGAATCATTCTGAACCAACAAAAATGACAACATTGGCTCAGTCGCAAACATTGCGTTTTGCTGACGAGGAATAAAGCAAAGCAAGCTTCTTAAATATCACAAGTCAGATCATGTTCTTTATTGATTGGTAATATTTTTTTAGTATCTCTATCTTGTTTTATTTCTTAAACGAGAGGAATAGGAATATGCGACACCTTTTGTTTTTAGGGGCACTGGTGTTTCTGCTAGATGGGTGTGCAACAACCACTCCCATACACACGAACAATGCGTGTGCTATTTTAGCACAAAAAAATGGTTTTTTTGACAATTGGGGTAAGGCTTCTAAACGTGCAGAAATGCGCTATGGGATTCCTATGTCTATTATTCTTGCAACCATTAATATGGAATCGAGTTTTCGTCACAATGCACGTCCTCCACGTAAAAAACTACTTGGTTTTATTCCATGGAAGCGTCAATCGACAGCCTATGGTTATTCTCAAGCGCTTGACAGTACATGGGCAATGTATCTTCGCTCTACGGGCAGATCTTTTGCATGGCGTACGAATTTTGCAGATTCTGCTGATTTTATTGCTTGGTACCATCGCCAAAGTGTTCAACGCAATGGGGTGAGATTTGATGATGCATATAGCCTTTATTTAAATTATCATATGGGACATGGTGCTTATGCGCGTAGTGGCGGGCATGTCTCTGCGGCACTTTCACAGGCAGCACAGCGCATGGCAAGGATATCGAGGCTCTATGAACAGCAATTAAAGAGATGTGGATGGCGTTAGGGAAGATTTTTGAAAATCTCAATTAGAGAATTGTTTTGGTAAAATTATTTGAGAGCCAAATTTCTTATGGCGTGATAAGGCTGTATCGTTTTTCTGATTGTTAAATGAAATAAATTGTTATTTTTTAGAATAAACCAAAGAGACAGAAAGCTTTTGCAATGCACAATATTTTGAGAGCACTCTCAATATTTTTACCTCTGTTGTTTAAAAAATTTACAATGAAAACTATCTTCTATTTGGTTCTGACATTTCTCACAGGGCTAAGTACCAGAGATTATTGAATAAAAATTTTAAAATTTAATATTATTTTTTATTTTCATTATGCGTATTGCTGACTGATTATTACATGAATATTTTCTTTGTTAGCGTATAAAAGAGCAATCAAAAGAAATGCAATTCGAGCATCATATTAAAGTAAGAATCTCGAATGGCGTAGGGTTTTATCATTTCAGATCTCTTGAGGTTGAATCAATAAAAACCATTGGCTTGCACATAACAAGCGCAATTGGCATGTGGATAAAAACTGTGAAAGAAAAGACTAAAAATGTTTCTTATGAACATTCTCAAATGTAAGAATTATTGGCAACATTGGGAATTAGCACATATAATGATGGCGCACGTCGCTTTCACACCTCAACCTTTTTTGTGACGTGCAAGAAAACAAAATTAATTGATTCAATATGTTATTTGAGCGTTAATACACCTTAGTATTGAGTAGGTAGATGCTACTCAAAGTAGGCAATTTTTTAATTGGCAGGACATTTGATCAAGCTAAAAATACTCGAAAAAAGTTCTGATTCGCAATAATTGAGAAGAATATTTTAATATTTTATTCCCTCATCTTTGTTTAGGTACTTCGTACCTTTTAAAAAGATATCGATAACCAACATATTATGATTTTGTGGAAATATTGTGATAAAGGTAATTCAAATTTTGTCCTTTAAAACAAGGCGTAAGTTAAACAGCTCTTTTTCTGTTTCTGTGCAAAGCATAAAAAATTATCTACTTTCACGGTTACGACAGTAAAATTTTATAATCCAACAAATGATTAAAAACGTGTTATAATACCGCTAAAATGCAAGCAACAGGCGCTATTGGAATGATGATTAATAGCGCATAAACCTTTTAAATTGATGCACACATTCTCTATTATAATTGATTCCCTTGATAGAATAGCTGGTCCTTTTGGTGGAGCTAAGCGGGATCGAACCGCTGACCTCTTGCATGCCATGCAAGCGCTCTCCCAGCTGAGCTATAGCCCCTATAAAAACAATTTTTCCCAAAAGGAAAGTATACAGTTTCAGCTTTTCTAGAACGATCAAAATTGAAGATCAAGAAGAATTTACATTCAATGGAAAAGATGTCCTCTTTTACTTCTCTTAAGCATCGTCATCATTAGAAACACCGCCTCCGAGAATATCAGTAACGTCATCATCTTCATCGTCATCATCATGAGATAAAAATGTATCATCGTCATCACCAAGATCTACATCACTATCTTCTAAATCAGGAAGATCGTCATCTTTAGAATCCTCATCATCCTCTTCAAGAAGCATAAAAGCAGATTTTTCAAGTGCTGTATCAAGCTCTTCAGTATCAACGTCTTCTTCATTGTTTGCCTCAGCTGCTGCAACTTCAAAGTAAGAACGCGGATAAGAAATTCCTGTATAGGGCGACACAATAGGATCGCGATTTAGATCGTAAAATTTTTTTCCCGTTTCTGGATCAACACGTTTAGTTCCAAGTTCTTTTTTTGCCATAAACCGTGCCTCTTTGATTAACTATTATTCCATTAAAAGATAAATTCTATGGTGCTTAATCGAAAAATAATGCCTTTGTCAAAGATAAATACACCGTTTCACAGTGATTTTTTCATGACGTCTTTTAAAGCATGTGCTAAAGGATGCACAATTTCATAAAAGTTAGATAGAATTAAATAGAATTTCCATGCAAAAAGCAATCCCTATAACCACCTATAAATCGAGTAGTCTCTCTGGAAAAATTAAAATACCAGGAGATAAATCAATCTCTCATCGCTCTCTTATATTGGGAGGATTAGCAAGTGGTGAGACACATATTCATGGATTACTTGAAAGCGCTGATGTACTCAATACAGCTGCTGCTATGCAAGCTATGGGTGCCTGTATTATTAAAAAAGATGGCTTATGGACCATACGAGGAACAGGGAATGGTTGCCTTTTAGCTGCACAAAAACCTTTAGACTTTGGAAACGCTGGAACAGGTGCTCGTTTGGTTATGGGAATGGTTGGTCCATATCATATGAAAACAACCTTTATTGGTGATGCTTCTCTCTCTAAACGTCCAATGGGACGTATCCTTGATCCACTGCGTCTCATGGGGGTTGAAATTGAAGCAACGCACGACGATCACCTTCCTTTAACGCTTTATGGTCCGAAAATGGCTAATCCGATTCGTTACCGTGTTCCAATAGCTTCCTCCCAAATTAAATCAGCAGTCCTGCTTGCTGGACTCAATACCGCCGGCATTACAACTGTTATTGAACCAGTTCTGACACGAGACCATACGGAAAAAATGTTAAAAGCATTCGGTGCACAACTTGAAATAGAAAAAGATAATGAAGGTGCGCGTTTGATTCATCTTAACGGTCAACCCCATCTTACTGGACAAACGATTCATATTCCGGGTGATCCTTCTTCTGCTGCTTTTCTAATTATCGCAGCCCTTCTTGTAGAAGACTCTGATATCACCATTGAAAATGTTTTGATAAATAACTCTCGAATAGGACTTATCGAAACATTGAGGGAAATGGGTGCTCAAATTGAATTTTTGAACCGACGTCAAACAGGTGGAGAGGATGTTGCTGATCTACGGATAAAATCATCGGTTCTTAGAGGTGTTACGGTGCCCAAAGAACGTGCTCCATCAATGATTGATGAATATCCTGCTTTGGCAGTAGCAGCAGCCTTTGCAGAAGGCAAAACAGTGATGTTAGGAATTGAAGAATTGCGTGTAAAAGAATCAGATCGACTGTCTGCTGTTGCTCAAGGACTCGAAATTAATTGCGTAGACTGTGAAGAAGGTCAAGATTTTCTTATTGTTTATGGGAAAGGTTCTGCCAAAGGTTTGGGTGGTGGACATGTCTCCACACATCTTGATCATCGAATTGCTATGTGTTTTCTCATTTTTGGGCTTATATCAGAAAAACCTGTTACCATTGATGATAAACGAATGATCGCTACGAGCTTTCCAGAATTTATTCCTTTTATAAAACAACTTGGGGGGAAAATTGCTTGAAGCCTTTTGTTATTGCCATTGATGGACCTGCAGCCTCAGGCAAAGGAACCTTAGCACGCAAAATTGCTGCACATTATCGTCTTCGCCATCTCGATACGGGTCTTACTTATCGTAGTGTTGCTCATACGCTTTTACAACAAAATTTAGCTCTTAATGATGAAAAAAATGCTATTATTTATGCTAAAGAACTTGATTTTAATACCTTAAATCCTGCCCTTCTTTCTTCTCATGAACTTGGTGAAGCGGCTTCAAAAATAGCGATTAACCCTGCTGTACGCAAAATTCTTGTCGAAAAACAACGCAACTTTGCTAAAGTTTTGCCTGGCTGTGTGCTTGATGGACGTGATATCGGAACTATTGTTTGTCCTGATGCCGATATCAAGTTTTATGTTTTAGCCAATGTTCAAACGCGCGCCAAACGTCGCTACCAGGAGATTTTAAAAAAGGGGGTTCAAGCAAATTATCATGAAATCCTAGCTCAACTTGAACAGCGCGACAGTCGCGATATAACCCGTAAACAAAGTCCACTAAAACCAGCAAAAAACGCCCACTTGCTTGATACGTCAGAATTGAGTATAGAAGCAACATTTGAAATTGCATGTAGTTTTATTGATCCAATCATAAAAATGCATATAATTGGATAAATTCGTTAAGGTGACTTCCAGCCTCGCGCTAACTTTTTTTCCTTTATTCAAGGAAAAAGGCAGGGAGTTGCTTATGTTAACACTAACCTAGCGCTCATACCTTATAACACAAGGTATATATTAGGAGTTCTTATGTCACAATACAATCCCACAACAGCGGATTTTGAAGCCCTTTTAACAGAATCTTTTCAAACCAATGATCTTAATGAAGGATCTGTTGTTAAAGGTCGTGTTATTGCAATCGAAAAAGACATGGCCATTATTGATGCTGGTCTTAAAGTTGAAGGACGTATTCCTCTCAAAGAATTTGGAGCTAAAGCAAAAGACGGTTCTTTGCAAGTTGGCGATGAAGTTGAGGTTTACATTGAACGCATTGAAAATGCGATGGGCGAAGCTGTTTTATCCCGTGAAAAAGCACGGCGCGAAGAAAGTTGGGTCCGTTTGGAGGAAAAATTCAATGCTGGTGCACGCGTTGATGGAGTGATCTTTAGCCAAGTAAAAGGTGGTTTTACAGTCGATCTTGATGGTGCTGTTGCTTTCTTGCCGCGCAGCCAAGTTGATATTCGTCCCATTCGTGATGTTTCACCTCTCATGCATAATTCTCAGTCCTTTGAAATCTTGAAGATGGACCGTCGTCGTGGCAATATTGTGGTCTCACGTCGTACTGTTTTAGAAGAAAGTCGCGCCGAGCAACGTTCAGAAATTGTACAAAATCTTGAAGAAAACCAAATCGTTGAAGGTGTGGTGAAAAATATCACAGATTATGGTGCCTTTGTTGATCTTGGTGGGATTGATGGTCTCTTGCACGTTACAGATATGGCATGGCGGCGTGTTAACCACCCATCTGAAGTCCTCACAATTGGTCAAACGATTAAAGTCCAGATTATTCGTATCAATCAGGATACACACCGTATTTCTCTTGGAATGAAACAGCTTGAAAGTGATCCTTGGGAAAGCATTAGTGTTCGGTATCCGATTGGTAAAAAAATTACGGGTGCTGTCACCAACATTACTGATTACGGTGGTTTTGTTGAAATTGAGCCAGGAATCGAAGGGCTGATCCATGTTTCTGAAATGAGCTGGACGAAGAAAAATGTTCATCCTGGGAAAATTCTGTCTACATCACAAGAAGTAGAAGTGGTTGTTCTTGAGATTGATCCTTCTAAACGGCGTATTTCTCTTGGCTTAAAGCAAACATTTGAAAATCCATGGGAAGCTTTTGCCAATAAATTTCCTGTCAATTCGCAAATTGAAGGAGAGGTTAAAAATAAAACAGAATTTGGTCTGTTTATTGGGCTTGAAGGCGATGTTGACGGTATGGTTCATTTGTCTGATCTTGATTGGAACCGTCCTGGTGAACAAGTCATTGATACTTACAATAAAGGCGATATCGTTAAAGCTGTGGTCCTTGATGTTGACATTGAAAAAGAGCGCATTTCTCTTGGAATTAAGCAGCTTTCCAGCGATAAAGTTGGAGAAGCAGCTGCTTCTGGCGAATTGCGAAAAGGTGCTGTTGTAACATGCGAAGTGATTGCTGTTAACGACAATGACATTGGTGTGAAATTGATTGACCACAACCTTGAGACAACCATTCGGCGTGCTGATCTCGCGCGTGATCGTGATGAGCAACGTCCTGAGCGTTTCGCAATTGGGCAAAAGGTTGATGCTCGCATCACAGCATTTGATAAAAAAACACGTAAAATTTCGGTATCGATTAAAGCTTTAGAAATTGCAGAGGAAAAAGAAGCTGTTGCACAATATGGTTCTACAGACTCGGGCGCTTCTCTTGGTGATATTCTTGGTGCTGCTTTAAAAAAACAAGAACAAGATTAATCATCAATCATTAAAGTTGACGGTGTTATTAAGGTCACTCATTTTAGGGTGACCTTTTTATTTTCTAAAAAAATTGTCTGCTTATTTTCTAATTATTGCGTAAAAAATTATAACTGCTTGCAACTAAAAACAAAAAGTTTGTTTTTTTGTCTATCAACGGTTCACTATTCAGATAAAATGCTTACAATTTAAATAAAAAACGATGTAATTGAATAACAATGGGACATTATGACGTGCATAATACCTTTCATAAAGTGCTTTTTTTCTCAAAAAGAGAAAAAAAACATTTTATTAATACGGATTTTCCTCTTCGTGCAATTTATAAGGTACGGGAAGATCTTTATAAATTAGGGCATGATATAGCTTCTGGTAAAGAAATTTTACTCCCTGAATATGAAGGAGTAGAAGATTTTCGCAAGAGATTGAATGAAAATGCGAAACTTATTCTTAATGCCTTTCATACCAGTGATTTTGCAGCCCGAAATGATGAGACTATCGCACCGTCTGCTCAATGGCTCATTGATAATCATTACACCATTGATAAAACTATACAAAAGCTACGTCGTAATCTACCTAAGTCCTTCATAAAGCAACTTCCTCTTTCTACACACAAAGCGGGAATACCACGAATTTTTGCTTTAACTTGGCTTTATATTGCGCATACTGATAGCAGCTTTTCACAAGAAACACTCACTGCTATGACCAATGGATTTCAAGAAGTTTGTGCGCTCACAATTGGTGAATTGTGGGCTCTTCCTTCTGTTATGCAAATGCTGCTCATTGAAAATGTCCGTCGTCTTTCAGTACGTATCGAAAAAGCGCGACATATGCGCCATCTTGCTAGTCAAGTGGCTGATAAAATTTCTCTTGTAAAAAATAAAACAAATCTACACTCTCTCTTTACGCAGTATAAACCATTTACTGTTGATCCAACGTTTTCAGCACATTTATTCTATCGCCTACGCAGTGCATCTGTCGATTCAACCGTAGCATTAACTTGGCTTGAAAAGCAATTGAAAAGCCAAGGCAGTAGCTTAGAAATTGCAACAGCTGATGAACATACCCGACAAGCAGCAGATGGTGTGACCATGGGAAATATTATCCGTGCTCTTAAAGCTATAGATGATGTTGATTGGACAGCATGGTTTGAAACAGTGAGTTGTGTCGATTCTATTTTGCGTAAAAATAGTGATTTTTCTGAAATTGATTCTCACTCACGCAATATTTATCGACAAGTCATTGAAAAAGTTGCACGCTTTTCGCCTCTTAGTGAGCTGGAAATTGCACATAAAGTTGTAGAAATGACAAATTCCACTTCTAAAGATATGCCTCATCATTCTTGTGTGGGGTGGTACCTTGTTGATGATGGTCGTGGCATATTTGAAAAGGCTTGTGGATATATCCCGCCCTTTCTCATAAAATGGACACGAGCTTCCTGTTGCTCAAAATTGAGAGTCATCGCTATTCCTGTCTCTTTTCTGACGCTCGCTCTTTTGCTTGTAATTTACGCCCTTTTACAAATATCTGGCATGACATCATGGATGTCTTTTTGCTTTACTGTATTAGCGCTTTTTCCTGCTATCGATGCTGCTTTTGCTTTATTTAACACTGTTGTTTCATGGTTTATCCCATCAAGACAACTCATTGGCTATGAATATAAAGAAGGTATTCCAAAACATGCACGGACAATGGTTGTTGTACCTACTTTGATGACATCACGCGATGATATTGATGAACAAGTGCGCAATCTTGAAGTGCACTATCTTTCCAATCCTAAAGGTGCCATTCATTTTGCGCTCATTACAGATTGGGTGGATGCTCCATTGAGAGAAACGCAAGATGATCTTGATTTATTGCACTATGCGCAAAAGAGTATTGATAAACTCAATAGTCGTTATCATCGTGATGAACTTCCTCTTTTTTTCCTTTTACATCGCCGACGCCTTTATAATACAAGCGAAAAATGTTGGATGGGATGGGAACGAAAGCGAGGAAAACTTCATGAACTCAATCGGCTCTTAAGAGGCGATAAAAACACAAGCTTTTATCCTCCCAAGCCACACCTTCCTATGGATTGCCGTTTTGTTATGACGCTGGATTGTGATACACGTCTTACTCCAGAGAGCGTCGCGAAACTTGTTGGAAAGCTTAACCATCCACTCAATCATCCCATTTTTGATCCGCAAAGTGGAAAGGTTGTAAAAGGCTATAGCGTTTTACAACCACGCATTATTCCTTCTCTTACAACAGGAAAAAAAACATCAATTCTCCAACGGGTTTTTTCTATCAACCGTGGCATTGATCCTTATGTTTTTGCCGTTTCTGATACTTATCAAGATCTTTTAGGAGAAGGTACCTTTATCGGTAAAGGTCTTTATAATATTGATGCATTTGAACAAGCGCTTGATGGCAAAATTAAAGAAAATACTATTCTTAGTCATGATCTCTTAGAAGGAGGTTATGCTCGTACTGCTCTGGTAAGTAGCATAGAAGTCATTGAAGACTATCCAACCGCTTATAATATTGATGTTATGCGTTATCATCGCTGGATTCGCGGTGATTGGCAGCTTTTGCCTTATCTTTTTTTCCACCGTCAAATAAGTTCCGTGACGCGTTGGAAAATGCAGGATAATTTACGTCGTTCTCTTACTCCACTTATGTGGTTAATCGCAGCATTTGCAGGATGGACTTTTTTGTCTTTCAAGAGTGCAATCGTCTGGCAAATATTCTTGTTGTTTAGCTCCTTCATTTCTCCCATTCTATGTGTATTAAAAACGCTTGTCTCGTCCAATATAGATCATTCTTTGCGTGGACATTTTCAATTAATTTGGAACAAAACTGCTCTTACAAGCGCTGATATATTTCTTAAAACAACGTTTCTTGCTCATTCGGCGTATTTTATGACCGATGCGATTATTCGTACACTCTATCGTATGACGATTTCAAAACAGCATCTTCTTGAATGGAAAACTTCTGCCGCAACAAAATCAATGCCCAATAGTTTGCGCTTCTATGTTTTTATAATGGCACCAGCATCGCTTATTGGTGTCCTTACTGTAGCACTTTCTCTTTTTTCTGATAGTTTTGCAAGCTTGATTGCTTTTCCTTTTGGGATAGCATGGTTTTTTTCACCCTTCATTGCTTGGATTGTGAGTCAACCTTCAACCTTTCAAGATAGTCTTGATCTTTCTTCAAAAGATGAAAAAAAACTTCGCTCTATTGCACGGCGTACATGGCTTTATTATACAACCTTTGTCAATGCACAAAACAACTATTTGCCTCCCGATAATTTTCAAGAAGATCCTGAACCTCTTGTTGCTCAACGTACATCTCCTACGAATATTGGCGTTTATCTCCTTTCTATTATTGCTGCACGTGATTTTGGCTGGATTGGTTTTGAAGAGACCATTACCCGTATTGAATGTACATTACGCTCTCTTACAAAAATGGAAAAGTTCCGTGGTCATCTCTATAATTGGTATGAAACGGATACACTCAGGCCTCTTTTACCTACTTATGTATCAACCGTTGATTCAGGAAATCTTGCCGGTCATTTGATAACACTCTCTTCTGCCTTAAGTGAATGGGCTGAAAAACTGCCTCTTTTTTTTCAAAGTGATCGAGAAGGCTTATCGGATGTTCTTGCTATTCTTGAAGAAACTGTCAAAGAAATTCCAGATCATCAACCCAATTTACGCTCGTTACGTCAAAAAATCGAAGAAAACATCATTCGTTTTCATGACTCTGTCTTCACTTTTGTAAAACAAGAAAATACGATTCCTTCTCACATCATAGACCTTTCACATGCAGCCCACGATATTGTGCACTTAGTCAGTGAACTTGACCACAAAATTCAAACGATAGAATCTGCTCGTGCGCTTTCTTGGGCTAAATGCCTTATCGATACCTGTAACGCTTATCATCATGATGCGACTGCTCATTGTGATACTGAAAAATTACGTAAAAAACTAAACAGGTTGGCTATAGTAGCACGGCAAATAGCCTTTGATATGAAATTTGACTTTTTAGAACAGCCTAAACGGCATCTCTTATCCATTGGATATCGTGTTCAAGAAAACAAACTCGATGAAAATTGTTATGATCTACTTGCTTCAGAAGCACGTCTTGCAAGTTTTTTTGCTATCGCAAAAGGAGACATAAAACTTAAACATTGGTTTCGTCTTGGTCGACTCCTCGTACCCATAGGTTGGAAAGGTGCGCTCCTATCATGGTCTGGATCGATGTTCGAATATCTTATGCCATCTCTCGTAATGCATGAACCTTTAGGATCTCTCCTAGATCAAACAAATCGATTGATTATTCATTGTCAAATACAATATGCTCATAAACGGGAATTGCCATGGGGTATTTCAGAGGCCGCATTTAACGCTCGCGATCATTTAATGAATTACCAATACGCTCATTTTGGTGTTCCAAACCTCGGACTCCAACGTGGTCTTTCACGCAATGCTGTCATTGCTCCTTATGCCAGCCTTCTAGCGGCACAATATGCTCCTGCTTGCGCTGTCGCTAATTTAAAACGACTCCGTGATCTTGGAGCTTTAGGAACATATGGTTATTATGACTCTGTCGATTTTACCCCTTCACGCGTGAAAACAGGGGAAAAATACGCTGTTGTACGCAATTATTATGCGCACCATCATGGCATGTCTATCCTTGCTCTTAACAATGTTATTTTTCAAGGGCGAATGCGTGACCGTTTTCACCGTGATCCCATTATTGAAGCAACGCAATTGCTGTTACAGGAAAGAGCGCCTCATCTCATTCCTATTATTCATACCAAAGCTGTTAATCGTATGCGCAATAAGTCTCAAGCACTTGACGCCGCTCCTTTGCGCATTATTACAAACCCGTTGCTCAAACCACGAGAAACGTTACTTTTGTCTAATGGCTTTTATTTTACCATGCTAACAGCGAATGGTTCTGGTTACAGTCGGTGGCACGATTATGCGATTACGCGTTTTATTCCTGATGCAACAGAAGATCAACAAGGTACTTTATTCTTCTTACGCGATACGCATAGTGGACGGTGGTGGTCTGTTACTAGTGAGCCAACACGTGTTATTGAAGAAGAAGCTGTCAGCATTTTTACAGATGAAAAGGCTGAATATACAAAAATGGTTGATGGTATAAAATCAACACTTGAATGTCTTATTACATCTGAAGGATGTGGCGAAGGTAGACGTATTCAACTGATGAATACGACAAATAAAGAGCGCCTCATTGAAGTGACTTCTTATGGTGAATTAGCGCTTGCCACAATGGATACAGACCAAGCTCATCCTGTTTTTTTCCGTATGTTTATAGAGACAGAAATTGCTGAGGAAGGTAAAACAATTTTTGCCAAAAGGCGCAAACGCTCACCTAGCGATCCTGAAATCTATGTTGCCCATTTTGTCTCTAGTACAACAGATATTCTCCAAGAGACAGAAGCTGAAACGGATCGCTCTCTGTTTATTGGGCGGGGTCGATCTATTCATCGGCCCGCTGCATTTGACCAAAATGCTCGTTTCAGTAACAGTCAAGGTTGTGTTCTTGATCCTATTATGTCATTGCGATGCCGTATCAAAATTTCAGCATATGGAAAAGCAGAACTTATTTTTTGGACTTTTGCTGCTCATACAAAAGAAGCGCTGCATAATCATATTAAACATTATCGACAACCCGATATGTTTCAAAAAGAACTTTCAAGGGCATGGACGCGCTCACAAGTCGCACTGTATCAGAGCGGAACCCAGCCTAAAGAAGCTATTGTCTATCAAAAATATGCCACATCGCTTATCTACCTTGATCGAACATGGCGTCTTTCTCCTGAAATATTAGCAAAAACGCTTGGAAAACAGTCCGATCTTTGGCCTATGTCCATTTCAGGAGACAATCCACTCTGTCTTCTTAGGTTAAATAACGAGGGAAATATCTCTGTACTGCGCGAGCTCCTTAAAGCACACGAATATTGGCATATGCGCGGACTCATTGTTGATTTGGTCATTCTTAATGAACAAACATTTTCCTACATACAAAATACACAACGCGCTCTTGAGTGGGTCTGTGAATCTTATTATCACCACACGCAAAAAGCAGATGAACGCCAACATATTTTCATGCTTCGACGCGATCAAATGAGTGAACAGAGTTTTAAAACGCTTCTTGCATCAGCGCGCACCGTTCTTGATGCCCAAAATGGCTCTTTATCTGAACAGCTTAAACGACTTGATGAGAGTGATTTTGATCTTACAGTTCATAAAAATTATCATGAATTGCATGATCAATTAGATTCCCCAAAGTATAGCGAAGGAAGGCAAGTTACAATACAAACTGAACAAAATTTTTTTGCTTCCATTGGTCTTATTAGCCAACAAAAACCCTCCTCTTTTCCCATAAATGGAGAAGATCTAAAATATTGGAATGGTTACGGTGGTTTTAACCAGTATAACCATTATGTAATACGTCTTCATGGACGTACAACTACACCGCACCCGTGGATTAACGTCATCGCTAACCACAAATTTGGTTTTCATGTCTCTGCTGAAGGTGCAATTTTTACTTGGGTTAACAATAGCCGTGATTATAAATTAACTCCTTGGGCAAATGATCCAACATCTAACCGGCCAGGAGAAGCACTTTATCTGGTTGATCGCCAGTCTTTAAAACGTTTTTCACCCGTTTCTGCTGTAGAATGTGATGAAAATATTGTCTATGAGGCTTGTCATGGTTTTGGATTTTCAACTTTTAAATCGACACATTCAGAAATTGCATTAGAACTGACTCATACACTCGATCCGGAAAAAACAATTCGCTTTTCACGTCTTACCCTCACGAATGAAGGGACAAAACCACGCAGTTTACGCCTTTATAATTATGTTGAATGGGTTTTGGGAAATACCCGTACAAAATATGCCCCCTTCATTATTTCCTCTTATGAGGACAAAAGGGGTGTACATTTTATTCAAAATCCTTATCACATTGAAAAATCTCAACAAGTCACATTCTTATCGGCATCTGAAATGCCAACCAGCACCACAACCAATAGTGCTGAATTTATTGGTGCAACGGGAACCGTAACGCATCCAACTGCGATCCGTAAAGCTGGTGCTCTTTCGAATATCATTGAAGCAGGATGTGATCCTTGTTCAGCATTCGCCTATGATATTGATCTTCAACCAGGGCAAACAAAAGAAATCATCTTCTATCTTGGCAGTGCTGAAAATAGGCAAGAAGCTGAAAAATTACTCAATCAAGTACATGCAAGTGATTTTGAAATTCTGCTCACAAAACAAAAACAGCAATGGAGTGATTTTGTTTCTCCTTTCCAAGTCAAAACACCTGACGCTTCTTTTAATCTTATGGTCAACCATTGGCTTCCTTATCAAATCTACGCATGCCGCATCATGGCACGTGCAGGTTTTTACCAAGCGAGTGGTGCATTTGGTTTTCGTGACCAGTTACAAGATAGCCTGTCTTTGTTATTGCTGGAACCACAATTAGCACGTGAACAATTATTAAATGCAGCAGCGCACCAATTTCTTGAAGGGGATGTGCAACATTGGTGGTTGCCTGACACAAATGCTGGTGTTCGTACATACATTTCTGATGATATCGTTTGGCTTGCATATGCAACAGCTCTTTATGTCACTACCACTGGTGATGACGCTTTTCTTGATACGCTCATTCCTTTTATTGAAGGTGATGTTCTCAAAAGTGGGCAACAGGATGCTTATTTTCAACCTATCCAATCCTCAAAGGTTGCAACAGTTTATGAACATTGTGCTTTAGCTTTAGACCTTGCCATTAAACGCTGCGGGCCCCATGGTCTCCCTCTTATTTTAGGTGGGGATTGGAATGATGGCATGAATTTGGTAGGTGTGGAAGGAAAAGGCGAAAGCATTTGGTTAGGATGGTTTCTTGGGTACACATTACAAGCATTTATTCCTTTGGCCAAAAAACGTGGTGATAACAGCCATATGCAAATATGGAGTACATACCTTGAACGCTTAACAAAATCCCTAGAGGAAAACGGTTGGGATGGTGCTTGGTATCGACGTGGTTATTTTGATGATGGAACACCTCTTGGTTCTAAAATTAATGATGAATGCCAAATTGATACCATTGCTCAATCTTGGGCTGTCATTTCTCAAATGGCATCGCCTGAACATCAAAAGCAAGCAATGACATCAATGTTGGAACATCTCTATGATAAAAAAGGCGGACTCATTCGCCTTTTTTGGCCACCTTTTGATAAAAGCACACTTGAGCCCGGTTATATAAAAGGTTATCCTCCGGGAATCCGAGAAAATGGTGGTCAATACACGCATGGTGCCATTTGGAGTATTTTAGCATTGGCTGAAATGGAACAAAACGATAAAGCTTACGCTTTATTTTCTATGATTAACCCGATTACCCATGGACAAGATCCTGAAACTTATCGTGTTGAACCTTATGTGATGGCCGCAGATATTTATTCTGTTGAACCACGATGTGGTCAAGGCGGTTGGACATGGTATACAGGCTCAGCCGGTTGGTTTTATCGTGCTGCAACACAAGCTATTCTTGGAATACAGCGTCAGGGAGATCTGTTGTTTTTACAGCCACATTTACCCTCTATTTGGCCAAAATATGAAGCAACAATGAAGTTTTATGATGCCGTTTATACCATTAAAGTAAAATGGGGACCTAAAAATATGCTCCATGTTAATGGCAAAAAATATACCGAAGTTCATGCGGGGATAAAGTTACACAAAACAGGTCAGCATGAAATTATACGTATTGTTAAATCTTAGAGATGAAAGATGAAAAAGAGAGCAGACTTTTTTATTCTTGCCCAAAACTGTAGAGTTGTTATATTGCACCGCCTATATTGTCCGTGTTGGTGCATAATATTTTAGATTTTATGAAACTGAAAGAAAAAGGTTATGAATCATCCGGATATTGCTAGACGTGTTTACAATCATACTTGGAAACTTGATCCCATTATTCGTTCACTTCTCGATACGGATTTTTATAAGCTTCTTATGGTACAGATGATTTGGGGGTTGTATCCTAATGTTAACGTTACTTTTTCCCTCATAAATCGCTCTAAAACAATACGTCTTGCCGATGATATTGATGAGAGTGAATTACGTGCTCAACTTGATCATGCTCTTAGTTTGCGCTTTACAAAAAAAGAAATGATCTGGCTTGCTGGTAATACATTTTATGGACGCAAACAAATTTTTGAACCGGATTTTCTTCAGTGGCTTGAGAATTTTCAACTCCCAGAATATGAACTAACCCGCAAAGATGGCCAATATATGCTTCATTTTTATGCTTCGTGGGCTCATAGCTCTATGTGGGAAATTCCAGCCCTTGCTATTATCAGTGAATTACGTTCACGTGCAGCTCTCAAAAAACTAGATCGTTTTGCTCTTGATGTACTTTATGCGCGTGCTAAAGCAAAAATGTGGAGTAAAGTTGAACGTCTCAAAAAATTGCCTGATATTAAAATATCTGACTTTGGGACAAGGCGTCGCCATTCTTTTTTATGGCAGCGCTGGTGTGTGGAAGCATTAAAAGAAGGCATTGGTAATTCTTTTACTGGAACTTCTAATGTTCTTCTTGCCATGGATACGGATTTAGAAGCTCTTGGAACCAATGCACACGAATTGCCCATGGTTATTGCGGCTCTCAGCAACAACGATGATGAATTACGCAGAGCTCCATATCAAGTCTTGCAAGATTGGAACCGTTATTATGGTGGAAATCTTCTCATTGTTTTACCTGATACCTTTGGTACAGAAGCATTTTTACGCAATGCACCAGATTGGGTCGCTGATTGGACAGGTTTCAGACCCGATAGTGCGCCCCCTATTGAAGGTGGCGAACGTATTATTCAATGGTGGAAAGAAAAAGGAAAAGATCCACGCGAAAAACTTTTAATTTTTTCTGATGCTCTTGATGTCAATACAATTGAAAAAACCTATCATCATTTCCATGGCAGAGTGCGCATGAGTTTTGGATGGGGCACGGATCTTACCAATGACTTTACAGGCTGTGCACCTCAGGAAATCGAAACTCTTGATGCTCTTTCCCTTGTTTGTAAGGTGACCTATGCCAATGGTCGACCAGCCGTAAAGCTTTCAGATAATCCTGAAAAAACGATCGGTGATTCAAAAGAAGTACAACGTTATCTCAATTTTTTTGGTAATAAAAAGCGAATTGCTAGACCTATAAAGACGTAGTTTCCGGTTCTTTAAACGAGTATATTGACTCATCATATTGTTTATAAGATTGATTTTTGTCCTGCCCTAAGGATGAGGGTTCTTAACCTTTGCTGGTCTGTAAATAGTTCGGTTGTTTTTTGAGCAGATTCTACTTGGCCTACCACGCATACGCTTCACTTACATAAGGATTCGACAGATCAGACTTAAAAATATTCACTACGCATTAAAAAAATACTTAACTTGCTAGGGAAGTTTAGCCAAGGAGGCTTCCTTATATCATTGTCATAAATAACGGTGTTATACGGCACGACAAGATACTGTTGTTTTGCATGTTGAAAGAGCGTGCGTGAATATCATAAATTTTTTTCATTTCAACCCTTTTAAATCAAGCACACTCATCTCCTTACATGTATGAAGGTTTTCAAGTTTTAAGGGTTATTGTTGTAGCTCGACAGTAGGTTTGTACTAAGTGGGAAGAGATAGGATTAAGTAGGAATACGTGGTAATTTGTTGTTTTTATGTACAATTTTGACCATTAAATGCGCGTTTTATCAAAATAGATTTTGACGCCTAAAATTGCAAAAATTACCGAAAATCAGAAAAAAATGCGTTTCCATAGTAAAAATGAGAAAAGGCTTTTCCCCCCTTTGAGAACATCTTTAAAACTCTTTGAAAAAAAATAAATTGGTACAAAATCTAGTGTAAAAATATACAAAACCCAATGAAAAGCTACAGTTGTAACATTAGGAATTGCTAAGGCAACATTGGAGGATGACAAATAGCACGGTGACTATCGGTGTGCATTTTGTAAGGCAAGGATGATGGTGCTCAAATGAATTTTATACACTTTACAGGAGATTTTACTTTATCCATGTATGGTCTGCCATCATGAAATGCGTAAAGCGTTGAGAAATGTTCATTAAAATAAATGTGTAAATAACATGATTGGGGAGCCCTTTTGTTTTACATGAGGGGCATGACCTCATTAAAAAACAGAGAATGCAATAATATTTTTATTTCGAATAAGCTTTATACAAAGACAGAGAATTTATTTATTCACATATTATAATAAGAATGCGTGTATGCATAAAACCATTTGAAAAACTCTGTTGTTTCTTATGAATTATTCTTAAGCTAAGAACAGATGTAACATTAAAGATTGATATAATAGACCGGCTTCTTAACTGTATAAGTATAAAATGATGATGTTTAATAAGCTTTGTATTATATCCTCATTAAGAGATATGAAAACAAACGAAACGTCTTTTTAGAAAGAAATGGCTATCATATCAATGACTTTTCAATGACGTATATATAGAGATTCATACAAACATGTCTTATAAAAATAATGACTCTCTTCCATGAATGTGGTTTATCCAAGTGAGAACATTTTGAGTGTGCGTAAACAGTCTTCTTTGTTCATAAAAATTATTTCACAAACATATTATTAATTAATTTCTTTCAAAAAGCTTGCTATTTCATATGCATTTTGGATATGGAGAGCTTATATTCAAAACTTAAAAGTCCTCATAGTTTTTACAAATAAGTCGAAGCTAAAAAGAGTATCTCATAAAGCCTTTTCTATCATTATGAAGATGGACGTGTTAAAATATAAAGGGCAATCAGCAATAATATAACCGCAACAAGTAAGGAAATCCATGAAGGAGGGTGTACCATTACGAAAAAGGATAAAAATCCTCCTGTCATACTCATTATTGCAAAAATTTTAATGAATGGAGAGATTGCTTTTTTTTCTTCCCATCGCTTAATAGGGGGACCAAAAATGCGATGATTATTCAACCATTGATGAAAACGTGGAGAAGAACGCGTAAAACACCATGAGGCAACTAACAAAAAAGGCACAGTTGGCATAATAGGTAATACTACACCGATAATACCTAATATAACCATTGTCCACCCTGCTATATAATAGCAGATACGCAAAGGGTGAGATATCTTCAAATCTTTTTTCATTTTCTTGTATTTTTTTCCTCTACGCAAAACCCTCTACAAAAACATTATATCTGTTTTTTCTGTTTACATGTCTGAGTGCACAATTACGTTCTACCCCTTCATGCGTAAGCGTCTTTGCTGTTATAAGTTCCTTGAAAATACCGAATAGCTTACGCAATATGATAATCATTTTAAATGATTTCAAGAAAAGAGAAGAGATTTTAGAAAATCAAAAAAATAAAAAGGCTGCAGAATAAATCAATGCAGCCTCTTAATTAAGAATGCAGCGTTGGGGGGAGAAAATGTACCGCATTCACTTGCTAGACATTAGGAGGAAAAATAACCTAGCGCCTCGAACTCTAATTAAAATAGAAATGAGAAACAATATATAAAAATGCATGGCTGATATGCATGAATTTTAACACTTTTAAGTTTCTTGAACTGTGTTTTGACGAAAAAAAATCATCATGAAAATAGCCATAAAAATCAACGTCAAGATCAACACAATTGTGGAAGCAGAATCAGAGCCGATAAATAAGCTGAGATAAATCCCTAAAAAACCAGAAAAAGCTGCAACAAGTATCGCGATCATTAACATAAAAGAAAACCGCTTTGTAACAAGATAGGCAATTGCTCCTGGTGCTATCAGTAAAGAAATAACGAGCACGATACCTACAGCTTTCAAAGCCGCAACAATTGTAAGAGAAATCATCGTTAGAAGGGTATAGTGAAGTAGAGATATTGGTAACCCCATTGCATGTCCTTGAACTGTATCAAAAATATACAACATAAAGTCGCGCCATTTTGCTGCTAAAATGAAAGTGACAACAGCAGAAATGATCGCCGTTTGTGTTATATCAAGCCAGTTAACACCTAAAAGATTACCAAATAGAATATGATTCAAATCTAAGCTACTATAAATAGACGTGGCTAAAACAAGCCCCAAACCAAACATCGAAGAAAAGACCACACCCATCACCGTGTCCTGTTTGATACGGCTATTGCTCCCTAAAAAACCTGTTAATAGTGCACACACCATTCCTGCAACAAAAGCACCGCAAGTAATCAGAGTCATTGTAATATTCTCTGGACGCATATGCTGAAACCAAGCAAATGGCAAAGAAGTCAAAAATGCGATTACCCATGGTGTTGTCATATAACCAACAACAACACCTGGAAAAACTGCATGAGAAATGGCATCGCCTAACAGCGCCCATCCTTTCAAAATAAGAAAACAGGAAAGCATCGCCATGGGAATAGAAAGAATCATGACAATAAGCATACCCTTAAGCATAAAAGAAAACTGAAACGGAAGTAGTAATTGATCAATCATGATAATATTACACCCTTTTTGGCCGCATTTATGCGTAAGCGTGCAGCAATATACCCATGTTTAGGAGCAAAAATAAAAGCCAAAACAAATAAAGATGCTTGAAAAAGCACAACAACCCCCCCCGTTTGTGCATTTAAAAAATAACTCACATAAACACCCAAGACACTTGTGAATGTTCCAATTACAACTGCAATAACCAAGATATTCACGAAACGATCACTTAAAAGATAGGCTGTTGCCCCAGGTGTCACAACAAGACAAATGACTAAGAACGCTCCAACGGTTTGCATAGCAGCAACAGTACAAGCGGCAAGTAATGTGAAAAAGAGAATCTTTAAAAACTTTACATTTAATCCAATGGCATGCGCATGTGTTTCATCAAATAACGAAACAAGAAGATCCTTCCATTTCAAAAGCAATATAAGCAACGAAAAAAAGCCGATAAAAGCCAATTGTAGAATATCTGATGAACTAACGGCTAAAATATTTCCCAAAACAATCGTATCAATATTAACAGCCATTGGTTTTAACGATTTGAGAAACA
Source organism: Bartonella sp. MR90HLJMH (assembly GCF_042194115.1). Taxonomy (NCBI): domain Bacteria; kingdom Pseudomonadati; phylum Pseudomonadota; class Alphaproteobacteria; order Hyphomicrobiales; family Bartonellaceae; genus Bartonella; species Bartonella sp. MR90HLJMH. Next base: position 237,985 of record NZ_JBHIMM010000001.1, read on the forward strand.
ACCCAAAGGCAAAAAAGGAGGAAAAAATGAGCCCAATAATGGTATCTTCTTTAAGCTTTGTCCGGTGGTTAAAAAAGAGCATTGCTGCTGCTGCAAGACCACCAGAAAAAAAAGCGCCGAGTGAAAAAGGTAACCCTAAAAGGTAAGCTCCTGCTACACCAGGAACAATCGAATGGGAAAGAGCATCACCAATCAATGACCAACCTTTTAACATCAAAAAAGCCGAAAGAAAGGCACAAACACACCCAACTAACCCAGAAACCCACATTGCATTCACCATATATTGATAGCTCAGTGGCTCAAGCAACCAAGAAATCATGCAACGTGCTCCACTCTTTCAATATCTTCACAAACTGCAGACTGCTTTCTTCCCATGAAACCATCATTTTTTTTTGTGCTAGGAAGATCAAAAATATGGTGGTGCAAAGATCCTCCAAAAGTTTTTTCTAGATTTTCTTTTGTAAAGATTTTTTCTGTTAACCCAGAAGCTAAAACGGTTCCTTTTATTAAAACTGTATGATCACAAAATTCGCGAACAGAACCCAAATTGTGAGTTGAAACCAAGATCACTGCTCCTTCTTTACGAAGATCTTGTAACAAAGCAATGATTTTATCTTCTGTTGTAACGTCAACCCCTGTAAACGGCTCATCTAATAAAATAGCTTTTGCTTTCTGTGCAAGAGCGCGCGCTAGGAAAACACGCTTTTTCTGTCCACCAGAAAGTTCTCCAATCTGGCGCTTGGCAAAAGCCAACATATCAACGCGCTCTAAGGCAATACGAACGGCTTCATAATCTTGTGTACGGGCATAGCGAAAGAAATTCATATGACCGTACCGCCCCATCAATACAACATCTTCGACCAAGACAGGAAAATTCCAATCAACATCTTCACTTTGAGGAACATAAGCAATAAGGTTTTTTTTCAAAGCTATATCAACGGGCAAATCAAACATGCGAATTTTTCCCTTTGAGGGGCGTACAAACCCCATAATCGCTTTAAATAACGTTGACTTACCGGATCCATTAACACCAACTAATGCCGTAATAGAACCCTTTGGACTTTCAAAATTCACTTCGCGTAAAGCCGTATGTCCATTACGATAAGTTACCGTTACTCCTTGGGCAAATATTCCAGATTCCGTCATTGGCTTTTTACTCCCTCTAATAAAGCATTGCTAATACGCCCACTCGTGACACGTAATAAATCAATATAAGTGGGTACCTCACCATTTTTCTCACTTAAAGAATCAACATAAAGAACGCCACCGTATTTAGCCCCTGTTTCTTTAGCAACCTGCTTAGCAGGCGCAGGGGAAATAGTGCTTTCAGAAAAAACTGCATGAATATTGTATTTGCGAACCATATCAATAACATGCTTGACCTGCTGTGGTGTTCCTTGCTGGTCAGCATTGATGGGCCATAAATAAAGCTCTTTTAGATTAAAATCACGCGCCAAATAGCTAAATGCCCCCTCACTGGTCACAAGCCAACGCTTATCTTGCGGTACGGCTTCTAATTCAGCCTTAATTGGATCAATCGTTGCACGAATTTTCTGTTTATAAATTTCAGCATTCTCTTTATAAATAGCAGCATGTTCAGGATCATATTTTACAAAAGCATCGCGAATATTATCAACGTAAATCAAAGCAGAGGTTGGTGACATCCACGCATGAGGATTGGGTTTACCGCTAAAGGGGCCCTCACCAATTTTAATGGGTACAATACCTTTTGAAACAACAACACTTGGAACATCCTTGATATTTTGAAAAAACTTTTCAAACCAAAGCTCTAACTCTAATCCATTCCACAATACAAGGTTAGCTCCCTGAGCACGCATAAGATCGCGAGGGGTGGGTTGATATTCATGAATTTCCGCACCTGGTTTTGTAATGGATTCAACATCAGCAGCATCACCTGCTACATTGCGTGCCATATCAGCAATGATAGTGAATGTCGTAACAGCTTTAAATTTACCAGCACACAAAGCAAAATTGGGTGTAAAAAAAATAACACTTCCTAAAACTATGCTGAAAAACGTTCTTACGTTCATTGATTCTCTCTTTCCTTTATATGCCTTCTTTTTATTGCAAATAATTTGCATTATCATTTAGCAATAGCAGTTATCTTTTACATTTGCAATGAAGGATTAAGAGAAAAAATAACTTTTCAAGATGTTTAAAAACAGCTTTTTTCATATTGAAAAAATTGATGATTTAAGCAGCTTGTTTTGGTAAGGAGATCCGCTTTCAAGAAGCTCTATAGCTCTTGAATGCCAAACAAAAAGGGAGCACTTAAAAATGCTCCCACTTCATGTAAAATATCTCATAAAAAATGAGAATACTCAGTAGCGCAAATATGCACCTGTCATTTTGGTAACATTATCCACGATCTTTAAGGCAAGCTTTTCTAAATCTTCATCTGTTAGAGTCCGTTCTATGGGCTGAATAGTTACTTCAATTGCAACAGATTTTTTATCTTCGCCAAAGCTTAAATCTTCAAAAATATCAAAAATCTGCACTGAATGAATAAGTTTTTTATCGGCTCCACTTGCCGCACGAATAATAAGAGAAGAGGCAACAGTTTTATCCGCTATAAAGGCAAAATCACGCCGCACCATTTGAAAAGGTGAGAGTTTCAAAGGAAGACGGCTTTTGGTCGTTTTTTTCTTTGATTCTGGAATTCTGTCTAGAAAAATTTCAAAACCGCATAAAGGGCCACTAACATCTAACTTTTCTAATGTAGCAGGATGAAAAACACCAAAAAAACCAAGAATAATCTTTGATCCAAGTTTTATGACACCTGAACGACCAGGATGATACCAATCGGGCGCTCCTACTTCAATCTGCACTTTCCCAACATCCATATCGCATGCTTCTAAAATAGCTAAAGCATCTGCTTTGGCATCAAAAACATCAACGACGGTTGCATTTCCATTCCAAAAACGACCAGCCCCTTTAAATTGCTCTGTTCCGCGACGAATCCCACTAACAACACGGTGTTGTTTATCAGGGGTATCGCCTTCATAAATATTGGAAACTTCAAACAAAGCAAGATCTGGAAAACCACGATCAGCATTTCTCTGTGCCGCCATAATCAAACCAGGTAAAAGGGAAGGACGCATCATTGACATATCAGCAGCAATAGGGTTAACTAATTTAAGCTCTTCTTGACCTCCTCCAAAAGCAAGAGCTTGATTTTCAGAAATAAAAGACCATGTTACCGCTTCTTTCATACCACGTTGCACTAAAGCCAAACGTGTAGCACGTGAACGAATTTGTGCGCATGTTAAAATTTGATCTTTTCCTTCTGCGAAGTTTTCCAAAGGAATAGGTTTAATTTTATCTAGCCCATAAATCCTCATGACTTCTTCCACCAAATCGGCTTTCCCCATAATATCAGGGCGCCATGATGGTACTTTTACTGTAACGACATCTCCTTTTCCTTCAACGAAAAATCCAAGTTTTGTTAAAATAGAAATGACTTTTTCAGGTTCTATTTCCAAATTTGTTAAACGTTTAATTTCAGAAAAAGGAAAAGCGATCTGTTTGATTTCTTGTTGCTGATAGCCAACGATCCTCTTCTTAGATACTTCACCACCACAAAGACGTAAGACCAATTCTGTTGCAATCTCAAGCCCTGTTTCTATAAAAGCCGGATCAACACCTCGTTCAAATCGATAACGTGCATCACTGATAAGACCTAATGCTCTTCCTGTTTGTGCAATGCTTTGCGCATCCCAAAGCGCTGATTCAATAATAACACGACGTGTTGTCTCATCACAACTCGTTCTTTCACCGCCCATGATACCGGCAATCGAAACAATCCCCTCTTCATCTGCAATGACACAATTCTTAGCGCCCAAATGATAGATTTTTCCGTTCAGTGCTTGAAGCTGTTCTCCCTCACGAGCACAACGTACACACAAATTACCTTTAATTTTATCTGCATCAAAAACATGGAGTGGACGACCAAGGTCAAAACTTATGTAATTGGTCATATCAACAAGCGCATTAATCGGTCTCAAACCAATTGCATTCAAACGCTGTTGCATCCACTGAGGTGATGCACCATTTTGAACATTGCGCACTTCACGCCAAGCAAAACCTAAACATAATGATGAATCTTGCGAAAAATCTAATGAAACATCGAGAGGTGTTTCAAAGGAAGGCTCAAATTTTGACAAGGATAATTCTTTTAATTTTCCCATTCCAGCGGCAGCAAGATCACGGGCAATACCACGAACACCTGTACAATCAGAGCGATTGGGGGTCAAACCAATATCAATGATCGGATCATCTAAACCAGCATAAGTTGCAAATGAATCTCCAATAGGTGCATCTTCTGGAAGTTCGATAATCCCGTCATGTTCATTTGATAATTCAAGCTCCGCTTGCGAACACATCATCCCAAAACTTTCAACACCGCGGATTTTTCCTACAGATAATGTCACATCGAGTCCTGAAATATAAGTGCCTGGTAGTGCCAGAACACCAACAAGACCTGCACGCGCATTTGGTGCTCCACAGACAACTTGAACAGGTGTAGAAGTCCCTGTATCGACGGACAGAATCTGGAGTTTATCTGCATCAGGATGCTTTATTGCTGTTAAAACTTTTGCAATCACAAAACCTTTTAAAGAAGACCGATCATCAACGTAATCAACCTCAAGACCTATAGCTGTTAGTTTCTCACAAATTTCATCCAAAGATGCACTTGTCTCTAAGTGATCTTTTAACCACGACAATGTAAATTTCATTTTAAAACCTCACATGAAAGCGATGACTAAGATCACATATTTCTATTAGGAAAAAAAGCAGGCATATCAAAGCAACGAAAGCCATAATGGTCTAACCAACGCAGATCAGCATCAAAAAAAGCTCGTAAATCAGGCATACCGTATTTCAACATGGCAATACGATCAATGCCCATTCCCCATGCAAAGCCTTGATATTCATCGGGATCTAAACCAACATTTTTCAACACATGAGGATGCACCATTCCGCATCCTAAAATTTCCAACCAATCCTGTCCTTCTCCGAACTTTACTTCTGAACCAGAACGATCACATTGAATATCCACTTCCATAGATGGTTCGGTAAAAGGGAAAAAAGAGGGACGAAAACGCATTTTTACAGAGGGAACTTCAAAAAATTCTTTACAAAAGGTTTCATGTAGCCACATCATATGGGCAATGGTGGAGGTTTTATCAATGACAAGACCTTCTACCTGATGGAACATGGGCGAATGCGTCGCATCCGAATCCATGCGGTAAGTTTTTCCAGGAATAATGATCCGTATCGGTGCTTTTTGTTTTTCTAGTGTGCGAATTTGTACGGGTGATGTATGGGTCCGCAATAATTTTCGTTCTCCCATTTTATCGACATCAAAAAAGAAGGTATCATGCATTTCGCGTGCTGGATGCCCTTCAGGAAAATTCAATGCCGTAAAATTATAATAATCTGTTTCAATATCAGGTCCCTCTGCAAGAGAAAAACCCAACTTCGTATAAATGGCAATAATTTCCTCAATCACCTGTGAAATAGGATGAATGCGTCCCCGTTCTATAGGTGAAGAGCGAACAGGCAAGGTAACATCAACCGTTTCACGAGAAAGACGGGCATCCATTGCCTGTCTTTTCAGAAGATCACGCTTTTGCGCCCATAATTCTAAAATACGATTTTTTAATCCATTAAGAACTGGTCCAACTTTATGGCGCTCGCTAGCATCCATCTTCCCTAATGCTTTTAATTTTTCAGAGATGCTACCTTTTTTACCCAATGCTGCAATACGCACTGCTTCAAGTGCCTGTTCATCACCCGCTGCCTCTAAGGCTAAACAAATTTCTTGTTCCAGACGCTCAATATCGTTCATATTTTTGCCTATTTTTTTAATAAAAAAAAACCCGCACTCGCAACAGCCAGCACGGGACCTCGAATAAATAAATGCTTTAAGAGAACACGACTGGCTTACTTGACAGCGCCTTCAAAAGCATTAGGTGTCGTATCTTTTAAATATTCCAAAGCCTTTTTTGCCGAAGCTACTAAAGCAGAAAATGCTTCTGCTTCGTGGATTGCTATATCTGAAAGAACCTTACGATCAACCTCAATACCGGCTTTTGATAAGCCATCAATAAAACGTCCATAAGTTAAACCTTCTGCGCGAACAGCCGCATTAATTCTCTGAATCCACAAAGAACGGAAAGTACGTTTCCTATTTTTGCGATCACGATAAGCGTATTGCTTTGAACGATCAACTGCTGCTTTAGCTGCACGAATGGTATTTTTACGACGACCGTAAAAACCTTCAGCCTGTTTAAGAACTTTTTTGTGCTTAGCGTGTGCTGTCACACCTCTTTTCACACGTGCCATATTATAATCTCCTCAAAATCAAAAGCGTAAGGTTTAAACACCATTCGGCAAATAATGCTGAACGACTTTTTTAGCATCTTGTTCACACAAAACCATTGTTCCACGTGCATCGCGAATAAATTTATTCGAACGCTTAATCATACCGTGGCGCTTACCGGCAGCTGCTACTTTAATTTTGCCTGACGCAGTGATTTTAAACCGCTTTTTAGCGGATGATTTGGTCTTCATCTTGGGCATTTTGCTACTCCGTACATTAATTTATTCAATCAAACATTTTATTCACTCAAGCGGACCAACGCTTGAACAAGCATTTAAACAGCCACGGCATGCCCTGCCGGGCAGTTCTAATAGTGTTTCCATAAGCCACTATACACAAAATAGCAAGACCGTATTACAAAAAAATCGGAGCTCCATTGCCTTGAAGCTCAACTAAAGGTGCCGGAATAGCATTTGTTTTGATAGCTGCTTTACATAGATCAGCAATAATGCATTGCCTACATTGTGCTTTACGTGCTTGGCAAACATAGCGTCCATGTAAAATCAGCCAATGATGCGCATGACGAAGATAATGGATTGGTATAATCTTTAATAATTTTTTCTCAACAATCTCTGGTGTTTTGCCAGGCGCTAAACCAAGACGATTGCTTAAGCGAAAAATATGTGTATCTACTGCCAATGTAGGCTGACCAAAAGCAACATTCAAAACAACATTAGCCGTTTTGCGCCCCACTCCAGGAAGGGACATAAGTGCTTCACGCGTATCAGGTACTTGACCGCCATAACAATCAATTAAACAGTTACAAAGTGCATAAACATTGCGTGCTTTTGCTCGCCAAAGACCAATTGAACGGATATGATGTGCTATTTCTTCTTCTCCTAATGCAACCATTTTTTCCGGTTGATCAGCAAGGCGAAATAATTCTTTTGTCGCTTTATTAACGCTTACATCTGTCGCTTGAGCCGAAAGCACAACGGCAACCAAAAGCGTAAAAATATTTGTATAGATAAGATCACTCTTAGGCGCTGGGCGTTGCACAGAAAAACGGCGAAATATTTCTGCAATTTCATTTTCATTATATAATATACCAGATAAATTTCGCACTTTTGACAATTTTATGGTACCTTGAGGCATTGAACTCTCTTAAATCTTCTCTCTTGAAGTTATCATTCACGCTCGCCATATGAGAGGAATGCAGCGAGCACTTTTATAGAGTTTGGTCAAGTAAAGCCGTTTTAAAGAGGATACTCATGAATGACACATGTGACGCCTTTCTCCAATCCCTTTCTTTTAGGGTTTGAAACCGTAGAAAAAATATTGCAACGTATCGGTAAAGCTGATGAGGCTTACCCAGCCTATAACATTGAACGTTTGCATAAAAATGATGATGCAAATCATATCCGGATAACTTTGGCTGTTGCTGGATTTAAGATTAACCATCTTAATATTTTGCTCGATGATAATCAATTGGTTATTCATGGTAAACAAACGGACAACCAAAATCATCAATATTTATATCGCGGTATAGCTGCGCGACAATTCCAGCGAACCTTTGTTCTCGCGGAAGGGATGCATGTTACAAATGCAGAGTTGAAAAATGGTCTTTTATCAATTAATCTGTATCAACCAAAATTAAAAAAAGAAATAAAACAGATTCCAATTAAAGTCAGTAGTGGTGAGTCATAAAAGTTAAGGCGTAAAGGAACAGTGAAATGGGAGAACATAAACAAAACTTGTCGTTTCAGAACACATCCTACTCTGATGCGGGACAGATTGCCTATTTAAAAAAAGTTTGTACAGATGATCTGGCTAAAAACTTTCCAGATCTTCCACCAATGACCCCAGGAATTACGATATGGGCTCTCTTTGGTGAAACAGGTTATCCTATCATTTTATCCGATGAGCGTTCTATCGCCCTTGCTGGAGCCAATGAGCATGAACTACAAATTGTAACTCTGCACTAGATTACCTTACGAGAAAACGCTGTACTCTTTATAAATTCTATCTGTTTTTTCGTAAAGGGTGTAATGTGAGTTATAATGAGATAAGTATAGGTTTATATTCATAATTAATTTTTACAACTGGAATGAGAGTCCCGAATATCATAAGGTTCTCTCATTTGAAATCCTCTTGTATTAAAACAATTAAAGTCACTTGCTTGTATGTCACACGCAGGGAGAGCCGTGTGGATAAAAACACTTGAAGAAAGGAATAAAAATATCTAAGAAAGGAATAAAAATATCTCTTGTGAATTGTCTTAATTAGCAAGGATGTTGGCAATATTGGGGATGAGAAAAATGTATGATGGTGTCAGTTTGCTTCTTCATAAGTGTGAAGATGTCCCCTATAGATTTATATTATTCACGGGAACTTTTATACCATTCATAGGCGCTATCGTGAAATAGGCTCGAGTGTGCATTGAAAGATGTTTCTTTAAAATGAGTACATGAAGGCTATACAAGTGTATTTTGTTTGGGGTTTTCTGTTCTTCGTGAGGAGAGTAGCTCCATTGAAGAGTATAAAAACAAAAGCATGATATAATGCGTCATCGTTATTTAAAAGATATTGCTATGAATGCTTTTGAAAGATGTAAAGCTGAATTGTAAGGAGATGATAGATTTTTACCATGATGCCTTTATATTCTTTCCAAATTAGGCTGTCTTCTTGTTCCAGAAATTACGCAAACAGATAGATGCAATATACTTACCAAATCTGGCATACAAAAATCTGGTACAGTTCGTGCCACACTGAAGCGTTTTGATATTTGTCTCAAACGTGGAATTGCACAGGGATTAGATGTTGATTAACAGGTAATAAAAAAACAAAGGCTTTATGAAAAAGTTTATGCAGAGCTTTTAATTTTGTGCTTCAAATGCCTCAGTACAAGGTATTTTTCTCTTTTGAATATTAAAGCTCTTGTTTTTATAATGAAGTTACAGCACAACAAGCAAAATGGAATTATTTGAGGGGAAAAAAATAATGCCTTCTTACCGTTCAAGAATATCGACCCACGGGCGTAATATGGCAGGAGCCCGCGGACTTTGGCGTGCAACAGGGATGAAAGATACTGATTTTGGTAAACCCATTATTGCGATTGCGAATTCTTTTACACAATTTGTACCAGGGCATGTCCATTTAAAAGATCTTGGGCAATTAGTCGCACAACAGATAGCGGTTGCCGGTGGTGTTGCGAAAGAATTTAATACCATTGCTGTAGATGATGGAATTGCGATGGGGCACGATGGAATGCTCTATTCTTTGCCCTCACGTGAAATCATTGCTGATTCTGTAGAGTACATGGTTAATGCACATTGTGCGGATGCACTTGTCTGTATTTCTAATTGTGACAAAATTACGCCTGGTATGTTAATGGCTGCTTTACGGTTGAATATTCCGACAATCTTTGTTTCAGGCGGTCCTATGGAAGCAGGTAAGATTAAATGGAAGGATCAAGATCTAAGGGTTGATTTGGTCGATGCCATGGTTGCAGCAGCTTCAGAACAGAATTCAGAAGAAGAAGTTGCTGAAATGGAGCGTGCTGCTTGTCCTACATGTGGTTCGTGTTCAGGAATGTTTACAGCCAACTCCATGAATTGCTTAACGGAAGCATTGGGGCTTTCGCTTCCCGGAAATGGATCAATGTTAGCAACACATGCAGATCGACGGATGCTTTTTGAAGAAGCTGGAAAACAGATTGTTGCATTGGTTAAACGTTATTATGAAAAAGATGATGAAACAGTCTTGCCGCGCTCTATTGCTTCACGCAAGGCTTTTGAAAATGCAATGACCGTTGATATTGCTATGGGGGGATCAACCAATACAGTACTGCATCTTTTAGCCGCGGCGCAAGAAGGTGAGGTGGATTTTACCATGACGGATATTGATCATCTTTCACGTCGTGTTCCTGTTTTATGTAAGGTTGCTCCTGCTGTCGCGAATGTACATATGGAAGATGTTCATCGCGCTGGTGGTATTATGGGGCTTTTAGGCGAACTGGATGCGGCGGGACTCATTGATACGTCAACTTATACGGTTCATGCAAAAACAATGAAAGAAGCTCTTTACCGTTGGGATGTGAAACAAACTAATGAACCAACAGTCCGTACATTTTATCGTGCTGCTCCTGGTGGTATTCCAACACAGACAGCTTTTAGCCAATCTTGTCGCTATGAGACCCTTGATCTTGATCGTGAAAAAGGTGTGATTCGCGATAGGGAACATGCATATTCACAAGATGGAGGATTGGCAGTTCTTTATGGAAATCTTGCAAAAGATGGCTGTATTGTAAAAACAGCAGGCGTTGATCAATCAATTTTAACTTTTAAAGGTCCGGCAAGAATTTTTGAAAGCCAAGATTCAGCTGTGTCAGCTATATTAACTGATAAGATTAAAATAGGTGAAATTGTTTTAATCCGTTATGAAGGTCCACGTGGTGGACCTGGAATGCAAGAAATGCTTTATCCAACAAGTTATCTCAAATCTAAAGGATTGGGCAAGGTTTGTGCACTTGTTACGGATGGACGTTTTTCAGGGGGAAGTTCAGGGCTCTCGATAGGACATATTTCACCAGAAGCTGCTGAAGGAGGAGAAATTGCGTTGGTGGAGGAGGGGGATATCATAGAAATTGATATTCCAAATCGTAGAATTCATATGTTGGTGGATGACGTTGAGATGAAGCAGCGCCGTGCTAAGATGGAAGCAAAAGGAAAAGGTGCTTGGCAACCGATTGAGAAGCGTCAGCGTAAAGTTTCAAAGGCTCTCAAAGCCTATGCAGCGATGACCACATCTGCTGCAAAGGGTGCAGTACGTAATATTTGATGAGATGAATGACGCGTCTTATAAAAGAGAGATAGTATTCTGATTTTTTGCATCTTTTACACGATATTCTAAGCTAATTATTTTATGAGTTTATGAACTTATCAGAATATTTCGAGCCATGATAAGTATGATTAAAAAGCTATCAATACAACTAAAAGCTGCTGCGGATTGCTTATTTCAGCAGCTATGTAAGACAGATAAAGATAGATATGGTATGATTACGCTTCATATCATATTTCAATTTTATACGAAATTACGATTTCCTGTTCTTATATTTATGAAAGATATTTATTGTACTGGTGGCATTATCTTTTTGTACCGTAAAAACACTGTCATTTAGGGCTGTGATATACGGCATCTTCCTTAATATATTAAGTGTTTTTTAAGTGTGTGGTGAATATTCTTAGACTTGTTTATCAAGCTTTGGGTTTAAGTGAATCACATGAAGGAAGTCAAGGTAAATCCTTTAGAATCTAGACTGTTTGCAGACTTGATGTGAATGAAAATCTTTATCCTTTGAGGTGTGGGAAGGAGTTCAAAGGATGTTTAGGAAAATAAAATGCTGCTGTGATATATCTGATTATATGGTTCATATGAAAACAGTAAAAGAGCTTTTTATAACTTAAAATGTGAAGAAAATACGAGACCCATCATCCATGAATTTATTATGCAAAATGGGGTGGCATCCCAACACCGACAGCTTTAAACTAAAACTGTTGCTATGATAACAATAATATTGATTGTGAAAAAGCATAATTCATTAAATATTGCGTATTTGCAAGGTGGAGGAGATTTCATGACAATCTTCACAAAAAACGACTATCTTGTAAAAATAGTCGATATTGACTAATTTTTTGTCTACGGGCCAATATTGATCTAAGGAAATATGGAATATAATGCATAGGATTTTGCCTCTATATGCATTACACTTATCAAAATATATTGTGTAGAAAAGCGATGGGAATACGGTAAACAACAGTTTGTGCTGTGGCATATCAAAAAGTGATACTTTATCTCCTCTTAAGAAAGCTTTTTAATAAAAAATAACATCCGTTTTCTATAAGAGGTTATTCTTTTCAAGCTGTTTGAGGTGGTAAATTGCTTCTAAAGCTTGTTTAGGAGAGAGTTCATCGGGATGGATATTTTTTAAAGCTTCGTGAAGTACACAATGTTTGTTTCTTGCTTCATTGACGGGAGATGTTGCTTTAAGAGAAAAGAGTGGTAAATCATCAATGAGTTTATGCCCTTTTCCAGCCATTTCACCTTGTTCTAATTGATGGAGTACATCTGTTGCTCGTGTAATAACGGCTGGGGGAAGTCCAGCAAGCTTTGCGACTTGTACACCATAGGAACGGTCAGCAGCTCCTGGTGTGACCTCATGAAGAAAAACTACATCACCATCCCAATTTTTGACTTTCATGGTTACATTATGCAGTCTGTCAAGTTTTTCGGTAAGTGCAGTCATTTCATGAAAATGGGTAGCGAGAATAGCACGACAATGGTTAACTTCATGGAGATATTCAACAGCAGCCCAAGCAATAGAAAGTCCATCAAAGGTTGATGTCCCACGTCCTATTTCATCAAGAATAATAAGGGAATGGTGGCTAGCATGATTGAGAATTGTTGCTGTTTCAACCATTTCCATCATAAAGGTTGAGCGCCCCCGTGCAAGATCATCGGAAGCCCCAACACGACTAAATAGGCGGTCAACAACACCAATATGTGCTGAAGTCGCTGGAACGAAGGACCCCATTTGCGCCATAATAGCAATAAGAGCATTTTGCCGCAAAAAAGTTGATTTTCCTCCCATATTAGGCCCTGTCAACAGCCAGATTGCTGCATATTGCTGATTTTCTTGCACAGAGAGATCACAATTATTGGCAATAAAAGGTTCTGCTGCTTGTTTGCGGAGTGCTTGCTCGACGACAGGATGGCGTCCTGCTGTGATATGGAAGGTAAGTGAAAGATCAATTTTAGGTCGGCAATAGCCTTGTTCTTCAGCAAGATATGCTAAGGCGACAGAGACATCTAAAATAGCAAGTGCTTCAGAGGCTTTACGAATAAAATCAACTTGTTCGGTAGTTTCCTGAACGAGAATATCAAAAATCTCTAGTTCAAGTGTCAATGCGTGATTGGCAGCATGGGCAATACGGCTTTCAAGGTCAGCAAGCTCTGTTGTCGTAAAACGCATAGCGTTTGCCATTGTTTGCCGATGAATAAAACGTGCTTTAGCTTGTGGATTATTTGTAAGAGCAGATGCTTGTATACTGGTTACTTCAATGAAATAACCTAGAATATTATTATGCTTTATTTTAAGCGTTTTAATATCTGTTTCTTGGGCATATTGCGCTTGAAGTTCAGCAATGACACGGCGCGATTCATCACGTAAAGCACGCATTTCATCGAGCTCTTTATGATAATTTGAACGAATAAAACCACCATCACGTTTAAGGAGTGGGAGATCATCAGCTAATGCTTGTTCTAAATGAAAGTATAACGCTGTGGGTAAGTTTGAGAACACCTGTTGTACATCACTTATTTCTTGAGGCAGAAGCTCATTATTAAGAAGTTGATGCAATTCACGAATGATTTCAAAGCCGCGCTGGATTGTCGCCATATCACGGGGACCTCCTCGTCCAAGAGCCAAACGTGAAACGGCGCGGGGCATATCTGGTCCCCCTTTTAAAATAAGCTTTATCGCTTCTGCAAGAGAAGGATTACGTAGAAAAAAATCGATAGAATCCAAACGTGTATCAATAGCCGAAGGAGTGGTGAGGGGAGCAATAAGGCGATCGATGAGAAGGCGTGATCCTCCTCCTGTTACAGTGCGATCAATAGCTTTTAATAAACTTCCATCCCGTTGACCTGATGTCGTACGAATAAGTTCAAGGCTTAATCTGGTTGCGGCATCAATAAAAAGAGTCGCACTTTCATTTTGGCGCTCAGGCTGCATGAGGGGAGGACGATGCGTGATTTGTGTTTTTTCGATATAACGAATAGCAGCTACAATTGCAGAGAGTTCGGAACGTGAATAATCGGCAACGCCTTCAAGAGTTGAGAGTTTAAAATAATTGCAAATATCGCGTTCAGCGGTCAGTGCATCAAAGAGACAAGCAGGTTGAGGTGAAACGATACGATCAAGAACATTAAAAAGTGATTTGTGAGATTTATCATGAAAGAATGAATCAGCAACAATGATTTCTTGTGGATCCACACGCATAATATCTGCCAAAAGTTTTTCTTGGCGGCTTTCTGTTACACGAAATATGCCTGTTGAGATATCAATCCAAGAAAGAGCAAATTCCTCTCCATCGCTTGTTTTTATACGGGAAAGTGTCATCAAATAATTTGCGCGTGTTGGATCAAGGAGTTTTTCTTCTGTTATCGTTCCAGGTGTTACAAGGCGAACAACATCACGCCGAACAACAGATTTTGAGCCACGTTTTTTTGCTTCAGCAGGATCTTCTATTTGTTCACAAACAGCAACTCGGTAACCACAAGCAATCAGTTTTTGTAAATAATCATCAGCAGCATGAACGGGAACACCGCACATAGGAATATCTTGTCCTAAATGTTTTCCGCGTGCTGTGAGTGTGATTCCTAAAGCCTGAGCAGCTTCAATCGCATCATTAAAAAATAATTCATAAAAATCCCCCATTCGGTAAAAGAGAAGAGAATCATGATGTACGGCTTTGATTTCTATGTACTGCTCCATCATAGGTGTCAGACGTTCTTGAGAGGAAGCAGATGAGGAGGCAGGCTGTGGAATTAAATTATTTTTATGGTTGTCTTTTTTATCCATTTGTACGAGGCCTGTTTCCTTTAAGTGAAGTTTTTACTCTTTTTTGTTTACTTTAATATCTATTTATCTCTAAATTGCAACGCATCATCAGATTTGCTAAGGCAAGAATAGCGATTTCTAATATATGAATCAAATTCAATGACTATACGCATTATCAAGCAAAATTTACACTGTTTTTGGAGAAAATAAAGTGAGATGAAAAAGAGCGAGCAGGATCAGAAAATGTCTCAAACTGTTTACAGTGCGAGCGAAAGAGAAGCTCTAGATTTTCATAGTCGTGGTCGACCAGGAAAGCTTGAGATTGTTGCAACAAAGTCTATGGCAACACAGCATGATTTAGCACTTGCTTATTCACCAGGTGTTGCAGTTCCAGTTAAGGCAATTGCTCAAAATCCAGCGTTAGCTTATGATTATACAGCAAAAGGAAATCTTGTTGCTGTTATTTCAAATGGAACCGCTATTTTAGGGTTAGGTAATTTAGGAGCCCTTGCCTCTAAGCCGGTTATGGAAGGCAAAGCAGTGCTGTTTAAGCGTTTTGCGGATATTGATTCCATTGATTTAGAAATTGATATAAACGATACAGAAAGTTTTATCAATTTGGTGCGTCATTTAGAACCTTCTTTTGGTGGAATTAATCTTGAAGACATTAAGGCGCCAGAGTGCTTTATGATTGAAAGCCGCCTACGCGAGGTGATGAATATACCTGTTTTTCACGACGATCAACATGGTACAGCAATTATTGTTGCTGCTGGTGTTCTCAATGCTTTGACTTTAACAGGGCGTGATATGCAAAATACGCGGTTAGTCTGTAATGGTGCTGGTTCTGCAGGAATTGCTTGTATTGAACTGATTAAAGCGATGGGCTTTCGTTCTGAAAATATCATATTATGTGATACAAAGGGTGTGGTCTATGAAGGCCGAAAAGAGGGAATGAATCAGTGGAAATCTGCGCATGCTATTCCAACAGATAAACGTACGCTTATAGAAGCAATGGAAGGTGCAGATATATTTTTTGGGGTTTCTGCTAAAGGTGCTCTTACTCCTGAAATGGTAAGATCTATGGCACCACAGCCGATTATTTTTGCTATGGCTAATCCTGATCCAGAAATTACGCCGGAAGAGGTTATGCAAGTGCGTCATGATGCCATTGTCGCAACAGGGCGTTCCGATTATCCAAATCAGATTAATAATGTTCTCTGCTTTCCTTATATATTTCGTGGTGCACTTGATGTGCGTGCAAGAGTTATTAATGAAGAAATGAAGATTGCTGCGGCAAAGGCTCTTGCCAATTTAGCGCATGAAGAAGTGCCTGACAGCGTTGCAGAAGCTTATCGTGGAAAGCGATTAAAATTTGGTCCTAATTATATCATCCCTGTTCCTTTTGATCCACGTTTATTGACGGTTGTTTCAATAGCGGTAGCAAAAGCAGCAATGGAAAGCGGTGTTGCGCAAAAGAACATAGATGATTTAGAGGCCTATGAGCGCGATTTGAATGCGAGACGTGATCCTACTTCTTCGATGATGCGTGGGGTTTATAACCATGTTCGTCAAGCGCCAAAACAAATTGTCTTTGCAGAAGGTGAAGAAGAGCAAGTTATGCGGGCAGCCGTTTCCTATGTTCATCAAAAATTAGGACAAGCGATTTTGGTCGGTCGTGAAGAGCAAGTAAGAGAAACAGCTGTTATCGCTGGAATTGATCTGGAGCGTGAAGGTATTTCTATTATGAATGCTAAGCTTTCTTGCCGTACAGATGATTATGCGAATTATCTTTATAAAAAGATGCAGCGTCAAGGCTGGCTGTTGCGTGATTGTCATCGTCGTATCAATAATGATCGCAATTATTTTGCTGCGTGTATGGTGGCACTAGGAGATGCTGATGCAATGGTTACAGGGGTGACACGCAATTATGAAACAGCGCTGATCGATATACGTCGTGCAATTGATGAAAAACCAAAAGAACGATTGATTGGTATCTCAATGGCCATTTGCCGAGGACGAACTGTGTTTATTACGGATACAGCTGTTTATGAAAATCCTAATGCTGAAGAACTTGCGGATATAGCGGAACAAACCGCTTCGTTTGTACGTGGATTTGGATATCAACCACGGGTAGCATTTTTAGCATTTTCTACGTTTGGTTATATGAAAGGGCAAATCACACAGCAAATTCAGGATGCGATTAATATTTTGCATGAACGCAAGGTTGATTTTGAGTTTGATGGAGAAATAAGTGCTGATGTAGCACTCAATTCCAAATTGATGCAGCAATATCCATTTATGGGATTAACAGAGCCCGCTAACATTTTGGTTATGCCTGGATATCACGCGTCTTCCATTGCAAGCAAAATGTTACAAGAACTTGGTGGAGCAACCATCATTGGTCCTATTTTAATTGGATTGGAAAAATCTGTCCAAATTGTACCGTTTAGTGGAAACGATACAGATGTGGTCAATATTGCAATGCTCGCGGCTTATCATGCCGCAAAAGCCGTCTAAAGGAAAAAAGCCCCTAATATACCAATAATATATCAAGGGGCTTTATGATAGCAAAAGAATAAATTTTTTAAGAGGGCTGTATTTGATTGTCTTTTTGTTCTTCGGCGAGACGCTTTTGGAAGAGGGCTGCAAAATCAATAGGATCAATCCATAAAGGTGGAAAACCACCATTTTGAGTAGCATCAGATATAATTTGGCGAGCAAATGGAAATAAAAGACGGGGACATTCAATAAAGACCAATGGCATAACATGTTCTTGTGGAATGTTTTCAAGGTGGAAAACACCACCGTAAATCAGTTCCACATGAAATAAGATTTCAGTATTATCATTGGCTTTGACGGAGAGAGACAAAACGACATCATAATTGTCATCACCAATTGGGTTAGCATTGACGTTAATATTGATATCAATTTGTGGTGATTTTTCATGCGTACGCAATGAACGAGGAGCACCTGGGTTTTCGAATGATAAATCTTTTAAATATTGAGTTAATACAGCAAAAACCGGCTCTCCACCACTGTTATTCATTTCACCTTCGGCCATACGACGAACCTCTCTCATTATAATATGTATATTTATTTTAGATCTAAAGACCAAATTGGTTATCACGCCTTGAAAAAGGTTGCAAGAAATGCGCTCTTTATCTTGAATATTTTTTTAGTTTGTTACAGATTTTTTAGGCATTTCAATGGTTATCATCATTTTTGCGCCATGGAGATTCTGTCGTATCATGAATTGTGTAATCTTCTGCGTTAAGATCAATTATTTTTTCAGCATCATTTTTTCTTTTAGTATTGGGATTCATTTTGTTTTGTAATGATGTAAAGAAATGCCAAACAATAGAGCGAATTGGTTTAATAAGAAGTAATATTCCCAAGAGATCACTTACAAAGCCAGGAAGAATAAGTAAAATTGCACTAAACATGATGAAAACATCATTAATAATATTATTCTCTAATGTACGCCCTTGGATAAGTTCAGTTTGTATGTTTTTTAAAAGGCAAAACCCTTGAACTCGCAATAAAACGACCCCAACTATGGTTGTGAGAATAACCAAACTCAAAGTTGCCAAAATACCAATTTCTTGACCAACAAAGATAAAACCAGCGATCTCGATTAAAAGAATGCAAAGAAAGATAACAACAAAAAAACGAGGACTTATAGAATAAAGTTTTATCACATGCAAATTTCCTTCTGGATGAGGTGGGGAGAAATTCTTAAGAGCACTCCATTTAATATAAAATCTATAAAAATATTTGAATGGTAGGATTCCTTATTTTACATATTTATTGATAAATGGTATTGACTGCAATGTTTATTAGAGATTTAAGCTTTGGAGATTGACAGCGCCCATGGAATTTGACGTTATACTTGTCATAGCTCTTGTTGTTATGGTTGTTATTTTTGTGCAACTCCGTAATGTATTAGGGAAACGAATTGGGTTTGAAAAGCCCCCCTTTGATCCTTATTCGCGTCGTTCTAAAAAACAGGTTGAAGCAGAAACGGCTGATAATATTGTTTCGTTCCCTCATCAGAAAAATTCACAAAAAGACGACTTTAGTGAAATTGATAAAATTTCACCGGAGGGGAGTATTTTGAATAAAAATTTGCGGGAATTGCATAAAATTGATCCTCAATTTTCTCCTCAATTTTTTATAAAAGGTGCACAAATTGCTTATGAAATGATTGTAACAGCTTTTGCCAAAGGTGATCGCAATCAACTTAAAAGCTTGCTTTGTCAGGATGTTTTTGAGAGCTTTTGTACGGCTATTGAGCAACGAGAAAAAAATAAAGAGAGAATAGAGTTCACTTTTGTTGGAATTAATAAGATCGAATTTGTTGCGGCGGCAATACAAGAAAAGGATGAACTTTTAACGATACGTATTGTCAGTGAGATGATTTCTGTTACTTATAATGAACAGGGTGAGCGTATAGACGGTGATCCTGATGCTATTGTAGAAATCAGGGATATTTGGACTTTCGTTCGCAATAGTTTATCGTCAGATCCAAACTGGAAGCTTTTTGCTACAGAAAATGAAAATTAAAATACTTTTTGTTTTTCTTCCATAAGTATTCAATGATTTATGAGAAATTAAAATGTCCTCAAGTAAATGGAGACAAAAAAGAGATTTATTGGCTTCACAGGATCGCCTTTTATGGGAGATGGTTTGTCGTACGATAACACCGCTTCACGGTAAGATGCTCTCTTCTGCTTCAGAAACTATTGCAAATATTAATGATAAAAAACAGCCTGTAACTCAAATCTCTTCATTGTCTCAGGAAAATCAACAATCCTCGACATTTATTAAAAAAGAAAAGAGGGCAGTTACACAAGTACAAAAGATTCATTTCTTTGATCATGTTGCACATCGTAAAATTTCCCAAGGTCGTTATCCTCTTGAGGCGCGCCTTGATCTCCACGGTTATATGCAGGAAGAAGCTTATTTTTTCTTAAAAAATTTTCTACAATCCTCTCAGCAGAGAGGATTGCGTTATGTCCTTGTGATTACAGGAAAAGGACGATCTGTTGGGAGCGATGGAGCTTTGTATAGATTTGTTCCGTATTGGTTATCAACACCAGCTTTTCGATATTATGTCCATGCGTTTGAGCAAGCAGCGCGTCAGCATGGCGGAGAAGGTGCACTTTATGTTTGGTTGCGCCGTTTCGTGTCGGGAAAAGGAAAGTGATGTTATTGTGGTCGTTCTAGGTTTAATATTTATTTATACGTAATAATTTATAGTTTTCGTATATTTCGTAAGAGCCTTGAATACAATATCCCCTTATTTATAATTTTTTATAAAAAATTATAAATATATCATTTTACATTCTACGTATTGCTTCACGCTTTTATTTATCGCATTCTTTGATGGGGCACATCCCTCACGCAAAACAGAATGACATTGGATTGCATATATGCACAGGCTTGTTTTAAAGAAACATTTCTCAACGCATCCAAGCCTATTTTGCGACGGCATCCGTGAAGGGTATAACGATAAATCCATTAAGACTCTTATCTTTATGCTTAATAAAAGAGCAAGCTGGCATCATCACACACTTTGCTAGCTCCCAATGTTGCAACAACTCTTGAAGCCCTTGGCACTTGAAAGCATTTGTAGAAGGCATGCTTTTCTTTAAGTGTTTTTACTCTCCCCAGTTCTCATCTCATTCGTGACGCCCAAACGAAAGATTTTGATTGATTCAATATAAGAGGGCTTGAAATGAAAGAGATATTGATGGATCTCATTTAGGTTGCAACGCGATAAATTGTTTTTATAAACCACAGCATTACTCTATTAAATACACGAAGAATAAAAACATGAGAAATTGTCTTATTCAAAAGATATTGCTATGGATAGTGTTAAAAGTAGTACAACTAAATTAAAGAGGATCTTGGAAATAAACAGGAATATAACTTTACAACACATAATTGTGCAATAGCACAAAAGATACAATTTCGTTGAATAGTTTCATGAAGAAATTTTTTCACTCATTAAAAGCTCTATTAAATTTCTTTCTCATAATAATTCGATAATTAAAATTTCATAACGAAGCGCAGAAGGTGTAGAATATGAGATTCAATCGAGGATATTACACTCTTATCCGACGTCTTTCAGATATTGGTTGAAATGCTAACTTAGCATGAAAGGCACAATAGGGGCTATTTTCATCAGAATCTGCACCACAAAAATGAAAATCTGCTGATAATGGATCGCCAACCGGCCATCTACATGTATTTTCACTCAATTGTAAAAGATTAAGTTGACGTGATATAGGCACAACTACATTGGATTTTGTGGACATATCAACTTCTTTTATATCTTCCGCTACAAATTCTGTCTTTAAAGCTGTTTCTTCAATACTTACAGATGATGTGTTCATTGGCGATACCGTGGATGTGTTGCGACGCACACGTGGAGATGATGGGCTGCTTCCCACGGGGGGTTTTTGCGTACGCGCGCTTCCTTGTGCTGTCTTACCGCGTCCTGGTAACTTTAATCGGTGTACTTTGCCGATGACTGCGTTTCTGCTGACCCCACCTAATTGAGCAGCAATTTGACTTGCACTTAACCCTTCACTCCAAAGCTTTTTAAGAAGCTCAACGCGTTCACATGTCCAACCCATACCAGCACTCCATTCCGATTACGTCACTAAGATGCTCTCCCCTTTGCATCTTCAAATGTTTTAATAATATTTTCACTACGCTGAATGAAAGAATTTTACACTCTAAGCGAGCATAAGAAAATCATCCAACCTGTGGACTTACAAACTAAAACACATCATCTTGCTTATTATATTATAAATTACAATATGCACTCACTCTATGACAAGAGTCTTTACCTCTTGAAGAGTTTATTTAGAATGTTTTCCCCAACTTGCAAATCAATCATAGGTTAAACTTTCACTTTTGTTTAAGGCTTTTTCCCAAAATGCTTATTTATAGAACCTTCATTGACTTTTTTTCAATTGGTGTAATGATCTATTCCATAGGTGTAATCATTAATCGTAATGAAATGTTGAAAGCACCGTAACAAAATGTACCATGTTGTTTTATTTGTAGTGTTGCTTTGTATATATATTGAAAAGGTTAAAATATAAAGGAAATTATGATGGATGCCGTCTCTATACAACCACTTTATGAATGCTTCGCACGACGAGATTTGCATTTTGAACAGGGGCATGGTGTATGGCTTATTTCCGATAAGGGAGAACATTATCTTGATTTCACATCTGGCATTGCTGTTAATGCATTAGGGTATTCACATCCAAAATTGGTTGATACGCTCAAAATGCAAGCTGAAAAACTTTGGCATGTTTCTAATATTTTTCAATCCCCTGAACAAGCAGCTCTTGCCACGCGGCTTTGTGCAAATAGTTTTGCGGATAAGGTTTTTTTCTGCAATTCAGGCACTGAAGCATTGGAGTGCGCATTCAAAACGGCACGTCATTATTACTATGCTGCTGGTCATTCAGAACGCATTGAAATAATTACTTTTGAAGGGGCATTTCATGGACGTACACTTGCAGCACTTGCTGCGACTGGGCATGAAAAATATCTTGAAGGCTTTGGACCTAAAGCTGGTGGATTTATTCAAGTACCTTTTTGTGATGAAATCGCTTTGCGTAACGCTATTAATAAAAATACCGCCGCTATTCTTATTGAACCTATTCAAGGAGAAGGAGGAATACGAACGGTTTCTCATGAATATTTAAGATTTTTGCGCAAAATATGCGATGATAATGGTCTGTTATTGATTTTGGATGAAGTCCAAACGGGTATAGGACGAACAGGGAAGCTTTTTGCTTATGAATGGAGTGATGTCTCACCTGATATTCTTACCCTCGCAAAAGGATTAGGAGGAGGATTTCCATTAGGTGCTTGCCTTGCAACGGATAAAGTTGCAAAAAGCATGACACTTGGGACCCATGGTTCAACCTTTGGAGGAAATCTTCTTGGAATGGCTGTAGGAAATAGTGTTCTTGATATTTTGTTAGAGCCAAATTTTCTCAACCACGTTCAGCGTATGGGAAATAAACTAAGAAGTGGACTTTTGCACATTCTCAATATCTATCCTGATATTATCTGCGCAGTTCAGGGGATGGGCCTAATGGTGGGTATTCAGTGTGTTGTGTCTTCTAATCTTGTCGTTAATGCTTTAGAAAATGAATATCTCTTAAGTGTTGCTGCCAACAACAATGTTGTGCGCTTATTGCCTCCTCTTATCATTAGGGAAGAAGAAATAGATGAAAGTTTGCATCGTATTGAAAAAGCAATAGCGTATCTTTCGCAAGTAAACAAAGAAAGACAAATATTACACACATGACAAATGCTCTTCGTCATTTCACGGACTTATCCATTTTAACGCCAGCAATAGCACGCGCACTGATCGATTATGCAAAAATCCTTAAAGCATCTTTTAAAGCAGGGAAAGGTTCAAAACCTTTTATAGGTAAAACACTTGCGATGATTTTTGAAAAACCATCCACACGAACCCGTATTTCATTCGATATCAGTATGCGCCAGCTTGGGGGAGATACAATCATGCTCACGGGGTCAGAGATGCAGCTTGGTCATAGTGAAACTATAGCTGACACGGCTCGTGTTTTATCCCGTTTTGTGGATATCGTGATATTACGAACAACAAAACATCAACGTATGCTCGAATTGGCACAATATGCACAAATTCCTGTCATTAATGCCCTTACAGATGATACACATCCTTGCCAAATTTTAGCAGATATATTAACCTATGAAGAGCATCGGGGGCCAATTGCTGGCAAAATATTCGCGTGGATGGGGGATGGTAATAATGTGCTCCATTCCTTAATTGAGGCCGCAGCTCTTTTTGATTTTCATTTGCGTATTGCTACTCCAAAGGGCAGTGAACCACAAGAAAAATTTATACATTGGGCACGTGAACGAGGAGCGCACCTTACACTAACTCATAGTCCCCAAAAAGCAGCTCAAGATGCTGATTGTATTATGACCGATACATGGGTCTCCATGGGACAAGAGTTTCGTGCTCGCAGTCATTCTATTTTTCAGCCTTATCAAGTCAATGAAGCTCTCATGAAATTAGCAAAATCTGATGCTCTTTTTATGCATTGTCTTCCTGCTCATCGTGGTGAAGAAGTGGTTGATTCTATTATTGATGGACCGCACTCCGTTGTTTTCGATGAGGCTGAAAATCGTCTTCATGCTCAAAAGGCAATTCTTTCTTGGTGTTTACAAGATGCGTTTTTCTCTCCACAATAGCTCCTCTACAACAAATTATATAAAAAAGGCAAAGCTATGAGTAAACAAGCTAAAGATGAAGCCTCTCTCAATAACAACTTCTTGCATGAAGATGATACTGTTGTTCCCTTTCAAGTCGAAGAACTTGATATTCGTGGACGTGCCGTACAACTTGGAGAAACTTTAAATTCTATTCTTAACAGACATCAATACCCTGAACCGGTTTCCTATCTTCTAGCAGAAGCTTTACTTTTAACTGTTTTGCTTGGAACTTCTCTAAAGCTTACGGGAAAATTTATTTTACAAACTCATTCAGATGGACCGGTTAATATGTTGGTATGCGATTTTTCGCCTCCTTCCAGTTTACGTGGATATGCTCGTTTTGATAAAGAACAGCTTAAACAAGCCATGGACAATAATCAAATCTCTTCAGAAACCCTTTTAGGGAAAGGCACTTTAGCCTTCACAATTGATCAAGGTCCCCATATGCAGCCCTATCAAGGGATAGTTGCATTAGATGGATCAAATTTACAAGAAACTTCTCGTATTTATTTTGATCAATCAGAACAAATTCCTACCGATATCCGTTTGGCTGTTGCTATATTAATTAATCGTGACCAACAAGGAAAAACGCAGAAAAGCTGGCGAGCTGGAGGTATTTTGATCCAACTTTTACCCCAAGAATTGTCTCATCATAAAATAGATACCCCTCATCAAACGCGAGAAAAAACGAAAACCCATAGCCAATTGGATAACCAATGGCAGGAAGCTAAAATACTCATGGCAACGATTGAAAGTTCAGAATTAACAGATCCCCAAGTTGGTAGTAAACAGCTCTTGTTCCGTCTTTTTCATGAACAAGGTGTTAGAGTTTTTAATCCTTTTTCTCTTGTCGATCAATGTTCTTGTTCACACGAAAAAATTAAAGGAATCCTAGAAGGATTTTCGATTGATGAACGCAATAAAATGGTTAAAAATAAATATATTTCAGTCACATGTGAATTTTGCTCAAAAACGTATTGTTTTACACCACAAGAATTTTAGAAGAAAAAACATAATCAAATATTTTTCATAAAAAAATGATGATTGCAACAAAAGCCTATTTTATTTGCGTCATAAAAGTTTACCTATAAGCTCATATGAACTTCTAGAATATTTCTTGTCTTAGAGTTTTTTAATGTATACGAGTGATCTTTCTGTTGAAATCAGTAATCACGTCACCGAGTGCTTAAAAAAGAGTTCTCTGTAAAATATATTTTCTCCTCTCGAAAAAGCTTCTTGTTTATTTTTTCATCTCAAAAGCTTATTTCTTACAATGAATTCTTTTATAATATTCATTGATAGATTGATCATGTACTTATAACTTATCTTCTCTGTTAAATGAGATTTTTTGATTGTAGTCATATTTTCTTACTCGAATTTATCTTATTAAAAGTCAAAAAAGCTTATTAGTTGTAATCATAAGATAAATTATCGAAAGAATAAGAATGTATAGACTCAATATGGGCTTTATGGAGTCTATTACGAACAGATAGTGTAATGGGAATAAATATACCAATAACGCTGCGAAGGAATGGATTTGTTATTTTATAAAGATGAAAATAGTGGTGAAGTCCCCTCATAACAATGTGCATTTCAGATAAAAAAGCGGAGACAGAACACTATATGATTTTGAAAATAATAGTTGGTTGCTTTCACTAATCTAACGATGTTTCTATAGCAATATTGTTTTGTCCAAATAATCAAAAATAAAGTTCCAAAACAGATATTTAATCGCTAAAAAAATGAAAACTACTTAAATTTTTGTTATATTTGGGAGGTTTGCTCTACAGATATTTCTTTGCACATGTTTTTGAATCAACAATGGTAATGCTCTTGTCAAATTTTCCTAAGAAGAATGAGGATCCGTATAAATAAAGTAGCATACATAGCATGATAAAACGTTATGTTTTTACAAACCTGCATTATTGTATTTTTCAACTTAAAATATTGCCAATTATTTTCACGTTTAGACAATTCATAAGGGGTATTTTTAGTCTTTATCTTAAATGTTTTTTTGATTCAACATATAGAAATTTTAAAAAACACTCATAGTATACGGTATTTTCAGTTAATAGATAGAAATGGTAAATTACTATTTATAAATCAATATTTTGATATTTTATTTTTCTTCTGTCATGATCGCTTGTTTAATTTTTGGTAGAATTTTTTTTTGATAAATTTGCCATGTTAAGGGACCAACATGTTTGGCAATGATGATGCTCTCTTTATTCAAGAGAAAGGTTTCTGGGGGTCCATATATTCCCCAATCAATAGCTGTATATCCTGAAACATCAAAGCCAATAAATTTAAAAGGATTACCAAAACTGTTTAAAAAGCGCAGGGCGTTTGTTTTGTTATCTTTATAATTAATACCAATCAGATCAAAACGTCTATCTTGTGCAATTTTCATAAGAATAGGATGCTCTTCGCGACAGGGCAAACACCAAGAGCCCCAAAAATTGATCAACGTGACACGTCCCTTAAACTGTTTTGAATTGAGATAACTTTCTTTATCAAGAAGAGGAAGATGAATATTGGGAGCAGGTTTTTCAGCTAATGCGTTTGGGAGAAGAGAAGAATCTTGAAGGTTTTTTTTATCCATAAAGTTGAAAAAAAGCACCACGAGAAGAAGAAAAAGCACAAATGGTCCAAAAAAAACAAGCAGAACAGGCAAAGATATATTTTTTTTAAGTTTTGGAGGGATGTTTTTCATTATACTTTTCTTTTTGTGACAACTCTTTTTTGTTTAGCTGTTGGAGAATTTTTTTTTGGTATAGCGCTTTGCAAAGAATATATCCAATAAGACATAAGAGGGATATTGCAGAAAGCACATAGCTTAAAACAACAATTTGCTCGTGTTTAAGGGTGCTAAGGAAAAAATCAATTTTCTGAGATAGATTTCCTAAAAGTCCGCCCTGGATGCCATTTAGGTCGAGCATGATGAAGAGTCCTGTTGTTGTGCACGACGGGATTTTTTAATCTGAAGTATTCGAATATAATGATTATTGATTTCATTTCGCATAGCCATCAAATAGAGTGCAATAAACATAAAGATAAAACAAAATAGCATTGTTATAAGGGGCCATAACATAGCATTGTCGATTGTTGATCCTCCAGCACGTAACAATGATGCTGGTTGATGCAATGTATTCCACCAATTAACGGAAAATTTAATAACAGGAATATTAACAAATCCAACAAGTGTAAGAATTGCAGTAGCGCGAGCGGCTTTTACTTGGTTGTCAAAAGCACGTCCAAGCAGGATAATGGAAAGATAGATAAAAAGCAGAATTAAAACTGATGTTAACCGTGCATCCCAGACCCACCATGTTCCCCATGTAGGTCGCCCCCAAAGTGCTCCTGTCATGAGAGCCAATGCGGTAAAAATCGCTCCAATAGGCGCTCCACATTTAAGTGCCACATCAGCAAGATGATATTTCCAAATCAGATTTCCTAATGCTGCTGCACTCATCGTTACATAACAGAATGTAGACAACCACGCAAAGGGTACATGAAGGTACATAATCTTAACAGTAATGCCTTGTTGATAGTCATCAGGGGAATACATCACCAGAATAAGTCCTAAAATAAGGAAACACAATGTTATGCCGGCCAACCAAGGTAAGACGATACTGCTTATTTTCATGAAAAGGATGAAACTTGCAGGGAGTGACCTGATTTTATATGGACGAGATAGTTCATTCATGAAATTCATAATAGGCAGAGTTTTGCTATGCGGCAATCATCTTTTATTATTCTGATAAAAGTTTAAGCGTTATCGCAGCAACAAAAGAGCCAAAGAGACTCAAAAGAAGTGAAAAAGCGCTGAGAAGAGCCAAGGACGTGAGAAAAGAAATATTTGGATTTATTGGGGCTGTAGCAGCCGAGACACCAAAAATCATAATTGGAATGACCCACGGCAAGATAATGATAAAAATAAGCAGAGTACTGTGCAACAATGAGGTTGCCAGTGCCGCGCCTATGGCGCCAATAAAAATAATGGCTGGTGTTCCGCATAAAAGGGTAAGTATTGTTGTAAAAGTTATTGTTACATCTAAATGGAGCATGAGGGCTAAAATAGGTGTAGCAAAAATAAGAGGAAGCATTGTTCCTACCCAATGGGCAAGACATTTGGTAAAAACAATTAGTGTAAAACTTTGTCTTTTTCCTGAAAGGATAAATTGGTCGAGATTACCATCATCGCGATCGATTTGGAAAAGTTTGTTTAGATTGAGGAGTCCTGCAAGAAGGGCTCCAAACCACAATATACCTGGCCCTATTTGTGCAAGAATTTTGGGATCTGGTCCAATGGCAAAGGGGGTTATGACAACAACAGCGATAAAAAATAATAGTCCTGTTAGTGAAGAGGCTTGTGGCGCTAATAATAGTTTAAGGTCACGCCAGAACAGTGCTTTCATTTTATTCTCTCCTAGAGAGGTAAAAATTTTTCCAGAGCGATTTTATGGTTTTCTGGAATACCTAGGGAATTATGAGTTGCAGCGATAATCATACCACCTTGATTGAGATGACGCTGGAAAATACGAGCAAGGAGTTTTTGAGCATGGTTATCAAGTCCAGATATTGGTTCATCTAAAATCCAAAGAGGACGATAGGAGAGCAAAAGGCGAGCAATAGCTACGCGCCTTTGTTGTCCAGTTGACAGAGCTTTAAAGGGTAAATGTTCAAGGTTAGAAAGACCAATATCGGCAAGAACCTCATGCACAAAGCGTAAATGTTGACCGTAAAAATCTGCCCAAAATTGCAAATTGTCAATGACAGATAAGAGAGGTTTCATAGCATTTTGAGGACCAAGATAATGACACGCAGTTGCAACAGGGTATATTTGATTATGGTCTTTAAGTATTATATGACCTTCAGCAGCTTCAAGAAGACCGACAATGATTCGGAGTAATGTAGATTTTCCGATACCATTAGGACCGGTGATTGTCATCAGTTGCTGTGAAAATAAACAAAAAGAAAGACCTTTAAACAGAATTTCCTCGTTTCTGTAAGCGGCTAAATCTTTGCCTGATAACACCATGTGATTGCCTATTTTGTTTTTATTTTCATATTCTTTATTGCATTATAGAATAAAAAACACATTTTTTGTGCAATTGTACCTAGAATAGTTCTAGAAATAGTTCTATAAGAGATACCTTACATCAATATCTGGTGTAAAATGGTTTCTGGCGCTGATTTCCGCATTTGCCTACGAGAGGGTGGAGGGGGAAATGGATGGCGGAGGTGATTGCGTCTGCGCTCAAGCTGCGACCTTGACTCGTAGTTTGTGTTGTTCATTCCTGGAAATTGGGTGGTTATAGTATGAGGGTGGACAGTCATGACTCAAATTGATAGCTTTAATTGTCGCAGAGTATTAAATGTTGGTGGCAAAGAATATACTTATTATAGCTTGATCGAAGCGGAGAAGAATGGTCTTGAAGGTGTTTCTCGGTTACCGTTTTCGATGAAAGTTATTCTCGAAAATTTATTGCGATTTGAAGATGGTCGCACAGTTAAAAAAGAGGATATCCTCAATGTTGCTAAGTGGTTAAACGACAAAGGGAGCGCTGGGGCAGAAATTGCTTACCGTCCTGCACGTGTTCTTATGCAGGATTTTACAGGTGTTCCAGCAGTTGTTGATCTTTCTGCAATGCGTGATGCTATGGTTAAACTTGGCGGTAACGCTGAAAAAATCAATCCTCTCATTCCCGTTGATCTCATCATTGATCACTCAGTTATTGTTGATGCTTTTGGCAATTCCATGGCTTTTAAGGAAAACGTTGAGCATGAATATGAACGCAATGGTGAACGCTATCGTTTCCTTAAATGGGGGCAGCAAGCCTTTCAAAATTTTCGCGTTGTTCCTCCAGGAACAGGGATTTGTCATCAGGTTAACCTAGAATATTTAGCACAATGTGTATGGATGAAGAATGAAGAGGGCTGTGAGACGATTTATCCTGACACCTGTGTGGGAACTGATTCGCATACGACTATGGTTAATGGTTTAGGGGTTTTAGGTTGGGGTGTTGGTGGTATTGAAGCAGAAGCAGCAATGTTAGGCCAACCTGTTTCTATGTTGTTACCTGAAGTGATTGGTTTTCGTCTAACAGGTAAACTTAAAGAAGGTGTAACAGCCACCGATCTCGTATTGACTGTGACTCAAATGCTACGCCGGAAGGGTGTTGTCGGTAAATTTGTTGAGTTTTTTGGTCCTGGTTTGGAGCAGATGACGCTTGCTGATCGGGCAACGATTGGAAATATGGCACCTGAATATGGAGCAACGTGTGGTTTTTTCCCAATTGATAAGGAGACAGTGCGTTATCTCAATATGACAGGGCGTGATGAAAATCGGATTGCCTTAGTAGAAGCTTACACCAAAGCACAAGGGATGTGGCATGACGAAATGGTGGCTCATCCCATTTTTAGTGATACAATTGAATTGGATATGGGAACTGTTGTTCCTTCTATGGCTGGTCCTAAACGTCCTGAAGGACGTATTGCATTGGAAAACGTTGGGCAGGGTTTTGAGAAGGCATTGGTCGAAGACTATAAGAAGACTTCTGAACAAAATAAGCGTTATCGGGTCGAGGGTGAAGAATATACGCTTGGTCACGGTGATGTGGTGATCGCTGCGATTACGTCGTGTACGAATACATCGAATCCAAGTGTTCTTATTGCAGCGGGTCTTTTGGCAAGAAATGCAGTGGCAAAAGGTCTCAAGAGCAAACCATGGGTAAAAACTTCTCTTGCACCAGGTTCACAAGTCGTTGAAGCTTACCTGCAAAACTCGGGTCTGCAAAAAGATTTAGATGCATTAGGATTTAACTTAGTAGGATTTGGGTGCACAACATGTATTGGGAATTCTGGTCCTTTGCATCCAGCTATTTCCAAAACGATTAATGACAATGGTATAATTGCATCTGCAGTTCTTTCGGGAAATCGTAATTTTGAAGGGCGTGTTTCCCCTGATGTGCAAGCGAATTATTTAGCTTCACCACCGTTAGTTGTTGCACATGCGCTCATCGGGACGGTGTGTAAAGATTTAACCAAGGAACCTCTTGGTGAAGATTCAAATGGCCAACCCATTTATTTGAGAGATATTTGGCCAACCTCTCAAGAAATACAGGAATTCATCGAAAAAAATGTCACGCGTAAGGTTTTTGCTGAAAAGTATGCAGATGTTTTTAAGGGAGATGAAAATTGGCAAAAAGTTCAGATTCCTACGGGTTCTACCTATTCTTGGGATGAGCAATCCACTTATGTACGCAATCCACCTTATTTCGATGATATGCAGAAAATACCTGATATCTTACCAGATATTAAAGATGCACGGATTTTAGGTTTATTTGGTGATAAAATCACGACGGATCATATTTCTCCTGCTGGTTCTATTAAAGCAGCTTCTCCTGCCGGAAAATATTTAATGGATCATGGTGTTAAAGTGGCTGATTTTAATCAGTATGGAACGCGTCGTGGGAATCATGAAGTTATGGTGCGTGGGACCTTTGCCAATATTCGCATTCGTAATTTCATGTTGGGGGAAAATGGTCGAGAAGGAGGTTATACGGTTCATTATCCGTCAGCGGTAGAACAAGCCATTTACGATGCAGCAATGGCGTATAAACAAGAAGGTACTCCACTTGTTGTTTTTGCTGGTATTGAATATGGCAATGGATCATCGCGCGATTGGGCAGCCAAAGGTACCAATCTTCTTGGTATAAAAGCAGTGATTGTACAGTCTTTTGAAAGGATTCATCGCTCTAATCTTGTTGGTATGGGCATTGTTCCCTTTGTCTTTGAGGAGGGTGTAAGTTGGAAATCTTTAGGCTTAAAGGGAGATGAAAAGGTGACAATTGAAGGAATTCATAACTTGAAACCTCGTCAAAAGACAGTAGCGAAAATTACTTTTTCTGATGGTACGATAAAAACCGCTCCGTTATTATGCCGTATCGATACTGAAGATGAGCTAGATTATTTGCATCATGGGGGAATTTTGCAATATGTCTTGCGTAAGTTAGCTGTTTAAATTCTTTTGTTTGTTAAGGAATATCTATTATTAAGCTATAAAGTTGCGGATCAAAGAGTTTGGCTTCGTTTTTTTATGACTATCTTTGAAAATCTAATTGACGTTAGCTTTGGGATTGCGCTATAAGCCACACAGTTATAGGCAGCTTTATAGTTTTGCTTGGGTTGAATTTATTTATATTGGTAGAGTTGTTCTTTAGACTCATTTTACCAAGGTGTTGAAAGAGAGATTATATTTATGGCGAATACACCTTCTGCTCGAAAAGCGGTGCGCAAGGTTGCGGCACGCACACAGGTTAATAGGGCCCGTCGTTCGCGCGTTCGTACCTTTATACGTAAGTTTGATGATGCTTTAGCGGGTGGCGATAAGGCATCTGCAGAGATTGCATTTAAGAATTTTGAGCCTGAAATTATGCGTGCGGTTTCTAAAGGGGTTTTTCATAAAAATGCTGCTGCGAGGAAAGTATCGCGTTTAGCTAAACGTTTGAAGGTTCTCAGCGTTTAAGCTTTTTCTCCTTTATTGAGAATCAAGCCAGTATCCATGAGGATGCTGGCTTTTTGTTTATTATTTCAAAAAGTTTCTATCGAAAATAAGAATCGATAATGATTCTCCTCTTGAAAAAGGAGAGAAAGTTTATAGGGGGGAGTATGGTTATCCACAAGCTTTGTGGATTTTTACAGAGTCTTTTTTGTCAAGCATTTTATTTTTTTTTTTTAATCTGAAGAGATTTTTTAATTGTTGGTAAATTTAGAGAAAAAAAATGAATTGAATCAATATTTTTTTCATTCCTCATTGATACAAGCATTTTTTTCTGGTTTTTTGATTTTATTTTGACCTCTTGCATTTTACCTCTGCTGTTTTGTATGGTTCTTATGAAGACTAAAAAGCATGAAGGGGTCACACCAGCACATTGTTCTATATTTTGTTGAGTACAAGATGTTTTGACTTAGGCTTTTCGAAGCTTTTGTTCTGGAAAGGTTTTCTGACGATTTTTTAGTTTTCTGAATAGATATGTTTACCATTTTAGAAGAGTGGGTCATATCATGAGTGCAAGTAAATCTTATTGGTCATCTTTGTTAGTGGGGTTGTGATGAGGCTATCCTAGGGGAGGGTGAGTAATCTTATTTGGGGTAGGGCGTTTTGCCTTCGCTAGATTTATTTTAGCTGTTTGGCAGGACAAAATTTTATTTTTATCAGGATGGAAGATGGTGGATAAATTGAACTCTAAAGCTAGTTCCTTTAAAAGGGTTTCGGTGAATATCCTGTCAGCAGAGAACATAATAAAGAATAGGATGACGGAGAGTGATGAGGATGTTCGTAGAAATGCTTCTATAGGGCATTCTATTGTTTCAGAGGAGGAAAGTGCGGCGGCTTTTATACGTGTTATGGCGCAATTAAAGGTGCAGGTTGGTGTTGAGGCTTATACCAGTTGGTTTGGACGTGTGAAGCTTGCTGAATATAGCCATACTCTTGTAAAGCTTTCTGTTCCTACTGCTTTTTTACGTTCATGGATTAATAATCACTATGGTTCTCTTTTGACTCATTTATGGAAACAAGAGAATTCAGCAATTCTTCGTGTTGAAGTTATTGTTCGTGGTATGGAACGCGTTTCAAGAGACGTCGTTTGTAAAAGAAGTGTTCCTTCTGTTGTGCTAGAGGAGCAGGCGACTTCATCTTTTGTTGAAAGTTGTGCAGAGCATTCAGTTAAGAGTTCTCAAACGGGAGTTTTTGGATCTCCGCTTGATTCGCGCTATACTTTTGAAAGTTTTGTTGAGGGGGCTTCTAATCGTGTTGCTTTAGCAGCTGCGCGTTCAATTGCGGAGGGGCATAAAAGTGCTTTGCGTTTTAATCCTCTTTTTATTC
Organism: Bartonella sp. MR90HLJMH; assembly: GCF_042194115.1. Lineage (NCBI taxonomy): Bacteria > Pseudomonadati > Pseudomonadota > Alphaproteobacteria > Hyphomicrobiales > Bartonellaceae > Bartonella > Bartonella sp. MR90HLJMH. The sequence continues at coordinate 272,134 of NZ_JBHIMM010000001.1, forward strand.
ACGCATCTGTTGGTTTAGGAAAAACACATTTGCTTCAGGCAATTGCTGCTTCTGCATTGAAGCGTTTAACGTCTGCGCGCGTTATTTATTTAACTGCTGAATATTTTATGTGGCGTTTTGCAACAGCTATTCGTGATAATGATGCTCTTTCTTTTAAAGAACAGCTTCGTGATATCGACCTTTTGATTATTGATGATATGCAGTTTTTGCAGGGTAAGTCGATACAACATGAGTTTTGCCATTTGCTTAATATGTTGCTTGATAGTGCAAAACAAGTTGTTGTCGCTGCAGATCGTCCGCCAGCAGAATTAGAATCGCTTGATCTTCGCGTTCGTTCTCGTCTTCAGGGAGGGGTAGCCCTTGAAATTGAAGCACCAGATTATGAAATGCGTTTGCAAATGTTGCGCCAGCGGTTGAAGGTGGCACAACAAGATGATGGCATGGTATCAATTTCTGATGATATCTTGGAATATATTGCGAAAACGGTTTTAGGGTCGGGGCGTGATATTGAAGGTGCATTTAATCAGCTCTTGTTTCGTCAATCTTTTGAGTCTGATTTATCTTTAGAGCGGATTGATGAGTTATTAGGTCACTTGACACGTCCTGGTGAACCTAAGCGCATTCGGATTGAAGAAATTCAGCGTACGGTAGCACGTCATTATAATGTTTCTAAACAGGACTTGTTATCTAATCGTCGAACACGTACGGTTGTGAAGCCACGGCAAGTTGCAATGTATTTAGCAAAAGTATTAACTCCTCGCTCGTTGCCAGAAATTGGGCGTCGTTTTGGTGGGCGTGATCATACAACAGTTTTACACGCTGTGCGTAAAATTGAAGATTTGGTTTGTGGTGATCAGACCTTGGCTAAGGAACTTGAATTGCTTAAGCGGTTGATTGGAGAACAGGCTGTATAGTGTTTATTGTTTCTTTCTTTGGAGAAACTTTAAAGAATTTAATGAAAAGATTTATTTTTTCTTATGCAGGAGTGGCTTGCCATTTTAAGAGAGGTTTAATAAAGTCTAGCAGGCGATTCTTTGAAGAGGATCTATTTTTAATGCTAAGGAATTCTTATAGTTTTTAGTAAATCATACGGGGCTTTTATGCGTATTACAGTTGATCGCAGTCAATTTCTCAAGTCTCTTGGTCGGGTTCACCGTGTGGTAGAGCGCCGTAATACTGTTCCTATTTTATCGAATGTGCTGATTGATGCAGAAAATGGTTCTGTGCAGTTAAAAGCAACAGACCTTGATTTAGAGGTTACGGAATCTTTTGCAGTTAATGTTAAACAAGCTGGAGCAACAACTGTTCCAGCACATTTGCTCTATGATATCATTCGAAAACTTCCTGATAGCAATGAAGTTGTATTATCCGTCGATGAGAATCAGGCAGCTACAATGTCCGTTGTTTCGGGTTGTGCACATTTTCAGCTTCAATGTCTTCCGAAGGCAGATTTTCCAGAGTCGCTTCCTGGGCAGTTTGGTTATCGTTTTTCTCTATCGGCATCAAGCTTAAAACATTTACTTGATTGTACGCAGTTTGCTATTTCTACTGAAGAAACCCGTTATTATCTTAATGGTATTTATTTACATGTTATTAATGACGGTGTTTTGAAATTGCGTTTGGTTGCAACTGATGGTCATCGTTTGGCACAAGTTGAGATGGAAGCTCCTTCAGGAGTTGAGGGAATGCCCGGTGTTATTGTCCCCCGTAAAGCTGTAGGAGAATTGCAAAAACTTCTTTCAGAAGAAAATGATAGCGATGTATGTATAGAGCTTTCAGAGACAAAGATTCGTTTTTCTGTAGGTTCTGTGATTTTTACATCAAAATTAATTGATGGAACATTTCCGGATTATCAACGTGTTATCCCTCTTGGAAATGATAAAGAATTAATAGTTAATAGGCAGGACTTTTCTTCTGCAGTTGATCGTGTTTCAACGATTTCAAGTGATCGGGGGCGTGCAGTTAAATTAACGATTGAGCACGGACAGTTAAGGCTTGTTGTTAATAGCCCAGATTCGGGCAGTGCAGAAGATCAATTATCAGTAACTTATGCATCTGAACCGCTTGAGATAGGATTTAATTCACGTTATCTTTTGGATATTGCTGGGCAGCTTTCAAGTGACGAGATGGTTTTTATGTTGGCTGAGGCTGGAGCACCAGCTCTGATTCGTGATAATGATGATGTGGATGTGCTCTATGTACTGATGCCTATTCGCGTTTAGGGGCAATTGTTTTGCAATGCATGGCCAGTCATGTGCACAAAGTGGCAGTGAGGCAGCTGAAGCTTTTACGTTATCGCAATTATCCTTTTTTCAATATTCATTTTTCTGGTCAGCATGTGGTTTTTACCGGCCATAACGGTGCTGGTAAGACGAATCTTTTGGAGGCGTTATCTTTTCTTTCTCCTGGTCGTGGTTTGCGGCGTGCTGCTTATTCTGACGTTAGCTTTGTAGATGGTGACGGTGGAGGATTTGTTGTATTTGCGCGTCTTGAATGCGCTCTTTATGGTGAAGTAAAGATTGGTACAGCTTTGGAGGTTAGCGATAACAGTCGAAAAGTCCATATTAATGGTGTAAATGAGTCGGGTGATTGCCTAACAGATTATTGTCATATTAGTGTCCTAACACCATCCATGGATGGTCTTTTTACAGGTCCTTCGCTTGAGCGCCGTAGTTTTTTGGATCGTATGGTTTTGGCGATTGATCCCTTGCATAGGCGCCGCATAGCCGATTATGATAGAGCTATGCGCGCACGTAATCGTTTGTTTTTAGATGGAAATGAAGATTATGCTTGGTTTGATGCTTTAGAAAAGCAGATGGCAGAACTGGCGACAGCTATTTCTGCGGCGCGTGTTGATGTTATTCGTCTTTTAAATGATATGTTTACACAAATGCCATCACAGATACCTTTTCCACGAGCTTTTTTGCAAATTGATGGTTTTTTGGAAACAGCTCTTAGTGAAATATCAGCAATTGAAGTTGAAGAGCAATTTTGTGATCGATTGCGGCATAATCGCGCAATGGACCGTGCTGCTGGGCGGACGTTAGAAGGACCACATCGCGCAGATTTGCAGGTTTTTTATGCTGATAAAAATATGGGAGCCGCATCGTGTTCAACAGGTGAACAAAAAGCGCTGCTGACAGGTTTAGTTTTGTGTCATGCACGTCTAACAGGTATGATGTCGGAAAAAGCTCCTATTCTTCTTCTTGATGAAATGGCTGCTCATCTTGATTCGCATCGACGTGCTGCTTTATTTGATATTCTTGATGATTTAGCTGTACAAACATTTATGACAGGAACAGATCGTCTTTTATTTGATGACTTAAAAGGACGCGCAGAATTCTTTGAGATTAAGGATGGGGCTTTATTGTCGTAAAAACATGCTAAATATTTTTTTAATAAGTGATAGGTCTAAAAGAAAAGGCATGCTATGTCTGAGGTGATAACGATTTTAAATGGTCCTAATTTAAATTTTCTAGGTCAACGTGAGCCAGAAATTTATGGAACTGAGACTCTGGAAGATATTGAAAAAAGATGCAGAGAATGGGCAAAAAAAAATGATATCGTAATAAATTTTTATCAAAGTAACTGTGAAGGGCAGTTGGTAGCATGGATACAAGAAGCAATAGAGGCAAGTTCTGGATTGATCATTAACCCAGCGGCTTACAGTCATACATCTGTTGCACTTCTTGATGCCCTAAAAATGTTTTCAGGGCCGAAAGTAGAAGTTCATTTATCTCATATTTACCAGCGTGAAGCTTTTCGTCACCACTCTTATACATCTGCAGGTGTAGACGCTATCATAACTGGGTGTGGAGGTGATGGATATTGGTTTGCACTTGAATATATTGCAAAACAATTAAGCAAAACAATTAAATTGTGATAGGTAAAGAATAAGCGTTTGATAAGAGTAATATAGGCATTGAATTCACTTGATAATTATTTTCAAATCTGTACAATATGAGGTATATATATTTTATGACAATTTTTGGTGCATATGACGGGGGTAAATAGAGATGAAAAGCTTTGTTCGACAATTAGAAATGCTTGTGATTTTAGGGGGAGCACTGCTTTTATCTGGTTGTAAAATTGATGTTATACAGCCATCAGGTTATGTTGCACGTCAACAGCTCATTTTGATAGTTGTTTGTGTGGTGGTGATGCTTTGTGTTGTCATCCCAGTTATGGTGAGTGTGGTGTTTTTAGCTATAAAATATCGCGCATCGAATATGAAAGCGGACTATTCTCCTGATTGGGCGCATTCAAATAAAATTGAAGCGTTGATGTGGGGTATTCCAATTGTAATTGTAATGGTTTTAGGTTCATTAACAGCTTATTATACTTATAAGCTGGAACCTACAAATCCTCTCCCAGTGGAAGTTGTAGGTGAAGGAAAGCCATTACAGATTGATGCCGTTTCTCTTGATTGGAAATGGCTTTTTATTTATCCTGAATATGGTGTTGCATCGATTAATGAGATTTATGCGCCTGAAGGACGTCAGGTTTTATTGCAATTGACGTCAGAGAATTCTGTCAATGCTTTTTGGGTCCCCAAACTGGGTACAGTTCTTTACGCTATGCCGCAGATGAATGCTAAGTTGCATTTGGTCGCTGAAGAGCAAGGAGTATTCAAAGGAACCTCAGCAAATTACAGTGGTGATGGTTTTTCGAGTATGCGGTTTAAGTGGCATTCTGTGTCTTTGCAGGACTTTGAGGATTGGATTGTAAAAGCTCGGGCTAATGGTCGAGTACTTGATCGTGCATCTTATCGTCAACTTTCTATTGCGCCTCGTATGGGTGATATTGCTGCGAAGAAAAAAGATGCTGAAGTTCGTTATTTTGCACCTGTTGAGAAGCGCCTTTACTATCGTGTTGTTAATCGATGTGTCGATGAAAATACGGTATGTAATGAGGATTTAATGAAACGTGCTGCTGCTCAGACTCTATGGGGTGCACTATGTTCAGTATTTGATCCTGATGTTATTTAAAGGGTCAGTAAAGAAAGAGCCCTTTTAACATAAGGTTTCTTTTAAACTTGAATTTCATTTGAAATGGGTTGAGAAATGTTTGGAAGACTTACAGATCCTACGGCAGGTGCTTTTCATGCACTTGCACATGAGCCGATCGTTTTATACACGTGTATTGCGATTGTTGTGGTTGGTTTAATTGCTGTTGTTGCTCTAACAGCACTTGGGTGGTGGGGGATTCTATGGCGAAATTGGATTACAACTGTTGACCATAAACGCATAGGCATTATGTACATAGTTCTTGGAATTATTATGCTTGTTCGCGGTTTTGCGGACGCACTCATGATGCGAACACATCAAGCTTTAGCTCTTGGGAGTGAAAGTGCAGGTTATTTGCCCCCTGACCATTTTGATCAAATTTTTTCGGCGCATGGCACTATCATGATTTTTTTCATGGCTACGCCTATTTTATTTGGCCTTTTTAATTATCTTATACCGCTTCAAATTGGTGCGCGTGATGTTGCTTTTCCCTTTGCAAATAATCTAGGTTTTTGGATTACGGCTGCAGGGGCAATATTGATTAACATATCCCTAGGTGTTGGGAATTTTGGTCGTGGTGGCTGGTTGATGTATCCACCTTTTACAGAATTGCAAACGAGTCCAGATACAGGGGTAGACTATTATTTATGGTCACTTCAACTTTCTGGTATAGCGACAACAATGGGGGCGGTCAATTTTGTTGCGACTTTGATTAAGATGCGTGCTCCTGGGATGACGATGATGAGAATGCCTGTTTTTTGTTGGAGCGCTTTTGTTAGCAATGTCCTTATTTTAGTTATTTACCCTGTCTTAACTGTAGCATTTGCACTCTTGGCATGCGATCGTTATTTGGGCATGAATTTCTTTTCCAATGTTGGTGGCGGAAATCCGATGGTATGGATTAACTATGTTTGGGTTTTTGGTCATCCTGAGGTTTATGTTTTGGTTGTTCCTGCTTTTGGAATTGTTTCTGAGGTTGTATCAACTTTTTCTTCAAAACGCCTCTTTGGTTATACTTCGATGATATGGGCCATGTTGGTTATTTTGATTCTTTCGCTTCTTGTTTGGGGACATCATTTCTTCACAATGGGTGGCGGTGAAGCTGTGAATACTTTCTTTGGTATTGCGACAATGATTATTGCCGTTCCAACAGGTGTAAAAGTCTTTAATTGGCTGCTAACTATGTATAAGGGGCGGATTCGCTTTGAGCCTCCAATGCTTTGGTGCATGGGAATGATCTTTACATTTGTTGGTGGTGGATTAACTGGTGTTTTGTTATCTATTGTGCCAGCTGATTGGCAGTTTCATAATTCGTTGTTTTTGGTAGCGCATTTCCATCATACAATTATTGGGGGTGTCGTTTTTGCGTACTTAGCGGGGATTGCATTTTGGTTTCCAAAAGTTTTTGGTTATAAACCAAATCGGGCATTGGGTATTGCATCTTTCTGGTGTTGGTTCATTGGTTTTTACCTTGCCTTTTTCCCAGTCTATGCACTTGGTTTAATGGGTGGGACACGTCGTCTCCAGCATTATATGGAACCTAGTTGGCAACCGATGTTTATGATTGCTGCATTGGGCGCTTTTATTATTTTGCTTGGTATCCTTTGTTTTGTGCTGCAAGTTGTTTTGGCGATTTGGTACGGTATCAAACATAAGGGACGTTTACCTGTAACATTAAATGATTCTTGGGGTGATGCACGGACTCTTGAATGGTCTATCTCTTCACCGCCTCCTTCTTACAATTTTGCAATAGTTCCGAAAATACAGTCTGATGACGCTTATTGGAATATGAAGAAAAGTGGTTATCAACGTCCTACCAGTGGATTTACAAAAATTCATATGCCGTCCAATACATCGGCTGGAATTATTGCGGGATTCTTCTCGTTAGTTGTTGGTTTTGCGCTTGTCTGGCATATTTGGTGGCTTGTTGCGGTCGGCTTGATTGGTTTTATTGCAACGCTTGTGTGTCATTCATTAACAGGTGACCATCATGGTTATTATATTCCGGCTGAAGAAGTACAAAAAACTGAAGATGCCTTTACAGCTGTTCTTAAAGAACAAGGAGTGACAGTATGAGTGCAGTAACAATAAATAATGTGAGTGCTGTGGATGAACATCACCACGATAATAGTTCGGTAATGACGTTTGGTTTTTGGGTCTATATTCTTTCAGATTTGATCCTGTTTTCGACACTTTTTTCAAGTTTTGCTGTTTTTTCTGCTTCTTATGGTGGTGGTAAGGCGGGCAATGAGTTTATTGATTTAAAATTTGTTTTGGTTGAGACTGCTTTCTTGTTGTTTTCATCCGTCACTTATGGTTTTACAATGGTACAAGCACATAAAAATAACATCAGTGGTGTGCGTTTATGGATGGCTATTACCTTTGTATTTGGCTGTTGCTTCATTGGTATGGAACTTTACGAATTTCATGAACTTTTGGGTGAGGTCTTTTATTACGATCCAAATGCTTATGCTGGTATTGATTCTGCAACAGGTTTACAGCTTTTTGGTCGGGAGATTCTCTCTGCTTATTGGTCAGCATTTTTTGCTTTGGTTGGCACCCATGGACTTCACGTAAGTGTTGGTCTTCTTTGGATGGTTGTGATGTTTTTTCATCTTCGTCGTAATGGCTTGGATCAGAACAATAAGACACGTTTAGCATGCCTTTCCATTTTTTGGCATTTACTTGATATTGTATGGGTTGGTGTTTTCACCATGGTTTATCTATTAGGAGCGTTGTGATGAGCATGCAAAATGAAACACATGGTCCCAGTACTGGTTCATATTTAGTCGGTTTTATTCTGGCTGTATTTTTCACTTTGGGTTCTTTTGTTCCTGTGATGTATGGAATGATGGAAAGTTGGGCAGTTAGTACAAAGGTTGCGTATCTTATTGGGATGGCGATTATTCAGATTATAGTACAAATTGTTTTCTTTTTGCACTTGAATTCTGGTCCAGATGCCAAGTGGAATTTAAGCGCGTTGTGGTTTGCTGCTATTTGCGTTTTTGTTATTATTGGGGGAACTTGGTGGGCTATTTCTCATTTGAATTATAATATGATGGGTGGCTCAGGACGTGTTATTGAACCGGAAATATCAAGTAGAGATGATTCTTCAGTATCTGAGCAGTTATCAAACAAAGATATATCCGTAAGAAAACAGCCAGAAAAGATACAGGGCTCAGAAATGCCCATGGGGCAGGGGTTAAGTACGCAAACTCCTGTAGATCAAGTTCCTAGTTCAGAAATGCCCATGGGGCAGGGGCTAAGTACGCAAACTCCTGTAGATCAAGTTCCTGGTTCAGAAATGCCCATGGAGCAGGGGCTAAGTACGCAAACTCCTGTAGATCAAGTTCCTGGTTCAGAAATGCCCATGGGGCAGGGGCTAAGTACGCAAACTCCTGTAGATCAAGTTCCTAGTTCAGAAATGCCCATGGGGCAGGGGCTAAGTACGCAAACTCCTGTAGATCAAGTTCCTAGTTCAGAAATGCCTATGGAGCAGGGGTTAAGTACGCAGTCTCCTGTGGAGTAATTGTTAGAAATACCTGTGGAGCTGATGCGGCGTGTATCAGCTCTTACAAAAAATTCGTAGGATATTAAAGAGGGGTTAAGTGCAAGATATCAGTGGAATGAGTATCATGATTTTGAATGTACTTTTATTTTAAAAGAGAAAGTCCATGGAGTATTGAGTCAAGCTTTAATTTTTGAGACAAATAGCTATTTGTAGAATATACAAAAAGTGATGTCTATGCAATTTACTACAAAGAAAGAGAATGTGAGAAACAAGTTTTTATGCTGTGTGAGATAAGAGCTACGAAGCGGTAACGTTTTTATAATTTACAGAATTTATATTAAAGATAGCATTAAAGTTATTTGTGATAATAATATGCACTTGAAATCAAAAGTTTAGAGAATAATCAGAAAACTTAATGAAAACCGCTGCAATGACAATTATTGGTGCTGGTTCTTTTGGTACTGCATTAGCGATTGCTCTTGCCCGTAATGGTCATAATGTTTTACTTTGGGGATATAATCCTCAACATATCAAAGAATTACAGGAACAACGTTGTAATCAAGTATATTTACCCGATATTCAATTTCCTGAAAATTTATTACTTGAAGCTTCGCTTGAAACTGCAATAGCAGCAAGTCACAATATATTAATCGCTGTTCCAAGCCATGTATTTCATCAAGTTTTGTATAATATTCAGCCTTATTTAGATCAGCATTCACGCGTTATTTGGGCAACAAAAGGTTTAGAACATGGTACCGGACGTTTCTTACAAGAGGTTGCTCGTGAGATTTTAGGTGAAAAAATTCCTTTAGCAGTTTTTTCTGGACCAACTTTTGCTCAAGAACTAGCTATTGGTTGGCCTACTGCAATGACGATAGCAGCTTCTGATGTTGAGTTTGGTAAAGAATTACAGCAATTTTTTCATTGTGACAAAAGTTTTAGAGTTTATAAAAGTTCAGACATGATTGGTGTTCAATTAGGGGGAGCAGTCAAAAATGTTATTGCTATTGGTGCAGGAATATCAGACGGTATGGGGTTTGGGGCAAATGCACGAATAGCTCTCATCACACGAGGACTAGCTGAAATCAGTCGTTTAGGGGGGGCTATGGGTGCTGAGCTTTCCACATTTATGGGAATGACAGGCTTAGGTGATCTGGTTTTGACATGTACTGATAATCAGTCGCGTAATCGTCGTTTTGGAATACTTCTTGGTAAAGGAATAGATATAAAAGAAGCGGAAAAACAAATTGGTCAGGTTGTGGAAGGGTACTTAAATACCAAGGAAGTACATACGTTGGCGCAACGTATTGGGGTAGAAATGCCCATTGTAGAACAAATTTATCAAATTCTCTATTGTGGTAAAAACATAACTGAAGCGGCGCACACATTACTAAGCCGTACTCTTAAGGATGAAATACAATGATATCCTGTTTTTTAATAATTCCAATCGTAAAAAAATAGAAACATGCTATGAAGACATATAAAATAGATTGTATTGATGGTTGTATAAGACAGTCATATTCTAGCAAATTATAGATTCATATCATTCGATTATTTATGAAACATGGCTGAAATATAAAAGTTTTGGCTTTTGTCTAAGAGCTATCTCTTTGAAAATAAATTATCGTTTCCACTTACACATGTTTATGTAATGTAATGAACAAGATATTTTGATTTTCTCTTAAATTCATCTCACAATGATATTTGCAAACAGAATAATACAAGACTCATTAGGTGGAAGCATTTTTTTTATGTAACGTATAAGCTAAAAATATCATTGCTATTATCCAATTTTCAATATTATTTGCTGCGTGTAACAGCGTTTATATCTCGATAGAGGCAGGGATATTGTGTGTTTCTGTTTGTGTAATTCGTTAAAACAAGAAGACAATCTAATTTGGGAAGAAGATGAAATTTTAAAGATAAAAACCAGTTCCCATCTCTACCATCATTTTTAAATTCAGTTTTACGCTATCTAAAGCATATCTTTTAAATAATGGAGATTACCTCACACCTTGATGTGTCAGGTAAAATAGAACGCCCAAAACAAAACACTATTGCTGTTGTATATTCACGCGCTTGTTTTAAAGAGACCTCTCTTAAAACTCCCAAGCTCAATTCGCGACGGTGACCGTGAATAGTGTAACGATAAAGCCATTGTGCACATCCTCATCTTTACGTTTATGAAGGAGGAAGCCGAGCATCATCACACATCCTACCAGCCCCCAATGTTGAGACAGCTCTTGGCACTTGAGGCTGTTCAGTAGAGATGTTTACGCCTTTATTTTCTCACATGACAATTCTTTTTTTATATGCAAGAAATGACTTTTGGAATTATAAATTTGAAAATCTAAAATTGAAAAAATGTTATTGTACTTGTTTATGGCTGTCATTTAAACTGAAAAAATAATGTGATTATAAAGATAAAAAATTGATTTATATGAATAATTCATTTTATTTTTGTATTGAATTAATTAAAAATATGTGTTTGCTTGTCACAAGCGGGTTAGTATGTGGATAAAAATTATTAAAAATACTTCTAATGAATCATCTCAAGTATCAAGGGGTGTTTCAACATTAGAACATGGCAAGTAAAATGATAGTGTCGGTTTGTCATTTGTATAGACATTAAAATGGTGGAGAAAAAAGGATTTATGTACTTCACGGGGATTTTATCTGTTCTACAGATACCATTGTGAAATGGAATTGCGTGTATTGAGGGATATCTTTTAAAAAAATGCATGAAGGAGCAACAGCCGTAGTGTTTTTGAGCGTTCTGTTTTACCTGATATATCAGAGAAATGCTTTCATTAAAGAACGAGAAAAATAAAGGTGTGAGGTAAAGCGTAATCTCCATTATTAAAAAAATATTGATGTGGATGCTTTTAAAACTGTAAAGCCTCATTAAAGAATAATAGTAAGATTAATGATTGATTTCTTTACGCCTTCATATTCTTCCTAAATTAGATTGTCTTTGCGTTTCAAGAATAAATAAAACGGTAGGCAATATTTTTTTCAATCTGGTATACAAAAGCTGAAGCTAAGGATTTTAATAATCCTCTAATCTCTGTTTCAAACTGCGATGGCATGAGGGCTGAGGATTGATTTGTAAGCAACAGCAAAAGCGTATGCTTTAGTAAGGTAAATAACGTCATAAAATACAAAATTTTTCAACCATGGATTGAAGAAATATTCGGATTTTTATAAAATACTTTGCAAAACAAGGCATCTGGTTTTGTATTATACTTATTCTTATAAAGACCTGCACACGTGCCTTACGTCATATTTTCTAAGTGCGATAATTTTTATTCTTCTTGAGTATCGTCACTTTTTTTCAGTTCTTCAAGTATTGGCATAGACATGATGTTATAGCCTGAATCAACATAATGGATTTCACCTGTAACACCTGATGATAAGTCAGAGAGTAGATAAAGAGCAGATTTTCCAATTTCATGAATATTTACGGTACGACGTAATGGGGCATTACGGCGTTGATGTGAAAATATTGCACGTGCAGCTGCAATGCCATTACCTGCTAAAGTTCTAACAGGACCAGCGGAAATCGCATTGACACGGATATTTTGAGGACCAAAGTCTGCTGCTAAATAACGTACCATAGCTTCTAAAGCTGCTTTAGCAACACCCATGATGTTATAATTAGGCACAACTTGCTGTGAAGCACCATAGGTAAGAGTTAAAAGTGTTCCTCCATTGGGCATAAGCTTACCCGCGCGTTGGGCAATTTCAGTAAAGGAATACGCTGAAATAACCATCGTGCGTTGAAAGTTTTCACGTGTTGTAACATCAACGTAACGCCCTTTTAGCTGAGTTTTATCTGAAAAACCAATGGCATGGACAATAAAATCAATTGTTTTCCATTCTTTTTCAAGTTGCCCAAAGACGTAGTCAATATTTTCAATATTTTCAACATCACACTCTAGCACTAATTTGCAGCCAAGTTTATCTGCTAGAGGTTGAACACGTTTTCCAAAAGCATTTCCTTGATAAGTCAATGCTAATTCAGCTCCTGCTTGTGCGAGCTGACAGGCAATGCCCCAAGCAATTGAATGGTCATTTGCAATTCCCATAATAAGGCCACGTTTGCCCTCCATCAAACCTTTCATATTATTCTCCGTAGACCGTACTTTTTTCAATTACTAAGAACTTTTGTTTATTCATAGCGTTGGAAAACAAGCGTTGCATTGGTACCGCCAAAGCCAAAAGTATTTGACAATACGGTATTAAGTTGTTGATGATCGCGTCGTTTACGAACAATTGGCATATCGGCAAAAGCTGGATCAAGTTCTTCAATATGAGCACTTTCACAAATAAAATTATGCTTCATCATTAACAGTGTGTAGATTGCTTCCTGAACACCAGCTGCACCCAAGGAATGACCAGTCAGAGATTTTGTGGCGGAAATTGGTGGGCATTGATCACCTGCTCCGAAGATACGGCGGATCGCTTCTATTTCAGGGGGATCACCAACAGGTGTTGCTGTTGCATGGGGATTGATATAATCAATCTTATTTTTGACGGTCGCAAGTGCCATGCGCATGCACCGCTCTGCTCCCTCACCTGATGGAGAGACCATATCGTGTCCATCGGATGTAGCGCCATAACCAACAATTTCTCCATAGATTTTTGCACCACGTGCTTTAGCGACTTCTAGTTCTTCAAGAACCAAAACGCCAGCGCCACCAGCAATAACAAATCCATCACGATTAGTGTCATAAGCACGCGAAGCTTTTTCTGGTACATCATTATATCTGCTGGACATAGCACCCATAGCATCGAATAAAACAGATAATGTCCAATCCAGATCTTCGCAACCACCAGCAAAAATGCGATCTTGTTTTCCATATTGTATTGTTTCATAAGCATTGCCGATACAATGATTGGATGTAGCACACGCGGAAGAGATTGAATAGTTTACGCCTTTAATTTTAAAAAAAGTTGCAAGTGTTGCGGATGCCGTAGAACTCATCACTTTAGGCACAACAAAAGGACCGATGCGTTTTGGACCTTTTTGGCGTGTAATATCAGCAGCCTCAACGATTGACTGAGTTGAAGCACCTCCAGAACCCATAATAATACCCGTGTGTTCATTCGATACTTCATGCGGTTCTAGACCCGCATCAGCAATTGCCTGATCCATAGCGATGTGATTCCATGCTGTTCCACGCCCATGAAAACGTAGAGCACGTCGATCTACGAGTTCTTCTATATTAATATCGGGTTTGCCGTAAACTCTGCTACGAAAGCCTAATTCGGCATATTGAGGCGCGTAAGAAATTCCGGATTTTGCTTCACGTAAACTGGTTAAAACAGCTTCAGGTCCATTTCCAATCGCGGAGACAATTCCCATTCCGGTTACAACAACTCGACGCATTCATACCTCCTCGTTCCATACAGAATAGTGAAAAGTTCTTTCTGACGGAAATAACGTTCAATCTTCTTTGAATAAAGCAACGCGTAAATCATTCGCCTTATAAATAGTCTCTCCATCTGCTTTTAGCCACCCATCAGCTATTCCTAAGACTAAATTTCCACGTCGAATACGCTTAAAATCTATTTCATATTCAAGAATTTTGGTTTGTGGAGTTACCATCCCTGATAACTTTACTTCACCTGTTGATATCGCTCTTCCTTTTCCTGGTTCGCCTAGCCAACCAAGAAAAAAGCCTGTTAATTGCCACATACCGTCTAGTCCGAGACATCCCGGCATGACGGGATCGCCTATAAAGTGACAATTAAAGAACCACAGGTCTGGTGTAATGTCAAATTCGGCGCGAACCATTCCTTTATCGTATTTACCATCAGTTTCACTAATTTGAGTGATTCGATGAATCATCAACATTGGCGGTGCTGGCAATTGCGCATTACCTCTACCAAACATTTCGCCGCGAGCGCAGCTTAGAAGCTCTTCATAAGTGTAGCGAGACTTTTGTTCAGCCATTGTTACTCCATTTATTTGCATATATCTTTATTTCTGCGCTTTTCCCAACCTACTTTTAGAGCAAATTTCAAAGAGAGGGAAATGATTTTATATCATTTTTAATGACAAAAGCCCTTTTTTATGTATTCTACACAGGTAATTATTTAAAAATGGAATACAAGATTACACCATACTATTCCCATTTTTTTGTATTTTGATCTTATTTAGCAGGAATATATTTGGGTTTGTAATATGTCAGTAAGTGCAGACGACTTAGATATGAATGAAGAACAACAGTTCACAAAAGAGTGTGGAAAATTCACAAAAGAGTGTGGAAAAATTGTGCAATATTATTCCATTTCTATGTTAGAAAAACGTTTGCGTCAAAATGGTCTGCGTCCAACACGTCAGCGGTTGGAGCTTGCACATATGATTTTTTCTCAAGGAAATCGTCATATTACTGCTGAAGAGCTCTATGAGGAAGCGGGGAGGGCAGGTGTACCTGTATCTTTAGCAACGGTTTATAATACGCTTCATCAATTTACGGAAGCGGGATTGTTACGGATTATTGCCGTAGAAGGCTCAAAAACTTGGTTTGATACCAATACCTCTGATCACTACCATTTTTATATAGAAGGCGAAAATCGTATTCTTGATATTCCTTACAATTTGGAAGAAGCTCCCATTATTAGAAATTTGCCTAAGCCACCAGAAGGTATGGAAGTTTCACATGTTGATTTGATCGTACGATTGAAACCCAAAAATCAATCTTGTGATAGGCAGTGAGGATATTCAATGAGGAATAAAAGTTAAACTTGATAAGTTTGAGTATTCACCAACCTTTTACTTTTTCATCAGGATAGATTCCCCATAACTGGGGTTGCTGAAGCCATCCGCGCGTATTATTAATGTTTAGTTCGCACCATTGTCCATCACATTGGCGGATATTACCAATGACATTAGGTTCTACTTCCGCCACAAGTTCTGCGTTGTCGGTGGGGTTTTTTCGTAGCATCAGCCTTTTTGTTTTATCTTTTTGCCATGGAATAGTTATAGCAGTTCGCTTTCCCGATAAAAGCGATTGATACACCCACCCCTCATCGCCTTCTGCATCACGAATTTTGCGCCATTGATCATATTCTTGAATGATTTCAATAGGCAAGCCCTTCTTTTTGTAGGTAAAAATGATAGAATAGTTGCTTCCTGGTCCGACGCGTACATTAACGCTGGTGGGTTTAATCGAAGCAAATCGCGGAAGTGGTAAACCGCTGGGCCCTAAATTTTGATTAAATGTTTGTGCGTGCAACAAATGAGGTGAACCCAATACAATGACTGTTGCTATTAAGATACATGATGCGAGTATTGAAACGCGAAACCAACGAGAATTTTGCACACTGAACTCCTTTATTTCGTCATATATTGGAAATTTAAAATCTGAAAGATAAGACTAGAAACTGATAAAAATTATGACATATCGCTCGTTAAAGAGATCTAAACAATGAAAAAATTGTTACGAGAATAGCAAAATAAGGAAAACAAAAGTTTGTATTTTTTAGTGCTTATCTTGTTTATGAGGGGATAAATATAAATAAACACTGGACTTTTATGTAGCTGTACGCGTGATAAAACAGTAAAGTATACTGGGAGCATAGCATTTTTTGTACAGGAAATTAGGGCTAAAGTATTGCATCTCTTTTCTGAGTTTGTTTCTCGAAGTAAAAGTACATGTATGCATATTATGAACAAAGAGCTGTTCAGTAAAGGGGTTATCATGTGGCTTGAAAAGAAGTTTTGAATGGACAAAATAATACGATGAATAAAACATTTAAGCTTAAAAATATGAGCAAAATTATGGAGTAGATTGATATATGAAGGGCTGATTTTAACAGGACAGTTTTTCGTGATAATCCATTTTATAAAATTTGCTATACTATAATCTTATGTCATGATAATGCTTATCCGTATGGCAGATAAGCTGGATTCATCATACCATTTACCAGCTCTCAATGTTATGCAGTTCTTATTATTTATGGCGTTCATAAGAAGCATTTTTATTTTTTTCTTAAATAGCTTTTATTCTATTTGCATACTAACCCTGCTTATGATGTACAAGAAAATAATCTTGATTTATTCAATATAAGAAGGTGTTGAGAAACTTCACGTTATTCAGAATTATTACTTAATATGAAAAACGATTACTTATAACGATAAATCAATGCGTTAAAAACTTTAACTCGTTATTTAAATTGTAAAAATATTTCCATCAAAAATGGTAATAAAAGGTACATTCATTCATCCATATTAAAATACAGTGTTTTCTCTGTTTATTGTCAATTTTCTTTTTCTCTAACTCAGTATAGAAGAAAGTTGAATGAAATAGAGGAGCTTATTCAATACACTTATGGGGGGCATTACATAAGTGATGAATAGAAGAAATTTATCAAGAAAAAAGAATCTGTAGTGCCGTGGTTGAAATTCGTCATCGTTTAGAGAGACAGAGTCAAGAGATATAAAAAGTTATGGAATTATATCGTTTTGTTACATAACTGAAGGGAAAGAGGATTATGCATTTGATATCATATTTTTACACACAATCGCATATTGCGATAGTTATTTTTGTTTTGCAATCTGACCTAGGATGTTCGAAAGATGTAGAATATTTAATGACAAAAAAAGAAAATCATCATGAAATTTGTACATAAAGAAACAGTTATTTAAGAGATATCCGGAAGGAGAAAAATTATAGCGAAAAGTGATAATAAAACACCTTACACTCAATTCACATAAGAATAAGTCGCTTAAATATCTAAAGCGTAGTTTGTTATCTGTTTTTTGAAATATAAGAGTGAAAAAAACACCCCTATGACAGAAACCTTATTATTTTCAGATAACTAACATATTAGATAACATTGTACACAAAAAACCGTACACAAGCAATTTATTGCAATCGCCTATGAAGATAAAATTTTCTGGAAGCTTATTATCTACTACTTATGCAATTACATAAAGTATATTACTTTACCGCAACAGTTCGTCCGTTACTAACAAAACCTTCTCTTTGCGCACGCTTACGAGCAAGCTTACGTGTACGACGAATAGCCTCAGCTTTTTCACGAGCACGCTTCTCAGATGGCTTTTCATAATAACTACGCATTTTCATTTCACGGAAGATACCTTCACGCTGCATCTTTTTTTTCAACGCACGGAGCGCTTGGTCAACATTATTATCACGAACGAGTACTTGCACTATCTATCCTGCTTTTTTCAGTGTCATAAATGATAGGAAAAACCTACATCCTTTTAAAGGCATATCCAAAAGGACAAGCACCTATATCATATAAATAAGACATTTGTCTATATCGCTTTTTAAAATTCTATTCTTTTTGCAATAAAACGCTTTTTATAATGAATGATAGAATTTACGGTTATAAATTTATGAAAGTCCTTGTATTTGATCATTTTCGTCAAGATGAATTTTTTCAGCCGTGGGATAATGGGGTAGTCCCGGCATGGTCATAACATCTCCACAAATGACAACAATAAAGCCAGCTCCTGCGGAGAGACGAACTTCACGTACGGGAATTTCAAAATCAACAGGAGCACCATATTGCTTGGGATCAGAAGAAAAAGAATAAGGTGTTTTTGCCATACAAATAGGGTAGGCACCAAAACCTTCTTTTTCCCAAGATTCAAGTTGTTTGAGAATAGGGGCTGGGATGATGGCGCCACGCCCACCGTATAGCTTTGTTATAATACAATTAATTTTTTGAACGAGTGGAATATTATCTTGATATAAAACTTTAAAATGAGAATGTTTTTCTTCAATCAAGGTAACGAGTTCTTGTGCAAGTTCTATAGCGCCTTTTCCACCTTGTTCCCAATGCTTACAGATAATAGCTTTGTGTCCAGTTGTTGCAACTATTTTTTGTAATGTTTTTATTTCAGCATCGCTATCGCTGTCAAAATGATTGATAGCCACAACACAAGGAATACCGTAGTGCTCCATATTCTTTATATGTCGTAAAAGATTGGCTGTTCCTTTTTCTAAAGCGGTGATATTTTCTTCTGTCAGGTTATTTTTATCTACACCACCATTCATTTTTAATGCACGAATAGTTGCGACGATTACTGTAGCATTTGGTACAATACCTGCTTGCCTACATTTGATATTGAAGAACTTTTCTGCTCCAAGATCTGCTCCAAACCCTGCTTCTGTGACAACATAATCAGCAAGTTTTAAAGCAGTTTTTGTTGCTATAACTGAATTGCAACCATGAGCAATGTTGGCAAAAGGTCCTCCATGAACGAGAACAGGGTTATTTTCAATTGTCTGTACGAGGTTGGGTTGTATAGCATCTTTGAGAAGAACTGCCATTGCACCTTCTGCATTGAGATCAGAAACGGTGATGGGCGTTTTATCATAACGATAAGCAACAATAATTTTTTTGAGTCTTTGTGTAAGGTTTTCTAAATTTTCAGAGAGACAAAGAAGTGCCATAATTTCTGACGCAACAGTAATATCAAAACCTGTTTGGCGTGGAAAACCATTTGTTATGCCCCCTAATGAAATAACAATATCGCGCAATGCACGGTCATTCATATCAAGAACGCGTTTCCAAACAATGCGACGTGGATCAATGTTTAGAGTATTTCCCCAATAAAGATGATTATCTATCATTGCGGCAAGAAGATTATGAGCAGCTGTAATAGCATGAAAATCACCGGTAAAATGTAAATTAAGGTCATCCATTGGAACGACTTGTGCATAACCACCACCAGCAGCACCACCTTTTACACCAAAACAGGGACCCAAAGACGGCTCTCTCAAGGTAGCTATTGTTTTTTTACCAATAAGATTAAGAGCATCACTTAGTCCAACTGTTGTTGTTGTTTTGCCTTCTCCGGCAGGTGTGGGATTGATAGCTGTGACGAGGATAAGTTTACCATCTGGATTTTTATCAAGCGATTTTATGTATTCAGAAGAAATTTTAGCTTTATCATGGCCATAGGGAATGAGATTTTCATGTGAGATACCAATTTTTTTTGCAATTTCAATAATATGCTGCTTTTTAGCAGTGCGAGCAATTTCAATATCTGTTTTAGGCATGGAAAAATTCTTTAAACTTAGCTTTTATTAATGTTCGAGATCTGTACCCCATGGATTAATTAGAAGAATTCATAGAGAACAGAAAGTGTTAGGATATCATAGAAGTCGATGATATGCTATGCAAGAGATAATGCTAAAGAAGCACGAGAAGAGTTTCATTGTTTTTTAGGAAAAAGAGTTTCTTTGCTTTTAAGCAGTAAAAATATGTTTAATTCAATTAAAAATATC
Source organism: Bartonella sp. MR90HLJMH (assembly GCF_042194115.1). NCBI lineage: Bacteria > Pseudomonadati > Pseudomonadota > Alphaproteobacteria > Hyphomicrobiales > Bartonellaceae > Bartonella > Bartonella sp. MR90HLJMH. Next base: position 291,924 of record NZ_JBHIMM010000001.1, read on the forward strand.
TCGAAAAGAAGCTTTGGTTTGCAACAAAATGCTAATGATATTAATGGATACCATAAGTGTTTTATGGCGGCACATCTGAAGTCCCTATTAAGATGGGATTGCTAGGAATAAAATATCCAGAAACATCTAGTTATGGAAAAATTAGAAATAAGCACGCAAAAAATTATCTAACTGATTAAAGAGTATAATCCGGAAGAGACTAAAAACAAGCGCATAGATCGAAAAAAGAAAACAACACACGCTGCTTATGCAATCGTTATGATTATTAGCTAATAAAAGCACCTTGGAGCTGAATTGAAGGACTCATAACATCTTATTCTAGCAAAATGGCTAAAGAAACGACTCACAACAGAATGAAGTAACAAAATACAAAAAACAAAGATAGGCAAAAATAAATCACAAAATAAAGAATTTAAAGAGCCTGAATTTATAAGAAGATATTATTGATAGATGGCGCACCCGAAGAGATTCGAACTCCTGACCCCCAGATTCGTAGTCTGGTGCTCTATCCAGCTGAGCTACGGGTGCATACATTTCAGTTTTTTACATTATCTATGACAAAGGGTTCCTAATCGTTTCATTAAAGAAATGCAAGTGAAACTTGGATAGTAATAAAAAAAACTCTCTTTTTTATGAGATATTTTAAAAAAGGATATAATATATTATGGTTTCAGTTGGTTTTGATATAATCATTTTTTGTTGTGACTGTACAAAGCAATATGAACGATAGTTAACTTGACGTTTTAATCTATGAAAGATAGTCAAGCAAAGATGAGATGTGTTTTTTGCGGTGGGGGGTAAGATATATATACACCCGCTGTTTGGTTTTTGTGTAAAACACCGATATTACTGTTGAAAACTATTTCAGATGAACATGACACAGCAAGGGTGGATGTATGGCGTTATTAAAAAAGAGCTTTCCGTTGGTGTTTTTAATCGTCGTTTTAACGGTTACTTATTGGGCTGGAAAAAAGAGTGCAGAACAACCCATTTCTATGGTGGATAAAACAAGAGTATCGTATAAAGCTTCAAAGGAAAAAATGGGAAGACCACCGGCGAATGTCGTCGTTGATCTTGTAAAAGTTCAAGATTTTTATGAACAACTTAACGTTCTTGGGAGTGGAAAAGCTCTTGCAGAAGTCGATCTTACCCCTTTATCCTCAGGTGTTATTGATAAGCTTTTTGTATCAGCTGGTACAAAAGTACAAGTCGATGATGTGATTGCAAAGCTTGATTCTAAAAAAGAGGAAATAGCGGCTGCAAAAGCAAAAGTACAACGTGATAATAATGCATTAACGCTTTCGCGCATTCTTAAATTACGCGCCAGCAATACAGCAACGGAAGTTCAAGAAATTACAGCACGTTTAGAGTTGGATAACGCAAATTTAGTGTTGCGTAATGCTGAATTAGATCTCGATCGGCGAACAATTCGTGCACCGATTCCTGGAGTTGTTGGTATTTTGCCCGTTGATGTGGGGAATAACGTGACCCTTAATACCGTAATAGGGCGTATTGAGAATAGAGAACGTATTTTGGTCGATATATGGGCCCCTGAACGATATGTGTCGCGCATCCATAAAGGAGATGAGGTAACGGCAACATTAACTGCGCAGCCAGATAAATCTTTTGTTGGTCATATTTATGCGATTGATAATATTGTTGATCCAGAAAGTCGCACGCTTCATGCTCAGGTTGAAATCAATAATGAAAAAGATACGCTCATGTCTGGTATGTCCTTTTCTGTTGTATTGCAATTTCATGGTGGTTCTTTTCCTGTCGTTAATCCTCTTGCGGTTCAATGGAATAGTAAAGGGTCATTCGTTTGGCGTGTGAGAGAAGGAAAAGTAGAGTCTATTCCCGTATCAATTATTCAGCATAAAGCGGATCAGGTTTTCGTGAAAGCTTCCCTAGAAAAGGGTGATCAAGTTGTCATTCGAGGGGTGCAAATGCTTTATCCAGGAAGTAAAGTAACTATTGATGATCCAAAGTCCCACCAACAGCAATTATCAGCGGTTTATGGAACGGATATACAATGAGCCAAGAATTGAGCACAAAACAGCCTATGTCAAAGGTGGAGCAAGGTGGTCTCATTGCCTTATTTATTCGCAGACCGGTTTTTACTTTTGTTTTAAATGCTATGATCATCATTGCAGGATTTGCAGCATGGTTGAATGTTGATGTAAGAGAATTACCCGATGTTGATACTCCAGTAACAACGATTGTGACGATGTTTTCTGGTGCGTCAGCAGAAACCATTGATCGTGAAGTAACAAAAGTTATAGAAGATGCTGTTTCTCGTGTTTCAGGTGTTAAGACAATTTCTTCAACATCTTCTTTTGGACGCTCTCGTGTGCAGATTAATTTTAATGTCGGTGTTGATTTGAATGTAGCGGCATCTGATATTCGTGATGCTCTGTCTCGTATTGCTTATTCTTTACCAAAAAATGCAGATACCCCTCTGATCATTAAAGCAGATTCGAATGCTGCTGCCATGATGTATTTGGTTGTGACGTCACCAACAATGAGTATTGATGATTTAACAACGATTGTAAATGATCAGATTGTTGATGCAATTTCTGCTGTTGATGGTGTTGGTGATGTACAGGTTGATAGTGCTCGCACAAAGATTTTTCAGATTGATATAGATCAAGCAAAACTTGCAAGTTATGGATTAACTGTAGCAGATATTTCACGTGTTCTTGCTGATATGACAACGGATGTGCCAGTAGGATCATTACGCAATTCTAAGCAAACTTTAGTTGTCCGTGCCACTGCACGTCTAACAACACCAGAATCTTTTGAACAAGTTGTTTTAAAGCCTCATGTGCATCTTGGCGATGTTGCGCATGTTACTTTATCGCCGGATATAGAAACGGTTATTCTTCGTATCAATGGAAAGACAGGTATTGGATTAGGTATCGTGCGGAAAGCACAATCCAACACGCTTAATATTTCTCAAGGTGTAAGAGCCGTTGTTGATAATCTCAAAAGTATTGTTCCTTCTTCTGTACATATAGACGTTATTAATGACGATGCAATTTTTATTAAAAGTGCCCTTCATGAGGTTGAGGTTGCGTTGGTCATTGCTATTTTGAGCGTTATTTTAGTCATTTTTCTTTTTCTCAGAGACATTCGTGTAACACTGATACCTGCTTTATCTCTTCCTGTTGCCTTAATTGGTACCATTGCAGCTATTTATCTTGTGGGATTTTCATTAAATATTCTCACATTTTTAGGACTTGTTTTAGCAACAGGGCTTGTTGTGGATGATGCCATTGTTGTTCTGGAAAATATTGTTCGATGGCGCAATATGGGGTTAGGTTCCAGAGCTGCAGCGGTGTTAGGAACACGTGAAGTTTTTTTTGCTGTTGTCGCAACAACATTGACTTTAGTGGCTGTATTTGTTCCTATTTCCTTTCTTCCTGGGCAAGTTGGAGCGCTTTTTAGAGAATTTGGTTTTGTTTTGGCAATTTCTATTTTGCTTTCTTCAATTGTTGCCTTAACGCTTTGTCCCATGTTGGCTTCACGTTTTCTCAAAGAACATATTGAGGAGAAAGAAGAAAAGTCCCATCATTTTACTTTTTTATATAAATTAGGTACTTTTCTTCATAAGGCATATACTTACAGTTTGCATCAGTGTTTAGAAAAGCCTTGGTCTGTTATTTTTGCTTCACTTATTTTTGCGGGTCTTTGTGTCGGAGGCTATATGAAGCTGAAACAGGAATTAACTCCAGCAGAAGACAGAGCTCTTATCTTTTTGGTTATTAATGGACCACAAGGTATTTCAACACAATATTTGAACGAACAGGTAGAGCAAATTGAAGCAAGTCTACAGCCATTACGTGATGCAGGGGAGATTGCTAACAGTTACTCTATTGCGGGTATTGGTGGTTCACCCAATACTGCTTTTTTGGTTTTATTGCTTTCATCTTGGGATGAACGTTCACGTAGTCAGCAAGAAATTGTGAAGGATGTTAATGCAAAGGTTAGACAGTTTCCCGCAGTTTTTGTGTTTGCTGCGGAGGGAAATTCTCTAGGTGTGAGAGGAACTGGGCAAGGATTACAATTTGCAATTCTTGGCAACGATTATGCAACACTACAACCCATTGCTGATAAGCTGGTGAGTGCTTTACAAGATGATCCGCGTTTTATTCGACCACGTCTTACTGTTGATGCAACACAACCACAATTTTTTATTGAAATCAATCGAAAAAAAGCCTCCGATTTAGGGATTGATATCACCAATTTGGGCGATACATTACAAGCAATGTTGGATGGTAAAAAGATTGGTTCCATTAACGTGGATGATCATTCTTACGATGTTAAATTGATATCGCGTAAAAATTCTATGAAGAGTCCCAGTGATTTAGAAAATATTTTCTTAAAGACTAAAGACAATCGATATGTTCCTTTATCGGTTATTGCGCATTTACATGAAAAAGCTATCGCTCCCCAATTAAAACGGGAAAAACGCATGAGCGCTGTTATTTTAAGCGCAAATCTTGCTCCAGGTATCGCTTTAGGGGAAGCTTATCAAACTGTACAGAAAATTGCTTCTCCTTTGTTATCAAAAGGAATCTACGTGGTTCCCTTAGGAGAAGCTGAAACGCTTAATGAAACATCTTCCAATTTTATGATTGTTTTTGGCATTGCTTTTTTGATTATTTTATTGATTTTGGCTGCCCAGTTTGAAAGCTTTATTTCAGGATTCATTATCATGGCTACGGTCCCATTAGGGATTGGTTGTGCTGTAATTGCTATGCTATTAAGTGGTGTGAGTCTTAATATTTACAGCCAAATTGGACTAATTTTGTTAATTGGCGTTATGGCAAAAAATGGTATTCTCATTGTTGAATTTGCAGATCAATTACGAGATCAGGGAAGAAGCGTGCGTGAAGCCGTAGAAGAAGCAGCAAATATTCGACTTCGTCCAGTTTGTATGACAATGATTTGTGCCATTTTAGGAGGTATTCCTTTGGTTTTAGCCAAAGGTGCTGGCGCAGAAGCTCGTATAGCTTTAGGTTGGGTTATCGTTGGTGGCTTAGGTTTAGCAACTATTTTTACGCTTTATGTCACACCGGTTGTTTATCTTTTTTTGGGGCGTTTTATAAGACCAAAAGCAGAAGAAGATTTACGCTTAACAAAAGAACTCAATCAAGTTAAATGATGTATCTGATAGAAAAGGTTTGAAAGTTTATTCCTGTAAAAATATCATTTTCGGATCTTATCCTTTTATTTTGTATATTCCTTCATTTTTATGTGAGCAGTGAAAATAGCGAGCAATAAAGGAGACGCTTTCTGCTTTGTTATGGTTTGGGCATAGATTTCATTATCAATAATCGTATAGGATAAGCTTATGGGAGATAGCTTTTCGATTCGAAATGAAAAGGCTTTTGAAGCCACATTAAAAGCTTTAAGAAACCATGCCGCAAAGGATGGGGTCTATGATATTCGTCGACATTTTGTAGAAGATGAACAGCGTTTTTCCCATTTTTCCCTCAGACTTGATGATCTTCTTTTTGATTTTTCAAAATGTGGTGTGACATTTAAAACATTGCAACTTCTAGATGATTTAGCTGTCGCAGCAGATGTGTTAGGCCGGCGTGATGCAATGTTTTCTGGTAAGGCGATTAATACAACTGAAAAACGCTCAGTTCTTCATATTGCGTTACGTTTACCTGCTGATGAAATTTTCATGTTGGATGGTCATAATCTTATTCGCGATATTCAAGACGTCCTTGAAGATATGGAAAGATTTTCTGAAAAGGTACGTGATGGCAGCTATAAGGGAAACAGCGGCGAGAGAATAAATGATATTGTCAATATTGGTATTGGTGGTTCTGATCTTGGTCCTGAAATGGTTACATATGCTTTAAAACCTTATCATGATGGTCCACAGTGTCATTTTGTTTCTAATGCTGACAGTGCCCATATTTCTGATACTCTCTCTATTTTGAATCCAGCAACAACGCTGTTTGTCATTGCTTCTAAAACTTTTACAACGGCTGAAACAATGGTAAATGCTCAAGTTGCACGTCAGTGGATCTGTTCACATTTAGGAGAAGAAGCCGTTGGTACGCATTTTGTTGCTGTTTCAAGTGCGCTTGATAAAGTGGCAGAATTTGGCATAGATTCCACAAGAGTTTTTAAATTTTGGAATTGGGTTGGAGGGCGTTATTCAATTTGGTCAGCCATTGGACTTGTTGTTATGTTTGCAATAGGTGGTGAAAATTTTCGCCAATTTCTCAACGGTGCATTGCAAATGGACCAACATTTTAAAACTATGCCTTTGCATAAAAATATTCCTATTCGTTTTGCTCTTTTAGGATTCTGGCATCGTGTTATTTGTGGTTATTCATCACGTTCTATCATTCCTTATGCACAGCGTTTAATACATTTTCCAGCTTATTTACAACAGCTTGATATGGAATCAAATGGTAAGCAAGTCTCGCTGGATGGAAAACCATTAAGTTTTTCAAGTGGTCCGATTGTTTGGGGGGATTCAGGAACAAATAGTCAACATGCTTTTTTTCAGCTTCTGCATCAAGGAACAGATATTATTCCTGTAGAATTTATTTTATTTATAAAAGGGCATGAGCAAAATTTACATTCTATGTATGAGATGTTGCTAGCAAACGGTTTAGCACAATCAAAAGCATTGATGAAAGGGCGTAGTATTGAAGATGCTCGGCATATCTTGATAAAAAATGGAGTTGATGAGGGTGAAGCAGATCATTTAGCACTTCATAGAAGTTTTAAAGGAAACCGTCCCAGCATTACGTTGGTTCAAGATTTATTAACACCTTTTTCACTCGGTCGTCTTATTGCGCTTTATGAACATCGTATTTTTGTTGAAGGGATTTTAATGAATATTAATTCATTTGATCAATGGGGGGTTGAACTTGGTAAAGAATTAGCAAATGAGTTACTACCAATTCTTCGTGGAGAAAGTCAAGCGGATAATCGCGATAGTTCAACATTAGGGTTGCTAGCACATATTCAAGAAAGACGTGCAAAATAAATATAATTTGACAGCAGATTTTGTACTAACTAAGCAAAAGTAGAATGAGAGAGAAATATGAGACAATTCTTTGATTTTACTATGCGTTCTCTTATTATCTGAACTATATTTATGTAACAGAAAACCAAAAAGTGAAAAAATTGTAAAAATGAGAATTTATGCAAAAATGATAAAGACCTTTGAAGAGTCTTGAAGACCTTTTGAAAAATGGATTGGTACAAAACCTGCTGACAAACTACACTAGGTAAAAATATACAGAATCCACCGGCAAGCTACGATTAAAGACATTTTAATAATATCGCTTTATAAACTTTGGCGGAGAGAGAGGGATTTGAACCCCCGATAGAGTTGCCCCTATGCCGCATTTCGAGTGCGGTGCTTTCAACCACTCAGCCATCTCTCCATAATAAAGTGAAACAAAAATCGGCACTATTTGAGTGTATAAGGGGTAGATAACCTTCAATTGTTTTTGGTACAACCTTTTTTTCTTTTTTATGGGACTTTATTGACAGAGAATAGAAATTCCTTCATATATACGGAACATGAGCGTGGGGAAATCTGCGCATATTTGTGTTGAAGAAGGTTTTATCCTTCTTTAAAATCTATTACGACTGATAAAAAGCAGCCTATTTTCCCTTATTTCAAGGCAGAAATTAAATAAGAGCTGGAGTGAACGGAAGGATAAAAAATGTTCGCAGTCATTAAAACTGGTGGTAAGCAATACCGCATTGTTGCTAATCAAGTGGTGAAAGTTGAAAAAGTTAGTGGAAATGCGGGTGATGTTGTTGAATTCAATGACATATTGATGGTTGGGCAAGAAGGTAATGCGGTTATTGGTACCCCTGTCGTTGCTGATGCATTGGTGACAGCTGAGATTGTAGAACAGGCACGTGGGCGCAAGGTTATCGCATTTAAGAAGCGCCGTCGTCAAAATTCTAAACGCACGCGTGGTCATCGTCAAGAATTTACGAAGCTTCGTGTTTTAGAAATTTTAATGGGTGGTTCAAAAACTAAAAAAGCAGCTGCAAAGCCGATAAAAGAAGAGGCAACTGCACCAAAAGAAACAAAAGATACTGCTTCTGTTGAGAAGACGGCTAAAAAAACAGCTGAAAAAAAGACTGCGTCACAGAAGAAAGCGTCTGTAGCATCAAAGAGTAAGAAAGATTAAAGGAGAGCGTCTATGGCACATAAAAAAGCTGGTGGTTCCTCGCGTAATGGTCGCGATTCAGAATCGAAACGTCTAGGCGTTAAAAAATTTGGTGGTGAGACCGTTATTGCTGGAAATATTATTATTCGCCAGCGTGGTACACGTTGGCATCCTGGCAACAATGTCGGCATTGGAAAAGACCATACGCTTTTTGCATTATCAAATGGAAAGGTTTCTTTTCAACGCAAAGCGGGTGATCGTTCCTATGTTTCAGTCATTCCTATGGTGGAGGCAGCAGAGTAATCTGTAACACTCTCTAGCAATCAACGGGATTCCATTGAATTGTAGTTGTGGTTTTATAAGTATTAAAAGGGAAAGATAGAATTTCATCTTTCCCTTTTTGTTTTGGTACTATAATAAATGTAGAAGATGTACGAAAAAGGTGGAATTGGGGAAATGACTTTTCTCAATGAGGGGAGGAACTTGTGCGGTATTATGTTAGTATTTAGTACTGAACGTATTGATATTATGATAGAATTTGTTGATAAATTTCTGTATAATAATAGTAAGGAGAGACTTTCTTTTTATGCATGAAGAAGTGTTTAGTAATTTCTTTATAAGAGAAGCAGTTTGTTTTCAGGAAATTATGAGAAATTTAATGAAAGCATTATTTATGTAATCATTTTGATAAAGATGGATCTTTTTATTGGCATTGTAGTATTGATGAGTTGTCATACTGTTTTTAGGTGGTGGTGTGGATAGGTGGGGCTATTCATTTAAAAGGATATAGGGATAAAAAATCCATAAGATGGCAGTCAAAACTACTTTGAAAGTGACGTGCATTAAGGAGTTTTCGGTAAATCGAGAGTGAAATTATATTTTTAAGGAGGACGCTGTTTAAAGATATAAAAATAACCAATGTGCAATCAGCGCTCTTCAAGAATATTTTTTCTGATTTCATTATTATTGTATTGTACATTTTTGAAAATAAACAAGCATAAGAGCTAGGGTTAAGGCAATAACTGCTTTTCATTTTTTACTTTATTTATCTTATTTGTAGCGTTTTTCTTGATTTTAGTAGTTGATGATGGTGCTTGGGTGATGCTCGTACTTTGCAAATATGCGACAGAGAATATTGTGTGTTTGCGATATTGATTGAAGTAAAGGAGTATCTTAAAATACATAGATGTTATATATCAATAAGTTAGCATCATAGGATGAGCTGCACGGAATTTTAAAGATGATAAGTTGCATGGAGCAATTTATAATTATGTAATGAATTTATAAAGAGGGATAATAGGTTAAATAAACTTTGAGGAATCAGTTAAAATATTAACTGAAGTTACAGATGATTGGGAAGGATGCTTTCTTTTAGGGAGAATAATGAAAAGTTATGTTGAATAACTTGGGATAATGAGAGCGTTTTTAAAACATAGTTTTTTAGGTGATTGGTGCTGTAAAAATCGGGGTTTTGTCTTTGTAAAGTAAAAGAGTAAGAGGCAGACTTGCTTATGATGCTTTTAAGCACCTCGCTAGATGATAATATCCAATTGTATTATCGGTTATATTGAGGTATTTAAGCACCTCACTTAGCTACATTTCGTAAAATATAAAGAGAGCTGTGGTGGTATTTATAGCTTGTATTTTGGGAAATGCAGCTTTGAAAAGGAATTTATCAGAGATATTGGTGTTCAAATGTGAGGCAATTTGAATTCATGATAAGATGTGAGAAAGCAGAAGCAATGAATGTAGATTTTATCGAGAGTGAAATCTTGTCTATAAGATCTGTACAACTTGCAGCTACTTTTGATCATAAAAATGATGCAATTTATGCTGCTGCTGAATTGCTTGTGCAGGTTGGTGCGGTTGATAAGTGTTATCTGGCAAGCATGCTCGCATGTGAAGAAAAAACCAATACTTGGCTTGGAAACGGTATAGCCATTCCCCATGGTATGGCTGAAAATCGTGATTTAATTATCAAGGACGCTGTTGCTGTTATACAGGTTCCTGCTGGTGTTGAGTGGCAGGATGGCAAGAAAGCACATTTGGTTATTGCTATTGCAGCGTGTCCAGATCGCTATAGAGAAATTTGTAAAAAATTGACGTCTCTTTTATTTGATAAAAAACAGCTTGAAGTACTTGCAACAACTATGAACAAACAGCAAATTGTTACAACTTTGTTTGATCAAGATATGAAGATAGAAAAAACTTTTATTGGTGACCTTTCGGTGTGTCAGGAATGGACTTTAGATTATCCAAGTGGTCTTCATGCACGACCAGCTTCTCTTTGGGTTGATTTTGCGAAAAAGGCTCAAAATTCTATCAGAGTTCGTCATGGTCAATATGCCGTTGAAATGAAAAATTTGGTTGGTTTATTGCAATTAGGAGCAAAAAACGGTGATGTTCTGATTTTTTCTACAGATGCTGCAGAAGGAGCACAACTTCTCAATGATGCCATTGCTATTGCAAAAAAAGTGAGTATTAGTGAAAAATGCCTGATGAGAGCAATGGAATCTCAAACAAAGGCTTTTCATGGTTGGTATCCACGCTCTATGCAAAAAGGCATTTCTGGTGTTGGAGCAAGTTCAGGATTAGCATTTGGTAAGATTTTTGTTTTAAGGCAAAATGATATTTCCATAATAGACCAGCCAATTGATTTTGCAGCTGGTGCGGCATGTCTTGAAAATGCTCTTACAAAAACAAAACATAAAATGGCATCTGTGATTTCTGATATTACAGTGCGTATGGGAGCAGATTCTGCTGCGATTTTTTCTGCGCAAATGGTTTTGCTTGAAGATGAAAATTTAATAGCTCAAGCTTGTCGTTTTATAGCAGAAGGTCATGGTGTCGCTTGGTCTTGGGATAGAGCGGTTCGTCAATTTTCAGATATGTTTTTTAAGGTAGATAATCCTTTGTTAGCAGCACGTGCTGTTAATTTAGTTGATGTTGGTCGACGTGTTTTAGGTGAAATCAATCCATCCTATAGATCGTTCTTTTTAAATGATATTCCACATGGTGTAATTCTAGTTACAAATGACCTTTCTCCTTCTGATGTAGCACAACTTGATTGTACAAAGGTAAAAGGATTAGCAACAGCATGGGGAGGTCCATTATCTCATACAGCTATTTTGGCGCGTACTCTTGGTATTCCAATGGTTGTTGCTGCAGGTGGTGATATTTTAGCGATACAGTCTGATATTCAGGCTATTATTGATGGCGATAACGGGTTTATTTACCTTGATCCTACGCTTGAAGACGTTGAAGATGCTCAAAGGCATATTGATACTATTGTGCAAAAACGTGTCAGTGAAATAAGTGCGTGTAGATTACCAGCGCAAACAACAGATGGTCAAAGAATTCGTATCATGGCTAATGTCAACTACGCAAATCAGGTTCCTGTTGCGCTTGATTTGGGGGCTGAAGGTGTTGGACTCATGCGCACGGAATTTTTGTTTTTAGAGAATCCTCATATTCCGGATGAAGAGCTACAATTTAATATATATCGGGAGATGATTACAGCTGTAGGAGATAAGCCATTAATTATTCGTGCACTCGATATTGGTGGGGATAAACAGGTTACGCATTTACATTTATCTAAAGAGGACAATCCTTTTTTAGGTGTTCGAGGGACGCGGCTTTTGTTACGTCGACGTGATCTTTTGGTGCCTCAATTACGTGCTTTGTATCGAGCAGCAAAAGAAGGCGGAGATCTATGGATTGTGTTTCCGATGGTAATGTCTGTTTCAGAGATTGTTACTATAAAAAAGATTGCAGAAGAAATCCGCAATGATATTGATGCACCAAAATTAAAACTTGGTATTATGATCGAAGTTCCAGCAGCCGCCATTATGGCAGATGTGTTGAGCGCCCATGTTGATTTTTTCTCAATTGGAACCAATGACCTAACACAGTATACAATGGCTGTTGATCGGCAAAACCCGTACCTTGTGTCTGAAGCTGATAGCCTTGATCCAGCAGTTTTGCGTATGATTTATCAGACTATTCAGGGAGCTTCACAACATAAGTGTTGGGTTAGCGTATGTGGTGGTATGGCTGGAGATCCTTTTGGTTCAATGATTTTGACTGGGTTGGGAATTAATGAGCTTTCTATGATATCTTGCGATATTTCTCCAGTAAAGGCGTGTTTGCAGACTCATAGTTTTGAAGATATGAAAATTTTAGCACAAAAAGCATTACAATGTGAAACTGCACGAGCTGTACGTGCTCTAAGCAAGGATATAAGGTGATAAAGAACATTAAGGGGAACGAGCTAGTTCATTTTGCAGAGTAATCAGATCGTTAGTGCTATAAAACATTATTCTTTTATACGTTACAGGGAGGAGTAACGTGTGGATAAAAACACTTTAAGAAAGAATAAATGCCTTTTATGCATTCTCTCACATAGCAAGGGATGTTGCAACATTAGGGGATGAATAGCGTGATGGTACTTGGCTTGTACTTTTTATTTAAGGAAAGATGATGCTATTCAATAGATTTTATACCATTCATAGACACCGTATGAGATAGATGTGACAATCTTTTTATTCCCATTATTGTATTATACAAACCTATCCACGGAAAAAGTTTTTTCTTAAAAAGAAAGGATGTGCTTGTTATTCAACAGATATAAGCTCTTACTTTAATAAATGAATTTGTTTTTTGAACTTTGAATGTATAATTTAGGCTTGCACGTTATTTCTTTCTGGGTATAGTGCGAGACTTCTGGAGAGGTGGCCGAGTGGTTGAAGGCGCACGCCTGGAACGCGTGTATATGGGAAACCATATCGAGGGTTCGAATCCCTCTCTCTCCGCCATTAATTTAAAACGAATTTTCATATGCTTGATATGACATAGCTTAAAAAGCTCAGGATTTTTTTACTGTTTGCAATTGACCAGTTTGCGCTGATCTGTATCTGTCATTATGTATACCTAGAAATTGCAGTTGAATTTCCATGAATTTTATAACTTCTAAGTTACTCTCCTCTCGATCTTTAGATAACCTGATCTAGCATAAACGATCTCTTCAAATATCATTAAGGGATTTTTGCCATTATCACTAACTTCTGATAGAGTTTCAGAATTAATGGTGATCATAGTGCTATTTGCAATTCCGATTAACGGGCTAAATGCGTTTTATCCACATGAGAGGTAACGAACACCTCAGCTTTTCTCACGCAATGTGCTCATTTAAAATTAATGTCATGAATATTTGTACAAAATTTTTATCTATACGATAATCAAAAAAGGCTGACGTAATATAATAATTGAAGATCATTCATGCGGTGCTTTCTTTTATTTCTAAGCTTTGTATGTAAATAGATAGTCCGTGTAAAATAAATAAAGGGGCGCAAAAACCTATAAATATACACAGGACGTATAATGTAGAAAATGAAAAAAAATTTCCGGCATATAAAAGCACAATAGAGAATAAAGCTGTTATGATGCGCACACTGGCATCGCCTGCCAAAATCACCTCGGCTAAATTTTCACTAGGTGTGATAGCTTGTCCAATTGTTATTCCCGATACCCTAAAATAAAATTGCCCAATACCTAATAAAAAGCCCATAATATAAAGGGAATATTGAGTAAAATTTAAATATAAAACAAAAGAGATTGCGATCACTGCAAAAGCCGGTGTTCCCCATACAAAAAAACGAATTAAAGATGGAAATTTTCGTAAATAATAGGATGAGATAAGACCATTGACTACAAAACCCAGTGCTGACAAAGCAAAAATAGTATTTTGAATAGCTGTAAATTTTGTATTATCTGATGTTATAGATGCAAGAACAAGTGGCAATAGAACAATAGGCCCCGTATAGAGAAAATTATTCAAAATACGATTAATCGTTAAAAAACGCAACGCAGAAACCCGCCAAAGGCACCTAAAACCAACTCCATAAGCTTTTTGAGATGGCTTTTTTAATAGCTCTTTTACTCTGTTTATTTGTTGTATAGATTTTATACGAAACCATAGGCTGGCATTCAAAAGATAAATAAACACAATAAAGGCTATGGCTATTTTGTGCCCCAAATGCGCAATTATAAAATATATAAGCAATGGGGATATAATAACAAAAAACTGACAGCAACTAGTATAAAATGCAAAAATTCCAGCTTTTTGTTTGGGAGCTGGAACCAGCTGATTCAAGGCACTATTGTTATTTGGATTATCAGCCCCCATCAAGAGAGCAAGTAAAAAAAATACAAATAAAATAAGTACCGGATTGTTTATAAATAATAAGAACGATAATAAACAAGCGCAAATAATTTGACTATAAAACCCAATTATAAAGCCTTGATAGCGCACCAACACATTTCCCAAACATAAGCCTGCAATTCCAATTGCGATTAAATTAACAACATTTAAAGTAGCAGATGCTTTTCCAGTTGTATCTTGGAATTGTAACAAAGAAAGGCCAATAGATAATACACCACTAGCACAAAAACTCGTCAAACAACCAATCAAAATCATAAGAAAAACAGAATTACGCAATAGCTTTCTCACTCTTAAACAGAGACTCGAGCCATTTTATGATTTTCTCCATTGTCAAATATGGTTCGGTACTAAATTCCAGTTTTTCATAAAATTTTAGTTCAAATGCGTTGTAGGTACTTATTTTTTGCGAGTCATCTGTCAGCATGAATTCTATACTTGGTAACGTTGCGCCCGTAGATTGAGACAAATAATAGGAAATTACTTTCCAATAATTTTCCAAGACATATTTCAAGTGACAACCATCTAAAATATATTTCGAACAATGGTGCAAAGGATAACAAATACAAATAGCATCCGTTTCGTGTACGGGACAAGAAGAAATATTAATATTTTTATCATTTCATAATATTATAAAAACTTCAGTGAGCAGATCTTCTAAATTTAGTCTAGTCACAACAAGATTGGGTGCTAATTTTTGGGTAACATGAGACCAAGCCAATCTTACTACTAAAGTTCCCAAAACCTTTAAGTCAGATTCTAGATAAGCTTTTTTTAAATTCCCCACCCATATGGTTCTATGACACATAATAATTGGCTCATCTCGTCTGAATGAACAGGATGTAATTCTAAACCAATATTATCACAAAGGTTTGAGCTCTTGAATTGCTCGTATCCTAATCTGGTATTCTTAAATCATTATAGCAACTAAAGAGTTTTTAAGTATTCCAGCTTTTATTAAACTTTGTAATAATGTATTGGAATCTCTCCTTCACGGACTTCGACAATTATTTTCTCACCATTATAAGAACAAAAAAATTATCTTTGAATTTGCTTACTTTTAGAAAGAAAAATGAGCAACACTCTTCCTTAACTAAAAGAAACATGCTCTCTACTTTTTTCTTTATGATGATCAAAAACCTATACTGTTACAATTCGATCATCAATTATTAGGATAAATATTCTGCGTTTAGCCTAATAAACTGTTATGATCAATGTTTCTCTCTGTTCTAAAAATCAGCGCTTTTCTTCCTAGAGATACTCGTAATTGCTGTATAATCTTTCCCAAAAAGGCACTCCTTCAACATTGCTATTAACACGATCATTCTGAAAAGTTTTATACATACACACGGCATTATACGGAATGCTATGTATTTTTTTAACTTACTCAACTAACCAACATCTTTTTGATGGGCAAAATAAATCACGAAATTTGTGTGCTGTCACAATTCGAAAAACAATCATATATCTCCCTCTAATGATAGGCGATGTCATTAGAAGAAAGCCTTAACGATATCGGTAGAAAAAATTAACCAGAAAAAATTGCAGCACTGATGGAACCAATTTTATTTCACACCTTGTAATTCTATCTAAATTTTAATCATTTTTGTTAAAGATTCTTATGCAACTTTTTCTACGTTCAGCATTTTTTTCCACTTGTTTGCAACAAAAGATTAATAGCTAAATTC
Organism: Bartonella sp. MR90HLJMH; assembly: GCF_042194115.1. Classification (NCBI taxonomy): domain Bacteria; kingdom Pseudomonadati; phylum Pseudomonadota; class Alphaproteobacteria; order Hyphomicrobiales; family Bartonellaceae; genus Bartonella; species Bartonella sp. MR90HLJMH. The sequence continues at coordinate 307,997 of NZ_JBHIMM010000001.1, forward strand.
ACCTGTGTCATAATAGCTCTTCTTTTGGTAAAATAGGACATCTTCAATCTCGATATATAAATATTTTAATTCTTTAATATATTCTCTTCACATGCTTTAGATTAACAACACACCAAAACCCAAAATAAAAAATATTTATTTTACTTAAGTTATTGAATATTATTTAAAAAGTATGGAAATAGAGTGATGCAAGAGTTAAGAAATTATTTAAAAGTTCAAATCCACCTACATTAGAGCCATCACGTATGGTAATAGCAGTTGTCATTAGGTATACTAAGTATGCTTGATAACTTTTCTGCTTCATGCCTGTAGGGAGTTCCAGATAGAGATAATACCAGAATCCATCCGCGAATGCTCGACAATAAAGCTGTAAACAAAATTATTTCCTTGTTGTTTAATCCATTAAGCTTGATCAATTTTTAATATTTGTCTATATTTTCAATTAGTTACGCTGATGAATCTATGTTTTCTTTCCAATTATTGTATTTTATAAGAAATTGCTACGAATGATCCTCTCCAAAGCTGATAATTCATCATCACTGTGTCCCCAAATTGCTATAATAGCTGGGCAGGTATTTAAATCGACGGTTAGGGGGAGGGGCTCGTTTTCTTTAAAAAAGAGCATAAAATGAACCACATTTTCCCAAGAATGAAGCTTTTGCTGCCATAAGTTAACATCTTTTATAATATGACCGTCGATCTTGTTGATAAGAAAGATAATACGCCCCTTTTTCTTAAAGTGGCTTGGTTTTTGCGAAAACACTCTTGCAATAAGATTAACGGAGCTTTCAAGTAAATCATCTTCATAGCAATGTGCGAACAAGGTGGGTGCAATTCCCCCGTGGAGGCGGGCTCCTACTTCGATCATCACTGGACCACGAGCTGTTTGCATGATTTCCATATGCGCGGGTCCATATTCAATCCCCAGCGCGCGAATGCATTGTTTTGCATAAGAGATAAGAGGGGCATAAGAAGGATCTTGAGCATCAAGCACATCAAGCGATTCATAAACAAAAGCACTTCCATTATGAATACCTTTTTTATATCGTGATAAACTACATATTTTTATAGCCTCTCCCTTTACAACGGCGTCGACGATGTATTCCTCTCCCTCCAATCTTTCTTGGAGCAAATAAGCCTCGTTAGGTGCGCCAAAAATATTTTTTTGCGTCCAGTCGATTCGAGAGGACCATGCCGCCACTTCCTCACGGCTGGAGAAAAACAAAATGCCATCACTCCCAGCAGAATCATTTGGCTTTACCACATAGCCGCTATGACTTTCAAAATCATCGATAGCACAATCGCCTTTTGTAAGAATCTTCGACCGAATGTAAGATAAACCATTTTCACAAAGGCGCCTTTGCATTACTGCCTTTTTTCGTCGCCAATCGGTGGTTGAGGGATTATTCCCAGGGCAATTATAATAAGCCGCCAATTGATCTGCACAATAAATACCCCCTTCGGCGCCTGCCACCACGGCCTCTATCGCACCGATAGGAAAGCGTGTCTTGATCTCATCTACATTATGAAGTTTCGCTTCTGCCATACCCTCTCCCTGATAAGAAAGCATATAGTGTGAAAAAGGAGCTTGTTGAGAGACAACACCATAACAAGTGTAGCCTAATTTTTGCAAAGCAGGGCCATAGAGGGCACCCGTGGAGAAAGGGTCGACAATAAGAATGGATTTGCTCATGCTGTGGCCTGCCGCGATAAAAAGAAAAGGATATAAATAAAGATTATCATTCCTATAAGGGGTAGAAGATAAACAGCTGCTTGAGGGCCCATAAGGGCAGAGCTTGTAAGAAGACCAAGGATAACATAACCTGCCGATTGGGAGAGAGTATAAAGCATGCCGCTATAGCTTCCCACCAGCTCTGCTTGAGCTTCTGTTTTAGTCGCTTCAATCGTATGTTTTCGGGCATTAATTCGCATGGTATTCATTGAAAAGCCAATAAAAAAGCAAAAGACCACAGCCAAATAGGGCGATTGTGTGGTGCTAAAAATAAGATCAGCCACGCTCAACATAAGGGCTGGGAGAATAAATTCAAAGCGAGGGATTTTGATAAAAGCAGCCAAAAAAGCGCCCAAGCCCGCGACCGCACTGCAAAGCCCATAATATTCAGAGCCAAAATTTTTCACACTTTGAAAAAGAATGGTTGCCAGCGTATTATAAGCGCAAATATGAAAGCCAATAAGTCCTATGCAGACGCATAAAAGTTTAAGCTCTTGGGAGAGTCCATTCGCTTGCGGTGTAGGTACGGGCTTCTTATCGGTTGCAAGTGCTGTGGTATCGGTAGCTTTATATTCATCGCAAAAGATGATATATCCGGCTATAAGGCTTATAATGATGTCAAACACACAAAGTGCCACAATCAAACCATTATAGCCAATTTCAGCCGCTGCTCCTTGAGGGCTGGTCGCTTCTAAGAGATAACCACTCAGTGCTGCTCCCAAAAAAGCGCCAATTTGCACAACTGTTTGCATAATGCGGGAAGCCTTTTGGGCGCTAATATAACCACCAAGTGCGAGTTTAGTATTATAAGTCTCGAGAGTGCTTAAGGTAATCAAAGAGAGATAGCCGATAGAGATAGAGACAGCGATAAAACCAAAGGGGGAATCGGCATAATGGAAAAGTGCAATCAATAAAAGAAGGCTATAGATAATGATCCGCCTTTTGTATAAATCGACCAACCTCAGGGAGGCTTTAATGCGCACAAGTCCGCTTTTTTTTAAAAGGTAAGGCGTAAGGGTGCCCAAAGCCATGGTTATGCCTAGGAAAATCGATGAGGATGTTATGCGATAAGCATTCCAAAGATTACTTAAGAATAGAACCATATCAGAAAGATATAGCAAGACAACAAGCCCATAAAACCGAAACATCAGTTGTTTGGGCACATCATCCCCCCCATTTCGAAATCTCTTAAAAACACGCAGTATTATAAATCAGCACACATGTTTACGAATAATAAATACATACATACATGGCTGGGCATGTCAAGTTTTTTCAGTAGGAAAAATTGAACGCTGATGTTTATGCTAGTGATAGCTTATTTTCAGGAGAATGAGTAGGATGGAGGCTGGTATTTTTACTGCGTCTCTTGGCAGGTGGCTTGCCAATAAAGAACTATGTCCTAGAGATATATTTCGCGCTTTCAAGTTGATTTTGTTTATACTCAAGGTTGAGGTTTTGTTATTGACGGTTGTTAGATGTTGTTGTGACAATAAACTTCGTTATCTATCAGAAACATTTATGGCATTAGCGCTAAGGTGTGCGGTTGTATTAAAGCCTTTATATGGTAGTCTTTTTCATAGAGAAGGTATTATTGGTTCAGTTTTAGGAGGCTTTGTCACGGCCGATTTGGGCGTCGTCGTTGTTTGAAGTCTTATTATAATATTCTTAGTTTCAGTTTATGAATATACCGAAAAATATAGTGAAACATTTGATTCAAACGCTTTTGCAAGGCATATTTCAATATCTCAGCGATGTTTTCTGAGAATTGCTCTGCTGCTTTTTGACGGAATCGGATATCGAATGCTTATAGCGTGGGCAGTGGTTTGAGAAAATATAGAGTTGATTTCGTTAGATTCCTGTGTAGCGCAATCTAGTATCAGCCCTTAGGGGCAATAATATACTTAGATCGAACTCATTTCTATACGCTTACACGACGTTATAGGAGTAATCCTCAGAAACTCTACTAGAATTCGTTAAAAAATGGCAGGTTATGTAGCGTGAACAAAAAATATATTTTTCAAAAATACTTAATCTCATTTTCAGTTGTCTAAAATATAATCTTATCTTAAAAATAAGTCTATATACCGCCATTTATCATAAAGTTAATAAGTTATACAAATGCGGGAGTATTGTGTTTTTCTGTTTAGAGACGAGTAAAAAAACATCTTATTAAACATTAAGAGATTTTAGACATAAAACAATTTAACTTATGGAGAGTATATAGACAAAATGTATCTTGATAAAAAAGTTTATAATTCCATGTGGTCTCCAAAGAAATTTTCCGGTTCTTTTATTGTCTTATGCGGGTTTGATGGGAGTGGAAAGACAACACAAACAAAAGAAATTGCTCACCATTATTCAACAGAAAAACATATAATACAAACTTTTCAATCCAGTTATTGGTATAGAAATAATCCAGAAATTAGAGATTACTTAGATAATGGAAAAGCAATTGATCCGTTGCTTTTCGCACTCTTATCAGCGACAGATAGACGCAAACATACGCTTGAAATTATTGAACCTTCCTTAATGTTATCGCAAAATTTATTAATTAGCGATCGATATGTTTATTCTAGTCTTGCTTATTTTTATGCTCGAGAGCTTTCTGTTGAAAGTGTAGTTAAATTAAATCAATCTATTCCAAGACCTCATATTACATTTTATCTTCATTTACCGCCCACTACTATACTGGAGCGGTTGCAGAAAAGGGATGGTTTAAACTTAAAATACGAAGAACAACTCTCTTTTATTGAAAAAGTTTATGAAGTATACGAAGTTTTATCAGAAATAGATGAGCGGTTTATAACAATTGATGGAACTGCTTCTGTTTCTTTAATTCATCATCAAATACGACGTCATATAGATGAAGTTTGTTTTTGATTATGAATAAAATCATTTATTAATCAATTTATCCACGATAAATCCTTCTTATGTATTCGTATTCTAAATCTGAAACTTTAGAGATATGATTGCAATAATTTAACTGCTCAGGAAAAATATCACGTTATATATTTTAATTGGAAAATTAACTGTAATGGGCTTGTTTTAAAAGATTTAGAGAAGGGGAGTAGAAAAGTTATCAATATTTATCGTGAGAATAATAGTATGTTTATTCTTTTAGAGACGAAGTGTGGTGATAGAATAACGACATGGAGGGATGTACTCGAGCATATTTTAGTGCATAAATGTTTTGTTTTCATAGAAGAATTAATCATACAACAGCACAAAGATTTTAAAAGCTTCAAAAAAGGAATTTTGCTTTCTTAAATTTAATGATCTAAAATGAAAACCGTAGGAATGCATGTTTTTAAACAGGATGTATCATGCATATCGACGGGTATTTATTTTAGAGGATAATTTATGTTCACTTCAAATTTGAAGGAACGCATTGCTTTATTTGAAAATAGAACTTTTCTCTATTTTACTTTGAGTGGCTTATTTGCTACATTTGGAAATGGACTAAATTATATTGCATTGTCGTGGCTTGCTTACAATCAGACGAGTTCAATCCGTGGTGTAGCGTTGATGATGCTTTTTCTTTGGACGCCTAGCATTATTTTTGCCCCTATTTTGGGCATATTGGCGGATAAATATAATCGTAAAACGCAAATTATTATTTCAAATCTTGTGAGAGGTTTGGTAATCGTTGGCTGGGTAATGCTATGGCATTTTGGTATAGAAATTGAATTGATGGTCTTATCTGCTCTTTTGGGTATTTTTATCTCTTTTTATATGCCATCAGCTATTTCTTTAATTCAAAGTATTGTGCTGAAGGAACAGCTCATCAATGCAAATGCGACTATCGATATGATTTATGAACTTGGCACTATCGCAGGTATGGGCTTAAGTGGATTGATACTGTCCTATGCAGGAACAAAAGGAACTCTTCTAATAGGTGGTATATTCTTTATTATTGCTGGTTTATTTAATTTTGCAATGAAGGTACCTAAAAACCGAAGATCTAAAAATCAAAACCAGCAAAATTGGTGGGAAAATTATACAGCAGCACTTCATTATTTTAAACAGAATCCGGCTCTTTTTGTACCTTATGTAAGCCAGATGATTATTATGACTCTTTTGATGACCATTCCTGTTATTCTCGTTCCTTATATACAAGAGGTTTTGCATGCGGATAGCAGGACCTTTGCAATATTTGAGGTGCTTTATTCTATGGGCGTATTGACAGGTGCGGTTTTTTCACCACTTCTTTGTAAAGTTTTATCCATAAGGAAAACATTAGCCATTTTATTAGCTTTTATGGCTATTGGTCTCGCTATTCTCTCTGTTAATACACACAATTTTGTTGTTTTTCCTGTTTACTTTATGATTGGATTTGGACTTTCGAGTTGGGCTCTTTCGATTTCTTTATCACAACTCTCTTGTGATCCTGAATACCAAGGAAGATTGCAGGCAAGTTTTAATGGTATCTCTGGATGCTTGATCCTCGCAGTCTATCTCATTATGGCACGCGATAACAGTAGCATATCACCTCAATCGATATATTTTTTTCAAAGCATTTTTGCACTTGTTGGAGTATTCATAGTGCTGTTTTATAAACATGAAAAACAATAAATTACATTTATAAGTGTGGTAATACACGCTATTTTATAAACATTTACGCTACAGCATATTTCATATTTTGCTTTTACAGGGAAGTGAGAAAATGTAAAAATTGGTGCTTAATGAATAAAGCATAAATTGATGTATGCTAGAGAATACTCTCTATTTTTTGATAACGACCCACAAGAATTGCTGCGTTTCTTTAATTCATCTCACTGTTGTTAAGAAGACGAAAACGCAACATTTTAAATCTTCTTGAAAGTTTTTTTGTTTAAGCGCAGTAGAAAGTAAAGCGATAAGGTAATATCTTATCATACGGGGAGAGTGTTGCATTATTTTTGTTTTTCAAAATCCATATGAAAAATTGTATCAATTTCATCTTCATTGGAATGGGTATTTCTACGACGATGTAAGGTTTGCACAATCTCTTTTTTTAAAACAGCATCTGTTTCACTTAAACGGTGAATACTGAGTTCCAATTCAAGAGATAACGCCAAATCCACGCACAATTTAAGCTCTTCTCCAATGTCGAAACCGTGTTGATAGTCGTCATAAAGACCAACCAATGTATCAGATAATTCTTTATCGCATAAAGAGGTCATGCTTAATTCCTCCGCGTTGCGGTTTCCCATACAGCTTTTTTAAGTATCACTCCACTATTATCACTTAGAATTGCCATGTATACGAACCTCATGGTTTTGTCAATTTTCTGCAAAATACGCGCTTTTAAATCAATGTCTATTAAAGACTGTATTACTTCAAGATTTTGAAGCGCCAATTGTAAATATGGATGGTAATGTGTTTACTATAGAACTTATAGCATTTAAAATACATTGCTAAAAGGCTTTTAATATGCATAGAGGAGGAGCATTCTGACGATAAACCAAACACCCTGAAATCTCTATTGCCAATTACAGCTAACTTAGCACCATTAATATATAAAATAAGCAAATATGGTTTGTAAACGTCTAACTTTTTAATAACGAGTGATGATCTCATTTTTTGTAGAATACCAATTATTTTACCTGTTTTATATTGATTTTTAGACATTGATAAACTTTTTACCTTATGTTGTAATGTAAAAACTTTGGGAAGTGTATTTATAGATTCTTGCAAAGAGGTTTAAGCAGGTTTACTAGGCTGTTGAGTGAGAGAACCTGTGTTGGGCTTTTTGCTTCTGAAAAATATGACTGTGACTTTTGAGAAAGCAGTTGGCAAGAATTTGCTTGGCGTGCAAACTGATAGAGTTGGCAGTGGCGCATTTAGCTTTTTCATTAGGCTGTGTCCAAATGTTTTTGACTCTGGAAAATAGCCTCTGATAGGCTTGAGTTTTTCCAAGGTTATATTACAGGGACGCAGTTCAGTAAAATACCACGGCGATTGCATTTTTTGTGTAATTGTCATAATTTTCGCTCCTGCTTAGACGGATGCTGTAACATCCATTTTTGTGGGGTTATGTATGTAGATCTTTGCCTAACATGAGGGGCAGTAACAAAAGGTATAAATCAATATAATTATTTAGTCAACAATTATATTGATTTTGGAGTGTTTTTTTTGGCTCGTCCGGAAGCAAAACCTAAAACTGAGTTGGCAAAACGTTTTCGTGAAGTGCGTCACGCTCTTGGTTTTACAGAGCGTAAGCAGTTTGCGGAACATCTTGGTATCACTGCTGGCTCTATAGGAACTTATGAAACTGGTATAAGTGAGCCTACAGCCTCTGCGCTCTCCAAATATCAAGAAATTTGTGGTGTTTCATTAGATTGGCTTGTAACGGGCAATGGCGAGATGTTTTCAGATATGGCAAAGGCGAAAGCAGCTGGTTTTAAACCACAAGCGATTCCTGCTGGGCTGATGAAAAAGCTTGGACATTTGGTTTATACGACCTATCATGATGCAAAAATAACACTTTCTCCTGAAGATGTTGCGGAATTAGCAGCAGAGCTTTATGGAAAATTGCAAGAGCTTATTCAAAACCTCAATGATATGGAAGAAGTCGAAGCCACTTTGCCACTTTTAAAATTGCATTTAAAGCGTAAAATCGAAACTGAAAAGCACATCTAGAAACGTCATAAGATACGAATGAACAGCCTTTTTAAAAAATAAAACTTTTTTGATTTTTTACGGTATAAACAGGTTTTAAATAAGAAAATCTCACGATTTTTTTTGGTCTCTTATTCAACATGAAATAATGATAAATTACCGTTATAAATTAATGTATTGCTCTAATAAAGATAAAACTGCTTATAAAAAGAATTACAGTTAGTAATACAAAAAAAATATACAACAGTGAAAATACAATGACGATGTTTTGTTCCTATAAAAGGGTTACAGACATATAAGAGAGAAGAAGGAAAGACTATTTATAGGCGCGCTTTTGTCTTTTTATGAAGATGATGAGATGAGCACGTTGAAACTTTTTACAGAGCGTACATCATTATATTAAGAAAGATTTCTTTTAAAGATATGTATCATATATTGAAACAGCTTACCTCGCAGAAAAGAGTGAGGTCATTATGGTAATCGTCATCCATTACATTATGCTATAAGTTAAAAAAATCATAAATTTGTGCTTATAAGAACAGCTAATTTATTGAGAAGTATTTTGACAAATTTATAAAAAATTATTTTTATACTCTTGCCATTCTACTGAGGCGCTTTATCTAAAAAGTAGAATTGCTCTTTAGTAAAACTATCTTTGTTAAGAGGTAAATAGCAGTGTTTTTGAATGGAGATTACGTTATGTTTTCAAAGTCTTGTGTTTTGGTTTATTTTTTAGCTTGAATCCCTCTAGCTCAAAGGGTTGGGGACTTTTCTAGATTCAATATCTTTTCAGAGATTTTAGGGTGATGCTGTGATGGGGATCGCTATCGCGGGGGATGGTTTTTGTCTTTAATTTATTCGTTTTTTGGGGCGCAAACAGGGGTTTTGCCGTGAGGTTTTTGCGCGTTGTAATGATATTGGACTCTGTTGGAGGAGGTTCTTATGAAAAAATTATATTCAACATCAAACTTGGTTAAAGCTGTTTCGTTGGGAACAGTAATGACTTCACTGTTATCAAGTGTTTCGCCGGTTTTTGCTGCGAACCTTGCGATAACAGGAGGGCTTACTTCAAGCTCAAGTGCTCCTGGTGTGGCTTATGCACATGGCAGTCATGGCAGTATTGTTTTAGCTGGTGATGATAATTTCTGTGGTGCAGACACTGTTATTGGTCGTGGTGGTATACAACAGGCGAATGCTGCTAATCCTATAACTGCAGAAGAGCAATATAATAGATTTATCACGGATCAAAAATTTGTTGATCGTAATCCTTATGGTACAACCACTGAAAAGGTTACTTGGGGTGGTAATAGTTGGACAAATCCTCGTGGTGGTTATATGGGGGCGCTGACTGGTGGTGTCGAATCCGCTATGCCTGAGGCTTATGGTGTGTACTCTTTTGCAACTGGTTGTGGATCTGCAGCGACGGGGAATTATTCAACGGCATTTGGTGCTGGTGCAACCGCAAAAACTGGTGGAGCACAAGCTTTTGGTGTTTCTGCGCTTGCAGCTGGAAAAGTAAGTGTTGCTATGGGTGTGGGATCAGAAGCATCGGGGGAAGCTACAGTTGCTATTGGTGGACTTGCAACCGCTTCTAGTAAAAATAGCGTTGCTTTAGGGACTAAGACAAAAGCAGATAAGAATTATGCAATTGCTATAGGTTCAGAAGCTGAAGCTTTGGGGTCAGGTGCTATTGCAATAGGGAGCAGGGATTCTGACAGAACTCCAGAAGCTAACAGAAAAGTAACAGCAAAGGGAGAAAACGCGATTGCTATAGGTACGCATACCTACGCTGAAGCGGAAGATTCTGTTGCTATTGGAGCAAATGCACAAGTAAAGGTTTATGACGGTGTTGCTATAGGTGGGGGCTCTCTCTCTGATAGAGCTAAGGGGATTGTTGGTTATGACCCTTATCTGAATGGTGATTCAACAGAAACCGGTCTGGCATGGAAAAGCACTGCAGGTGCTTTCAGCGTTGGTGAAGTTGGTGGCAATGGTAACGGTAAGCTAACACGACAAATTACAGGGGTAGCAGCTGGTAGTGAAGATACCGATGCTGTGAATGTGGCGCAGCTGAAAGCTATGAGAGACGTCATAGCAGGAGGAGGAGCTTGGAAACTTTCTGCTAACGATACAAATCCTACAGATGTTAATCCAAGCAATACAGTCGATTTTTCAGTGAAAAATAACAACGAAGTGGGAAAAGACAACTTAAAGATAGAAAAAGGTAGTGCAAATAATAAGCATAACGTCAAATTTGCTTTGAGTGATACTCTTCAATTAACGAGTGTCACTACAGGACAAAGTTCTATGAGTAACAATGGTTTTATGATCACTAATGGGGCCAAAATAACTATAGATGGTATTGATGCTGGCAAGCAACAGATTACAGGAGTAGCAGACGCGACTGCAGATGATCATGCAGTGAATTATAAACAGCTGAAGGAAGTAAAAGATGGTTTCAAAACAAGTTGGCAACTTTCTGTTAATGGTCAAGATGCTACGCATATTGGTCCAAACGGTTCAGTAAATTTACAATCAGCTGGTAACAAAAGTAACCCGAATATTCAAATTATCAAAAACAGTGACAACACTGTAGAATTTGGTTTGTCTGATAATATTAATGTAAAAAGTGTCACAGCAGAAACAAGCGTTATGAATGCTGATGGCTTTATGTTTACTGATGGTAATGGGCCAAGCATAACTGTTAATGGTATTAATGCAGGCGATCAAAAGATTACAAAAGTGGCAAGGGGAACTGAAGATACCGATGCAGTAAATTTTGCACAATTGAACGAAATCAAAAATGAAATGGCAGGAGATAGTCTTGTTAAATGGGACGAAGGACAGGAACTTATCACCATTGGTAAGGAAAAAGGCGGCAGGTCAATTACTGTTCAAAATAATAAAGGCGGTGATCGGGCTATTAGGGGTGTTGCATCTGGGGCGGTTAATGAGAATTCATCTTATGCAATAAATGGTTCCCAGCTTTATGCTATGGGTAGCGACATTGCTAGGTATTTTGGTGGTGGTGCTAGCTATGATGGGGCATGGACTGATCCTACTTTCATAGTTTTGCAGCCTGACGAAAAGGGTGCTATTTTTGGGAAGAAACACCATAATGTCGCTGATGCTTTAGGTGGTGTCAACAATTCCATCCTGGATATTTACTATCGGATTAACAATCAGACAATAAATAATCTTGTTAAATGGGACGAAGAACAGGAACTTATCACCATTGGTAGCGAAAAAGGCGGCGAGTCAATTAGTGTTCGAAATAATGCAGGCCTTAATCGGGTTATTAAGGGTGTTGAATCTGGGGCGGTTAATGTGGATTCATCTGATGCAATAAATGGTTCCCAGCTTTATGCTATGGGTAGCGACATTGCTAGGTATTTTGGTGGTGGTGCTAGTTATGAGAGTGGGGAATGGACTAATCCTACTTTCCGTATTTTGCAGCCTGGTGAGGATGGTATTTTTACGAGTGCATCATACAATAATGTCGCTGATGCTTTTCGTGGTGTCAATAGTTCCATCACGAATCTTCGTAATAGAATCCTTAATATAAAAGAAAATAGTCTTGTTAAATGGGACGAAGATGAGAAATTCATTACCATTGGTGCTGAAAAAGGCGGTACAAAAATCGATATCGCAGGTACTGAGGGAGAGCGAACCATTGCAGGTGTGAAAAATGGAAAGATTTCAGAAAATTCAACAGAAGCAATAAATGGTAGCCAGATTAATCAGATATCTGGAGATATTGCGAATTTCTTTGGTGGGAATGCAAAATTTATTAACGGTGCTTTTGTTAAACCAAGATATAATTTAACTACTATTGAAGTAGATGGCTCAGTAAGACAGAAGGAATATAATGATGTTGGATCGGCTTTAGATGGGCTTGATAAAAATGTCAGGATTGTTAATGCAAATTTGATTAGTGGGTTTAGTGATGTTGCTAAATATTTTGGTGGTGGCGCTGGATATAATGAAAATGGAGAATGGCACGCTCCTACTTTCAAAGTTTATCAGATCAACGATAATGGTGCTGTCTCTAAGAAGCCTTATGACAATGTTGCTGATGCTTTTGAAGGTGTGAACAATACTTTCACAAATATTCACAATCAAATTTCTGATATAACAAAAAATAGCCTTGTGAAGCAAGAAGGAGGTGCGTCAGGTGTTATCACTATAGGTAAGGATACAGCTGGGACTGAGATCAATATTGCAGGATATGGTAAAGTAGAACGTTCTATTTCTGGTGTTAAGGCAGCAGAGAAGGGTGATGAAGCTGTTAACAAAGATCAACTTGATAAAAGTATAGAGAAGATTTCTAAAGATATTGAGACAGCAAGTGCTGCTGCAGTTCTCTATGATAAGAATGACAATGGTAATGTTAATTATGGTAGTGTAACTTTGGGCGGCGATAAGAACAACGGACCAGTTGCTCTTCGTAACGTGAAAGATGGTAGCATTTCTGAAAATTCCAACGATGCAATCAATGGTAGTCAGATTAATAAAATATCAGCAGATATTGCAAAGTTTTTTGGCGGTGGTGCAAAGTTCATTAACGGTGCTTTTGAAGGGCTGAAATATACTTTATCGGCTATTGTAGATGGTAAGGTAGGGAAGGCTGATTTTTATGACGTTGGTTCAGCTTTAAAAGGTCTTGATAGTAATGTTCAAGATGTAAATAAGCGCTTAACAAATGTATCCAATGAGTTTAATCAGAAAATTGAAGATTTCTCAAAAGATGCTTTACTGTGGGATGATGAAGAAGAAGCATTTGTTGCACGTCATGAAAAAGATGGCAAGAAAACAAACAGCAAATTGAAATATCTTTTAGATGGTGAAATTGCTAAGGGTTCAACGGATGCCATTACGGGTAACCAGCTTTATTTCATGAGCAACCAGCTTGCTAATTATTTCGGTGGCGGTGCCAAATATGAGAATGGCAAATGGACAGGTCCTACTTTTAAGATTGTTCAAGTCAATGCTGATGGTACGACTGTTGAGAAAGAGCACCATAATGTCGCTGATGCTTTTGGTGACGTCAATAAAAATATGTCAAATATTAATAACCGTATTGATGATGTCATCAACAAGGTCGATTCAGATGCTTTAAAGTGGAACAGTGATAAAAAAGCCTATGATGCAGGTCGCGATGGTAAGCCGAGTAAGATTATCAATGTAGCTGATGGTAAAATTGCAGAAGGTTCGAAAGATGCGGTTAATGGTGGTCAACTTTGGGAAACCAATGAACGTGTCACGAGTGTTGAAAAAGATGTGAAGCATCTTAACAACAGAGTCGATAATATTTCCACTACGGTTACGAATATTGGTGAAACGGTTTTCAATATTGAAAACAAAGTTGATAATATTGATAATAAAGTTAACGATATTGCTGAGGACGCTGTTCGTTATGACAGAGATGAAAACGGCAAAAAAACCAATAAAATCACATTAGCGGGTGGTGATCCTAGTGAACCTGTTATGATTGATAATGTAGCTGATGGTAAAATTGAAAAAGGGTCGAAAGAAGCTGTAAATGGTGGTCAGCTCCATGACTATACCCAAGAACAGATGAAGATAATTCTTGATCAATCCAAACACTACACAGATCAACGGATAAATAATATCACGATTGATGCGATTGATGATGCTGTTGATCGGGCTAAGCAATATACAGATATGAAGTTTGATGTTTTAAACTATAGTATTGAGAGTGTGAAAAAAGAGGCAAGACAAGCAGCTGCGATTGGTTTAGCAGTTTCTAACTTACGCTACAATGATACACCTGGAAAATTAAGCGTTGGATTTGGTACTGGTTTATGGCGTAGCCAATCTGCATTTGCCTTTGGTGCAGGTTACACCTCAGAAAATGGAAAATACCGTTCTAACATATCTGCAACAACTTCTGGAGGTCACTGGGGTGTAGGCGCGGGATTCAATATGACATTGAACTGATAATAAACAAAATACATAAAAAACACTTTTTCACCCCTGTCTCATGAGGCAGGGGTGAATTGTTTTTACGGATGAAAAAATATATATATATAAATTGATAAGCGCTATAATGATAAATACAGGTTTAAAAAACAGAAAAACCGTACACTTTCAACAAAGTAAACTTCTTATTTCAAAATAAGATAATGAGTTTTTTCATAAATTATAAGTTCATTATTTTCTGCTGTAATTTTTAAATATAAAAAATCTGTAGCACCCTACAGATAAAAAAACTCTCACCTTCTAGAAATCTATTAAAAAATTTTCTAATAAGATAAAAGTATATATTTAAATGTATTTCAATTTTACCGGAGGAAGTTATAGAAACAATATACTAAACTAACTCCACCCCTTGCAAAAAACAACCAACAAGTTTAAAGGTTAAAAAACAATCACCACAAAAAATTTACCTTCTTAGGAAATGTAAAAGAGCAAAGCACGTTAACCATAAAACCTAAAAACACAACTTCTCTATCTTTTCAATCAGGTACTAAATTTTTATGTTTAGAAAAAGCTGATTTTAAAGAGTTTTATAGCGCTTAAATGTGTCTTTTTTATGTTTATAGTTATTTTTTCATTGGGGAGTTCATTATGAAAAAATTATATACAAAATTAGCAGGGAGCGATTTAAAATTTTCTCGTTTTTCTTTTGTTAAAGTTCTTTCATTGGCTTCAGCGGCTACATTTTTATCGAATGTTACACCTGTTTTTTCAGCAAATTCTGATTTTAGAAACACATTTCTTGAGGGT